>NZ_JBHXMA010000030.1:0-82907 GCF_042721035.1 Streptomyces sp. NPDC058464
CGCAGCCAACACCGGGGAATGACCAACATCAACTGACGCAGTGGGGGTCACTTTTCATCCGTCGGATATGGGTCACGATTCACGCGCCGCCGACACAGGCAGGGGGTCCGGTTGGCGTGATGGCAGTCGGCATCGCTGCACCGAAGGTCCTGGAACAGTTGGCCGGCGGAAAGTTGGCGGAGTTGGAGATGCTGCGTTCAGGTCCGGCGCACGTGCCTGCGGCGCAGCCAATCCCGAGTGGTAGGTCAGAGCTGGATCCCCGCATTGCCGTTGATGCTGTCCAACCCCCACAGTCCGGGCTTGATCCGTCACATGCCTCCGACTCTGTCCCCGGCCAGGGTTCCCGTCCGGATCCCACACGAGCGGAGGGAGTAACAGGCGATGGCTGACTCATTCATGCAACAACTCATTGCCTCGCTCGCGCGGCGGACTCCCGTCCTCGACGAGCCAGTCTCGTACCAACCTCGCTCGTCACTGGCCACGGATCAATCAAGCCCTATTTCAGCGTTGCTTCCCGAGGACCGTCCAGATTTCGAGCGCACCCTGGACGAGGTGTTGACTGCGGACGCTCCCGGCAGTTCTGGACGTCTCAATCCCGAGCAATTGCGCACGATGGCCCTCACCGCCGATGAAATCATCGCGGAGGCGGCAGCACACGAGTACGCCCACTACGTTGAGGTTCGAAAGCGAGACCCAGGTTCAGGAACGGACGATCAATCTTCGTCTACGGTCCCGGCTGGCGCCGGCCTTCTTGCGGTTGTGGCCGTACTGTTCCCTGTCCTGTCCGGGGCCGGTACGGCGATATTCCTGATTGTCGGATATCTTTTGAAGTTGGTGAACTCGGAGTCGCCACTCGCCTCCTCCTTGATCTCTGGGGGATGGGTCTTCGCTGCATTGACAGCGGCAAGTATGGTTGTCACCGCAGTGGGTCTGTTGCTGACGGCTCTGCGGAACACTCCACCCATGGGCGTGGCTCAGAATGAGGAAGTCGTCGCTGCTAGAGACGCTTGGTTGCAAGCTCTTCGTAGGCGCGGTATTGAGCCATTCCTGCGTGACGTGCGCAAGGCCGTGGACGGTGTAGTCGATGCCGGCCAACAACGGACCGGCAAACCTGAAAATGATATTTGAGCACCGTCAAAAGGGATCTCCGCTGCCTATTCGAGATTGCGTACGGTCTGAAGCAAGAGTTCGATGAGCTGTGCCGACGTTTCGGCGGGGAGGCCGGTGAACGCCGCCTCGTTGATGCTGCCCGCGAGTTCTTCCACGCGTGGCATGAGTTCCTCGGCCCGAGGCGTGAGTCGGATGATCGCTCGGCGGCGGTCCGTCTCGTCCTGGACGCGGGTGATCAACCCGTCACGTTCCATCCGGCGCAGGGTGAGGGCCATCGTCGGCTGCTGGATGGCCGAGACCTTCGCGAGCTCGCCCTGTGTCGCGCCGCCCACAGCGGACAGCGTGAAGAGCGTGGGAAGATAGGCCGGGGCGAGCCCGAGGGGACGTAGGGCTTCGGCCATGCGACGCTCGAACAACCGCGCACACCAGTTGATGACGAATCCGGCAGATTCGAAGCGGTTGAATTCCATCTGCCTCTTTTCAACGGTGTGCGCTTCACCGGCGTCGCCCTGTCACCGCTCGCCATTCGTACAGTTCCCGGTGCACCTGTCGGCGAGTGCCTGAACCCTGCTGCAGCCTGTGCTGGATCATAGACGTAAGGTCCGCCGGACCGCAGAGGTACCAAACGGTGCCTTCGGGTTTCCCGGCCGCAAGACGGTCGACGGCGCGCTCGTCGAGCCGTGCGCCCCGTGCACTGAACGCCGGAGTGACAGTCAGCCAGGGCAGTTTGTGGGCGTACATGCACAGGTCTTCCCAGCAGGGCATGTCATCGGCGTCGTGTGCCGCGACGACCAGTTCAACCTGTCCGTGTGCCGGGTCGCCCGCGGTGTCCGCGTCGGATGCCTGCTGTGCCGTCCGCAGAACCGACAGGAACGGTGTAATGCCGGCTCCTCCCGCTATCCAGACCTGGTGCTGCTCGGCGTCGGGGCCCGGCGACGGCGTGAACGCTCCGAACGGACCCTCCACGCGCACCTGATCGGCGACGGCCAGACCGGTCTGGGCCGCGCTCGACCAATCCCCGGACGGACGTATCAGGATGCTGATCCGCCCGTCGCCCTCCGCGCTCGTCAACGTGAAGGGGTGAGTCTCGCGCGCCCCGCCGGCGGTCGCCGTCAGGAACACGAACTGGCCGGATCGTTGCTGGGCGATCCTCCGTGCCCCCTCGGGCTGCATGACGATCTCGATCCCACGCTCTCGTCGCAGTGTCTCGACGATCGTGTAGCGGACCCCGCCGCGGGCTTTGCCCACCACGCGGACGATCAGACTCGTAAGACCCAGGAGGGCGAAGAATCCGAGCAGCCCGCCCAGCGGACCGGCCACGGAGAACCACAGGCTCACGGCGCTGGCCATGTGCGCCGTCAACACGAGAAAAGCGAGTCCCGTGGCCATATGGACGCGCTGCCACTTGTCGTACGGCACCTTGGTGTTCATCGCGAGCGCGATCGACCCGAAGAGCAGCAGAGCACCCAGCACCCCGAGCGGAACCGCTACGCCGAGGTTGTCCAGAATGCTCTTCCCGCGGTCGACCTCGGATGCGATGGGGATGAGCACCAGATGCAGCCCCAGCAATCCGGCGATACCCGTCCCGATCAGACGATGGGCGACGTAGACGCGGTCGAGCGGCCCGAACAGCCTCTCCAGCACGGGCAGTCGGGTCGCCAGCAGCAGATTCGTCGCCATCAGTGCGTAGGCGACAGTGCCGGGGAGGACGGCGAAGCTGGTCAGCCATCCGGAGGAGGGGCCGAGGCTCAGCACGCTCGCCGCCAATCCCAGGAATGTGCAGCCGAGAATCCAGGCGCCAGGATATGATCTTCGCAACATAGATAGCATGCTATATGAATCGCCATGCCGTGTCGACGGAAGTCAGGGCGGGGCTGCGGGCTGAGGGGGGGGCGCGATGGGCTTGGTGCGGGTCGGTATAGCGCTCGGGCGGCGCGGGCGTCAGGCGTGTCTTCGCACCGGAGTTACGGAACCTGGCGCTCGCCCAGGGCGTCGGCGGTCAGGCGCCTGTCCCGCAAGCACGGGTGTCCGACGGCCGCGGCTCAGGACGTGAAGGAGAAGTGGATGAGTGCATCAGCCCCGATGCCGCCGCGGAAGCGGACGCCCGCTTGATGACCAGCCGCAAGTTCAGCGGGGTGCTCGACTTCAACGACTACCTGATTCTCGAGGCGCGCTGCCGGCAGAGCGGTGACGAGCGTCTGGCCTACGCCCGGGAGCAGCTCTCCCTGGGGCGGACTGGGACAGCGAGGCTCTTCTTCTTCGCGGGCGTCCGCCGTGTATCGGGTCAGACAGCACCCGGTACCTGACCGAACGCCCGTGCAGGGCCGATCCGAGGGCCCCTGAGTGAGACGTGAGCACGCCCCGCGCGCAGTTCGGGCACGGGGCGTGCTCACATCTCTCAGGCGAGTTCGGCCAGGCGATCGACCTGGTCGACGCTGGAGGACCAGCAGTAGAGCATGATCTCGTCGGCACCGAGATCGCCGTAGGCCTTGATCGTGTCGCGGAGGTCCCGTGTGGTGGTGAGCATCCTGCGGACCGTCTCGTCGGCGCCGTAGAGGGCGTCGTCGCCGGTGAAGGCGTAGTACGCGCGAAGCGCTTCACGGGCCTCGTCCACGGTGGACTCCGGGCCGAGCGCGACGTTGACCTGTGCGACCAGGCGAGGTCGGCCCTCCCGGTCGGCCTCGTTCCAGAACCGCTCAACGGTGCGGAAGAGGTCCCCCGCACCGGACGCCGGCGCCGCGCAGACGAAGCCGTCGCCCCAGCGCGCCACACGTGCCAGTCCAGCCGGCTGGAAGGCGCCGAAGAGCACTTCGGGCCCACCCGGCCGGACCGGTGCCGGGCCGACCGGCCCGGCGTCCTCCGCAGACGGCTCACCGGCCCAGATCCGTCGCATCAGCGACATCTGCTCGTCGAGCCGGCGACCGCGATCTCGTGGATCCACGCCCACCGCGGCGAAGTCGTCCATCCGCGCGCCGATGCCGAGACCCAGGGTGAACCGGCCGTTCGACAGACGGTCGAGCGTGGCGCTCTGTTTGGCAAGCAGCGTGGGGTTGCGCAGCGGCGACAGCAGCACTTCGGTCTGGACACGCACCCGGGTCGTCGCAGCGGCGACCGCCGCGAGCGTGACCATCGGCTCGGGATTGTCGTACACCACCCGATCGAGCAGGCCGAGCGCGCTGAACGGGCCCGCATCGGCACGGCGCGCCCAGTCCAGCAGGGACTCCGGGCGGGAAACAGGCAGGCCAAGGGCAATCTTCACGTTGATCGATCCTCCAGAGCGTCGCTGTGGCACCGGGAGCCTCGTGAAGTCTTCGCTCGACCGCTGACGGATCAGCCCCCTGCCGCGAAGGGGCTGGCGAGGGGCGTGAGCTGTTCGATGTCGTAGCGGCGGCGCAACTCGACGATCTCCTCGATGCCGGGCGGTGTGCCCTGCCGCAGCAGCGCGGTGAGTTCCTCGAAATAGTTCTCGTGTCCGGACGGGGCGGACTGGAAGAGCATGGTGGCCGGCTTGTCCGTGGGATTGGCGAAGGCGTGCGGGCAGCCGGCCGGGACGAACATCAACGCCCCCGGACCGCCGCGCATGAAGCGCTGGCCGGACTTGGACTCCCAGGTGTGCCAGTCGCCCTCCGTCCGGTCCAATGGTTCGAAGGCGAGCAGTTCCAGCTCTCCTTCGACGATGTAGAACAGTTCCTCGCCGTGGCTGTGTACGTGGGCGCCCACGTCGTACCCCGGAGGGACGACGCACTCGAACGTCGAGGTCAAGGCCCCAGCACCGCCAGGGATCTTCAGCGTGGCCTGCAGTCCCCCGCCCGATATCAGTTTGCCCGCACCGGGTTCCAGCATCGCTCCCGTCGACATGATCACTCTCCTCGTACGACCGGCCGTAGCCGACCGGCACAGCCCCTGACGGGGCTTCGACTTCTTCGTCCTCGGGGAGTCTCGGGCCGGGCCGCGTACGGCGTCCAACAGACATTGCATACGGCCTGACAGTCGGCGACTGTCAGAGGCGACCGATACCGGGGTCGGTGAAGGACACGCAGAGTCAGAGTCGCTCGTCGGCGGGCATCCACCAAGGCGTCTCCGGCGGGACCAGCCAGCCATGCTCCTCGGCGATCTCATGGATCGCCGCGACCGCCCGTCGCAGGGGCAGCGAGGCGCGCCCGGACCGCCAGATGACGGAGAAGGGGTACAGAGGCACAGGGTCGATCACGGGCCTGACCACGACACCCTCCGGCACCGGTGCCTCCAACGGCCCCAGCGACGGAGCCTGGTACGAGAGCACGGCCGCGTTGGCTGCTCCACGTCCGTGGCCGTGCAGGCGCCAGCCGAAGGTCAGGCCGAATTCGGCGGCCAGTTCCTCGTTCCAGGCCTCCCATTCGGTGGCCTCGGCCGCCGTGTGCAGTACCAGGGGGTATTCGGCCAGTTCGTTCATCGGTACCCGCTCCCACTTGGCCAGTGGATGTCCGGCGGGCAGCACGACGCCCAGGGGCTCCCAGCGGACCAACTGGTGCCGGAGGTTCCCCGGGAGCGGTCTGCCCATCCCGTGCACCCGCCCGAACGCCAGGTCCACCCGGCCTTCCGCGACAGCCGTCACCGTAGCCGCGAATCCCTGTCCCTGGACGACCTCCAGCGTGACGTCGGTGAGTCGTGGCCGCAGTTCCCGGGCCACGACGCCCGACGTGAGGCCCTCCGTGATCACATCAAGGCGCAGCGGAGGGATGCTCTTGCTCAGTTCCGTCAGCAGATCCTGGGACTCCGCCAGCAGCGCCCGCCCGCGGCGCACGAACAGTTCCCCCTGGGGGGTGAGTTCCACATGGCGCCGGTCCCGTACGAACAAGGCGATACCGAGCCGGTTCTCCAAGCCGCTGATCTGCGCGGAGAGCGTCTGTTGGGCGATCATGAGGCGATCGGCGGCGCGGGCGAAATGCAGCTCGTCGGCAAGGACGACGGCGTACCGCACCAGTCGCAGGTCGAGGTCCACAGTGCGGTAACAGTAGATGGCTGTCACCGGCCGTTCAAGAGTGTTGGACGCCTGGCCGGGGCCGGTCGTCGAATGAAGCCATGGCCGCACATGACAACCACGGTCCAGCATGGTCGCTGGTCACCGTCGAGGCCCCGGGACGGGGTACCTCCTGCGCCGCGCTCACTCAGGACAGTCTGTGGGAGGTGCCCGCGCTGCGGGGCTATCCCGGGGTCTTCGAGGCCTTGCAGGACTGGGACGAGCTCGCCCCCGGACTGCGCTCCTACGAGCCCCTGAAGGCCGATCCCGTCTTCGAAGCGCGAGTCCTCACACCGGTCCGCTACCCGCGGACCGTCCTGTGCTCGGGCTCGAACTACCGTGACCACCTGGCGGAGATGTCCGGCGACGGCTCCGCCGACATCAGCCCGTTCTTCTTCCTCAAGCCTCCGACCACCACCGTGATCGGCCCCGACGACGCCATCGTCATCGAGGCCGACCCGGCCCAGAAGGTCGACTGGGAGGCCGAGCTCGCGGTGGTGATCGGGAGGGCCGGCCGTGACATCACGCCGGAGCAGGCCGACGCGCACATCGCGGGTTACACCATCGTCAACGACGTCTCGGCACGCGGGACGCACTTCCGGACCGATGCCTTCCACGAAGCCTTCGCCTGGGACTGGCTGGCCTCCAAGGGGCAGGACACCTTCTGTCCCACCGGACCTGGTGTCACTCCCCAGTGGCTGGTGCCCGATCCGCACGATCTTCCCATCGTCCTGACCGTCAACGGCCGTCAGGAACAGGTGAGCAGCACCAAGGAGATGATCCAGAGCGTCCAGGAACTGGTCGCGGCGGCGAGCGCCCTGGTCACGCTCCAGCCCGGAGATCTGGTGGCCACCGGCACCCCCGCCGGAGTCGGCATGCCCCGCGGCAAGTTCCTGCGACCGGGCGACCTCGTCGAGATCACCATCGGCGACCTGGGCCGGCTCAGCAACCCCGTCGTCGCCCGTGACAGCACGCAAGGAGAACCAGCATGAAGGTGCATGTCGACCGCGATGCCTGCCAGGTCAGCGGCCTGTGCACGGGGCTCGCCCCCGACGTCTTCGAACTCGACGAGCGAGGTGACCTCGTCATACTCGACGAGACACCACCCCCACACCAGCACGACGATGTGCAGGAGGCCGTGCGCAGCTGTCCGTTGCAGGCCCTGTTCGTCACGGACAACTGAGATCCATGGCTCGCAAACATCTGCGTCACGTCAGTATCGTCGGCGCCTCCGCCGCCGGCCTGGGCGCGGCCCATGGACTGCGCAGGCGTGGGTTCGAGGGGCCGATCACCGTTTTCGGCGATGAGCCGGAGACGGCCTACCAGCGGCCCGCCCTCTCCAAGCGCTTCCTGACCAGCGGCGACCTGCAGCCGGACGACATCCGGCTGCGCGGGCCCGCCGAAGACGTACGCGTCGAACTGGGCGTGCGGGTGACAGGTCTCGACCTCGCGGCACGGTGTCTGCGTCTGCAGGACAGTGACAGCGGTCGCCACTTCACCCACTCCGTGGACGGACTCGTCATCGCCACGGGAGCCGCCGCCCGGGAACTGCCGATGCCGACGCCACCCGGGGTGCACGTCCTGCGCACGGCCGCCGATGCCCTCGCCTTCCGGGCGGAACTGACGCGGTCGCCTCGCGTGGTGATCGTCGGCGCCGGTTTCGTGGGCAGCGAGGTCGCCGCCTCCTGCCGCAGCCTCGGCCTGGACGTCACGCTGGTCGAGGCCGCCGCCACACCGATGGAAAGAGTTCTCGGCGGGACCGTGGGAGCGGCCCTGGTAGGTCTGCACCGTGATCACGGCACCCGGTTGCGGCTGGGCACCGGGGTCGCCGGTTTCACCGGGGACGATCGGGTCACCGGCGTACGCCTGGCCGACGGTGAGGTGCTGCCCGCCGATGTCGTGATGGTGGGCGTCGGAGCCCGGCCGGCCACGGACTGGCTGCGCGGCAGCGGACTGCCGGTGGACGACGGTGTACTGTGCGGGCCGGACCTGGCCGTGGCCGACCGGATCGTGGCAGCGGGGGACGTCGCACGCTGGCCGCATCACAGTGACGGCACCCTGGTCCGCGTCGAACACTGGGAGAACGCGCTGCGCCAGGCGGACTCCGCCGCGGCGACGTTGCTCGCGGGCGCGGGCCGGGCCCCTGCCTTCGCCGAAACCACCATGTTCTGGTCCGACCAGTACGACTGCAAACTCCAGTTGATCGGCCACCCCCGCCCCGGCGACCTGGTGACCGTGGCCGAGGGCGATCTGGCGCAGCGCCGCTGCGTCGTCGTCTACAGCCGGTCCGGCCGGACGACCGCCGCGCTTCTGGTCGGCAGCCCGCATCGGCTCCGCGCCTATCGGGAGGCCGTCGGATCAGCGGTGCTCGTCGCCGACGTCCGCCCGTCGCCGGACGGACCCGCCCTGTCCAACGCGTCTTGAGAACGCACTTCCCCTTCGACCCTCCCCGAGGAGTGACGCCCCATGCCCGGTATCACCCACCGTTCCACCAAGCCGCCCCTGCTGAAGACACGCTTCTTGTCTCACGGCACCCTCGAATGCCGGAACATCGCGACGACCCGTCGCTTCTACGAAGAGGTGCTCGGCCTCGAAGTCGTCCAGCAGGCTCCGATGTCCCTGTTCGTCCGCCTGGGCAGCGAACACTGCTACGCGGTGGTCGAGACCCAGGGCAGCGCCCAGGAGATGCCACTGATGAACCACAACGGCATCGACCTGGCCAGTGAGGAGGAGGTGCGCGAGGCGCACCAGGCCCTTCAGGCGGTCAAGGAAGAGTACGGGATCAAGAAGCTCACCAAGCCGGTCAACCAGCACGGCACCTTCTCGTTCTACCTCCAGGACCTCGACGGCAACTGGTGGGAGATCTGCCACCTGCCGCACGGTGGTTACGCCTTCCGCTTCCAGTACGACCAGGTGGACCTGACCGGCCGGGACGACCTGTCCCAGGAAGAGGTCCGGTCCATCTACCAGCGACCGCTGGACCACCTGCCGCCCGAGGCCGCGGTCTAGCCGGACGCCGGAGCCGGATCACCCGCTCCTCTCGAACCCCCCCCACCACACCCCCCTCATCGAACAGCCCAGGAGGGCACCATGCGCGTCGTCGCCATCGAAGAGCACTACTCGACCCCCGAACTGCTCCAGGCCACCGGGGTGGACTTCTCCTGGATGGCGGACAATCCGCACGACCGGCTGATCGACACCTCTGAAGCGCGACTCGCCGACATGGACGCGGCCGGTGTCGACGTCCAGGTGCTGTCCGCCTCCGGCCCGGGGGTGCAGGTCCTGCCCGCCGAAACGGCGATCCCCATGGCTCGCACACTGAACACCAGCCTGCACGAGGCCGTCGTCGCCCGGCACCCGGACCGGTTCGCCGCGTTCGCCACCCTCCCCATGGGCGATCCCGCGGCGGCCGTCGCCGAACTCAAGCACAGCGTGACCCAGTTGGGTTTCGTCGGCGCGCTCGTCAACGGGACGACCGGCGGCCGGTTCCTCGACCACCCGGACTTCGACCCCCTGCTGGAAGCCGCCGCCGAGTTGGACGTGCCGCTCTACCTGCACCCCGGGGTGCCCCCGAAGCCGGTGCTGGGTGCCTACTACTCCGAACTGCCGCACCCTCTCAGCCTTCTGCTCGCCACCACCGGCTACGGCTGGCACTACGAGACCTCGCTGCACGCCCTGCGTCTTGTCGTGACGGGCGTCTTCGACCGCCACCCCGGGCTCAAGGTCGTCCTCGGACACCTCGGCGAAGGGCTGCCCTTCCACCTCGCGCGGATCGAGGACACGGTGACCCCGCTCGCCGGCCACCTGGCCAAGCCCGTCAGCGCCTACTTCCGCGAGAACTTCTGGGTCACCACCAGCGCGTACTTCTTCGACGGCCCGTTCCACCTGACCCGGGAGGTCTTCGGCGACGACCGGGTGCTCTTCTCCGTCGACTACCCCTTCTCCGACAACAAGCGCGGCACCGACTGGCTCCAGCAGCTCTCCGTCGAACCCGACGTCCGGGCGCGCATCGCCCACGCCAACGCCGACGACCTCCTCCACCTGGGCTGACCTGGCAATACGGTCCGGCATGCAGAGCATTGCATGCTATGAGAATATGTGCTGTGTGATGTAATTTTTCTCGTACGAAGATCGAGAGGGGCAGCCCGTGTCGAATTCCACTGGCCCCGTTGTCGTGACCGGAGCGAACAGCCGCACCGGGCGCGATCTGCTGTCACGTCTTGCCGAGAAGGGCGTAGCGGCCACAGCGCTCGTGCGGTCCGCGGAGGATCTGCCCGCCGGGGAGGTCGTGGACGACTGGATGCGGTCACAGCGAGCCGTCGAAGCGCTGTCCAAGGCATCCGTCGTGATCCATCTCTGCGGAATGTTCGCGGCCACCGACTGGGAGACCTACGAGGCCGGCACCGTGGCCACCACCCGCAGGGTCGTGGAGTCGGTCGGCCCGGAGACGCGACTGATCTACCTGTCGTACGTCGGCGCGGACGCCGCGCACGACAACTGGTACGTCAAAGCCAAGGGGCAGGCGGAAGACCTGCTGCGGACGCTTCTGGATGCCGTGATCTTCCGCATCCACACGATCGTCGGTGGACGTGAGGCACCCGCTCCCTTCGAGTTGTTGTTCCGCCAGAGCGCGCCGGACGCCCCGGTGCGTGTCGCGGGCGACGGTACCCAGCGCTTCTGCCCCACCTACTCGGGTGACATCCTCGACGCGCTGACCCGGGCCGCCTTCGGGCAGGGCGAGGCAGGCACCTATGACCTGGTCGGTCCGAGCGAGTTCGCCGTCGCGGACCTGCCGGAGCTGATCAACGGGCACCGTGTGCCGGTCGAGTACATGCCCGTCCGGCGGCCCGCGTCCGTGCCGGGGCCGCCGCACACCGTCGTCGACCTGCTCGCGCACCCCATGGAGCCGGCCGATCCCGATGCCGTCGTCAAGGCCTTCGGACTCTCCCTCACCCGACCGGAGACACACTGGCCGATCGCCGGGCCCTCACGTCCCTGACGTTCGGCCGGGTGGCGGGGGCATCGGACGTTTCCTCGGCCAGGGCGTGTTCGCGGCGACTCCGTACGGTCTCCGCGAGCTGGGTGTCGCGCAGGCAGCACTCCAGGAGGGCGGTGGCGGCGGTGAGGTCCTGACCGGACAACTGGTCGCGCACCCAGGAGCGGAAGGTCTCCTTGCGCTCCCGCGCCTGCCGGGCGAGTTCGCTTCCGCGTGCCGTGCAGGAGATCTCGACGCGTCGGCGGTCGTTGTCGGCGGATTCGCGTCGCAGGAGTCCGGAGGTGACCATGCGGTCGACCAGTCGGCTCGGGTGGCCGCCCTCGGCGATCAGAAGGGTGCCCAACTCGCCCAGGGAGAGCGGCCCGTACCGGTCGAGCAGTTGCAGCGCCTCGGCCTGACTCGCCGTGATCCCCAGCGGCCTGAGCAAGTCGTTGATCCGCCGGTCGGACTCGCGGGTCAATGCCTTGAGCAGGAGCCCGAACTCCTCGATGGCATCCATGCCGACATGTTACGTGTGGTGTGAACATGTGCTGTGCGACGCATTCGCCCTTACGCCGTCACCGAGTCGGCGATCCGTACGGCCGTCTCGCGCAGCCAGGTGTGCGCGGCGTCGTGGGTGTGGACGGGGTGCCACCACAGGGCTTCCCGGAGGGGAGCCACCTCGTAGGGAGCGGGCATGATCCGCACAGGGGCGCTGGCCCGCAGACGTTCCGCGAGGCGCCGCTGGACCAGGGCGATGCGGTGGGTGCCGGCCACGAGAAAGGGCAGTACCTGGAAACTGTCCACGGAGACCTCGACGTTCGGCTCGATCCCGAGCAGCCCGAGCTGGTGGACGGGCGGGGCGTCGTAGACGCGCTGGTACGTCACCCACGGGAGCCGCGCCAGGTCTTCCCGGGTGAGACGCTCGCCGACCTCGGTGTTGTCCTCGGCAACGATGAACACCCATTCGTCCTCGTGGAGTTCGACGCTGGGGAACCCGCTGATGATGCCGTGGGGCATGAGTACGCCGTCGACAGAACTCAGCACGGTCGCGGCGGACGCGACGATGTCGGCCGGGGTCTGCGTGAACCGCAGCCGCACCCTGGGCGCCTCCTGACGAAGTGCCTGGACGAGCGCGGTGCCGAGCACAGTCACCGCGTAGTCGGAGCACACGAGATGGAACTCGCGGGTCTCGGTGGCCGGGTCGAAGCCGAGACGGCTGCTGAAGACGCGTTCGGCCATGTCGCAGACCGATGCCGTGCGGTCCAGCAGGGCTCGGCCGAGTGCCGTCAGCTCGTACTGCCCGCCCACGCGGGAGAGCAGTTCGTCGTCGAAGTGACGCCGCAGCCGCGCCAGCGAACCACTCATCGTTGGTTGGCTGAGGCCCAGTCGCTGTCCCGCACGGGTGACGTTGCGCTCCTCCAGCAGGGCCCGCAGCGCGACCAGGAGGTTGAGGTCGAGGTTGGCGAGGTTCATGAGCCGTCCCGAGTCATGAGGAAGGGTATCGGTCGCACCAATTAAGTCTATCCAAAGAATTTATTTCCCTGATCGTTGTTGTCGCGCCAGATTAGACACATAGCCACACCAGGAAGAGACGGACATGAATGCTGTGACCACGCCGGTGAGCTTCGCCGGTTCCTTCGCCCTCGGCACCCTCTCCGCTCCGGGCCAGGAGCCCTTCCCCGGCCTCGTGATCCCCAGCGACGAGGTGCTGGACCTGCGCACCGAACTCGACGAGCCGACCCTGACCATCCGTACGCTCCTCGAACGCTGGGACGAGCTGCTGCCGCAGCTGCGCGCACTGGCGGCGGACAGCTCCCGCGCATGGCTCCCGCTGCGAGGGCTGCACGTGCACGCGCCCGTGGAGCCTCTCCAGGTTTTCCAGGCCGGTGGCAACTATCGGCAGCACGCGATCGAGATGGAGATCATCTATCGTCCGGCCGACGACAAGCGCACCGTCGAGCAGGCGCGAGCCGACCTCGAGGTCGAGATGGACCGCCGTGCGGTCGAGGAGCGGCCCTACGTCTTCGTCGGTCTGTCGGGTGCCATCACGGGTCCGTACGACGACGTCGTCATTCCCGCCTGGGCCAAGAAGCCGGACTGGGAACTGGAGTTGGCCGCCGTCATCGGCCGGCCGGCATACCAGCTGTCCGTCGAGGAGGCCCTGGGCTGCGTCGCCGGATACACCATCGCCAACGATCTCACCGACCGCGCCAGCATCTTCCGCAAGGACATCCCCACGCTGGGCACGGACTGGCTGCGCTGCAAGAACGCGCCCGGTTTCACCCCGCTGGGCCCGTGGATCGTGCCCGCCGAGGCGATCGCCGACCCCCAGGACGTGCGCCTCACGCTGAAGGTGAACGGCCAGACGATGCAGGACGAGTCGACCAAGGACATGATCTTCAGCATCGCGCAGGTCGTGTCGTACATCTCCCAGACCGCCCGGCTGCTCCCCGGTGACCTGGTCCTGACGGGCAGTCCGACGGGCAACGGCGTGCTGCGGGGCATCCTCCTCCAGGACGGCGACGTCATGGAGTCGACCATCGCCGGGCTCGGAGACCAGCGCACACGTTGTGTCGCGGAGCGCACGTCGTGATCAGACGCCGGAGAGCGACATCTCATGGGTGTCCGTGACGCGGCCTGCGCCGCACCTCACCCGCACACCAGGGGAGGCGGTTCCGCCTCCCCTTTCCTGAAAGAAGCAACGCCATGACCCTTCTCACCCATCTGCGCCATGTCGATCTCGCCGTGCCGGACTACGACAAGCAGCTTGAGTTCTACTCGGGCGTCTGGGGTCTGACCCAGGTCGCGGAGGACTCCGGGATCTCCTTCCTGGCCGCCGAGGGTTCGCCCGAGCAGTACGTCGTCCGGTTGCGCAAGGCCGACGAGAAGCGGCTCGACCTGGTCTCCTACGGTGCGGCGAACGCGTCGGACGTCGACACGCTGGCCGAGCAACTCCTGGCCGGGGGAGTGCAGTTGCTCTCGCAGCCGGGCAGGGTCGACACTCCGGGCGGCGGTTATGGCTTCCGCTTCTTCGACGTCGACGGCCGCACCGTCGAGGTCTCCGCCGACGTCGCGGCCCGGCAGCACCGGAAGATCGAGGAGAAGGAGTCGATCCCGGTCAAGCTGTCGCACGTGGTGTTCAACTCGCCCGACATCGACCGCACCCGGGACTGGTACGAGCGCTACCTCGGCTTCAGGCTCACCGACTCGCTGGCGCACCCGCGCATGGGTGAGGTGCTGAACTTCATGCGGATCAGCAACCTCCACCACTCGATGGGCATCGCCAAGGGCCCGCACACCTCCGTCAATCACATCTCCTTCGAGATGCGCGGTGTCGACGAGTACATGCGCGGCTCGGGCCGGTTGCTCCGCGCCGGACACCGCTCGCTCTGGGGCCCCGGACGGCACCTGGCGGGCGACAACACCTTCACGTACTTCCAGGATCCGCACGGCAACGTCGTCGAGTACACCACCGAGCTGGAGACCGTCGACGAGGACCTGTGGCACCCGCATGTGTACGACGTCTCCAGCCCCGACGTCACCGATCAGTGGGGCACGGCCGCCCCGGTGAGCGAGCAGATCTTCGCGGAGATGTTCAACGACCCCGACCGAGGCTGCTTCGTCGCCCCGCCGGCGTAGGACACCCCGCCCTTCCAGACCGTCCACCGACCTCATGGAGCACCCGTGAGCACCTCGACAGCGCAGTCGCTGCTCATACGCAACGCACACATCCTGACCATGGACCCCGCACTCGGCGACATCAGCGGCGGTGATCTCCTCGTCGAAGGAGGCCGTATCGCCGCGGTGGCACGCCACTTGGACGCCCCCGCGGGCGCCGAGGAGATCGACGCCACCGGATGCATCGTCATCCCCGGCTTCGTCGACACACACCGCCACATGTGGCAGGCGATCCTGCGTGGCCGCACACCCCACGACACACTGCGGGACTACTTCCAGAACGTCCTCATGGACCTGGGCCCCGCACTCACCGCCGAGGATCTGCACCTCGCCAACCTGCTGGGCGCCCGTGCCGCGCTGGCCTCCGGGGTCACCACCGTCCAGGACATCTCCAACATCCAGGCCACCCCCGAGCACTCGGACGCACTGGTCGAGGGGCTCAAGGAGTCCGGGCTGCGTGCCGTCTTCGCCTACGGCATCGATGTCCCTCAGGCCCTTGCCAAGGGGAGCCGGCTGCCGGAGGACGTGCGCCGCGTCCGCGCCGAACTGCTGCCGGACGACGACGCCCTGGTCACCTTCGCGATCCTCACCGAACTCGGCGACGACGAGGCCGAGCTGCACAACGCACGGCTCGCCCGCGACCTCGCGGTCCGCACGGCCCGCCACGTCGTGCCGCGCCCCGGCGAACCGCACCTGAGCCGCCTGAAGAAGCTCGACGTCCTGTTGCCGGGCACGACGTTCATCCACGGCACCCAGCTGCCTGTCGACGAACTGCGGCTCATCGCCGACGGCGGCAGCAGCCTGTCCATCGCGCCCGCCATCGAGATGATGATGGGCCACGGCTATCCGCCGTTCGCCCGCGCGGCCGAAGCGGGGTTGCGCATCAGTCTCAGCACCGATGTCGAGGTCACCGCGTCCGCGGACATGTTCACCCAGATGCGTGCCGCATACCAGGCCGGCCGCTTGAGCCAGCTGACCTCCGAGGAATCGGCGGACCGGCGGCTCACGGTGCAGGACATCCTGCGCTGCGCCACCCTGGCCGGCGCCGAGACCCTCGGCCTCGACGACCGGATCGGTTCTCTCACCCCCGGCAAACAGGCCGATCTGCTCGTCCTGCGTGCCGACCAGCCCGACACCGCGCCGGTGCACGACCCCTGCAGCACCGTGGTCCTGCAGATGGACCGTGCGCACATCGACACGGTCCTGGTCGCCGGCAAGCCGGTCAGGCGAGGCGGACGCAGCCTTGTCGACAACAGCGATCTCGTCGCGAAGAGCCAGGAACTGGTCGACCGCCTCGGAACTAAGGGTCAGTCGACCACCACGGGCCCTGCGGGTGCTGTGCCGTTTTCCGAGTGATACCTCTCGACCAGAGCCGGAAAGGGCAATGAGCACCAACCCCTCGTACGGGGCTACTTCCTTGCCGCAGATCCCGACGTGGGCGGCCTCGTCGACGCGGCTGGGCTAGTCAGGGATGGTCCCATCGGCCACATCGTCGACGTCGCCCCCGGCCTGCCCTTGGGCGATGCCGACGTCGTGGAGGGGAGCGGTTGCCTCGTCGTTCCCAGCGTCGTTGACGCACCGGCCTCGGCGGCCACTTCCTCCGGCATCGGACGGTTGTGGCGACCCCCTGCGCATGGCGTCTGGGGGGGCTTACTCCTCACCCGTCCTCGGCGGAACGGGGCCTCGAATCGCTGCCGGTCATTGACGTCGCCGACCGGCGGACAGCAGTTGGACCGCCTTCGTCATGACGGAACGCAGATCCGAGGTCGGGGCACCCAGCAGTTTCCTGGCGGCCGCTCGCACGAGCCCCTGCTGTTCCGTATCGAGGTACTCCACGGGGGAGAGACCGTCGACCCGGGCGAGGAGAAGCGCCGGCAGCAGCTTGGCCGCCCTCGCGAAAGTGCCGTCCACGGCTTCCCACGTCACCTGTCGGGCGTAGGCGTCGACCAGGGCGTGGGCCGAAGGGAGGAGGGCTTGCCTCTGGCCGGCAGCCACGAGCGTCTTGAGTACCAGGTGGTTGACGACGAATGCGATGTCGAACGCCGGATCGCCGTACCACGCGCATTCGGCGTCGAGCAGGACGGGACCGGACGGGCCGAGAAGGATGTTCTTGGGGCTGACGTCGCCATGGACCACGGCCAGGTGGGTGGTCGTGGTGGACCGGATGATGCGTCGGAACTCGTACGCCAGATCGGGGTGGCGTCGGGCGGTGGCGGCGAGATAAGGCTCGATGCGCAGGCTCGTGAAGTTGTCGTCGGTGGCGAACCGCCGGGCGAGCTCCCGGTCGCCCGCGCTCGCGGCGTGCAGTCTGCCGATCAGATCGCCGACTGCTGCGGCGTCCTGCTCGTGCACGGCGCCCGTCAGGAGAAGTGCCTTCCACACCGGATGGCTTGGCGTCGGCAGGTAGCTCATGGCGAACAGGGCGCGGCTCCCGTCGTGTGCCAGTGGCTCGGGCACCTGGCCAGGCACGATGCCGGCGGCGAACCCGAGCCAGTCCCACTCCACGCGGTTCCTGCCGACCGGGGCGTGCCAGTCACCCTTCACCTTGAGCTTTTCCAGGGCCCTCTTGACGCAGATCGTCCTGTCGGCCAGGTCGACGCGCCACAGTTCGGACGACACTCCACCGCTCAGGGGCGTCCAGAGCGGAGTCTCCTCGCCGGTGGCCAGACCGTTCTCCACGAGGAAGCCACGGACAGCCGCCGGAACGACCGTCCCCGAGGTCTCGGGCGTTTCGCGGTTCACCTGATCCGGTCCGCCCTGTGGCGGGGATAGGCGGTCATGCCGGCGAAGCTCACCGAGGGGTCCTCGGCGATACGCAGGAGCTGGTTGTACTTCGCCAACCGGTCCGAGTTCCGCACCGACCCGATCTTGATCTGGCCGACCCCCGTGCCGACGGCAAGATCGCTGATGAAGGCGTCCTCGGTCTCGCCCGAACGCGCGGACACCACGGACACGTAGCCGGCGGCGCGGGCCGCCGCGATCACGGAGAGGGAGCCGCTGAGGGTTCCGTTCTGGTTGACCTTCACCAGGACGCCGTTGGCGGCGCCGAGTCCGATCCCTCGCCGCAGCCGCTCGGGGTTCGTGGTGAAGAGATCGTCGCCGATGAGGTTCAACCGATCCGTGAGCCAGCCAGTCAGCAGCTTCCAACCACGCCAGTCCTCCTCGTCCAACGGGTCCTCGACCGACGCGACCGGGAAGTCCTCGGCCCAGCCGACGATCGTCTCGACCATCTCGGCGGTGTCCACGTACCTGCCCTCCCGGGCCAGGTGATAGCTGCCACGGGCGGCGTCCCACAGCGTGTGCGCCGCGACGTCGACGGCCACCACGATGTCTTCGCCGGGCGTCAGACCGGCCCGCTCGATCGCTTCAACCATCAGCTCCAGGGCAGCCCGCCCCGTCTTGAGCCCCGGGCTCAGCCCGCCCTCGTCGGCCAGCAGTGTCGGCATCCCCCTGGCCGCGACGGCGTCCGTGGCAGCGGCCCGGACCCGGCTCACCAGGTCGATGGCCTCCTCCATGGTCGTGGCGGAGGCCGGCACGGCCAGGAAGTCCTGTACGTCCATGCCGCGCCCGGCGTGCAAACCACCGCTGAGGATGTTGACCATGGGCATCGGCAGGCTGGGTGCGGTGCCCGCCAGCGCCGCCAGCCAGCGGTAGAGCGGGGTGTTCTCGCTGTCCGCGGCAGCCCGGCAAGCGGCCAGCGACACTCCGAGGATCGCGTTGGCGCCGAGCCGACGCAGCTGTGGTGTGCCGTCGAGCTCGACCAGCGACTTGTCCAGCACGGTCTGCTCGCGCACGTCGTGGCCCAGCACTGCCCGCGCTATCTCGCCGTTGACGTGGGAAACGGCGGTGCGTACACCCAATCCATTGTATTCGTCGGTCCCGTCGCGCAGTTCCCAAGCCTCACTGGTGCCGGTCGAGGCGCCGGACGGTACGGCCGCCCGCCCATGACTTCCGTCGTCGGTCTCGATGTCGACCTCGACGGTCGGACGGCCCCGGGAGTCGAAGATCTGGCGGGCGTGGACTCGGGCTATCCGCGGCATCAGAGGCGCTCCTTCGCGGTGGAGGGGACGAGCGGGAGATTGCAGGGAAAGCAGGGTGGCCGACCGCGTAGAACGCGGACGACTTCCTCCGCCGCCTTCGTCCGCAGCTCTTCGACGGACTCGTCGGAGGAGAAGCCGACATGCGGTGTGACGACGACGTTCGGGTGAGCCAGCAGTGCCGGGTCGACCACCGGCTCGTCCTGCAGGACGTCGAGCGCGGCACCACCGATCCGTCCGGCGTCCAGCGCCTCGACCAGAGCCGCGGTGTCGACCAGGCCACCCCGGCTCACATTGACGAGAAGGGCGTCATCGCGCATGGCGGCGAGCTCAGCCGCACCCACCAGGTGCCGGGTGTCGTCGGTGAGCGGAACGTGGAGCAGGACCACGTCGGCCATGCCCAGCAGGTCGGCCCAGGACACGAACTCGACGCCTGCCGCGGGGGCTACCGTGCGGCTGTGGACCACCACGCGACAGCCGAACGCCACGAGTTTACGGGCGGTGGCCCGGCCGATGCGGCCGTGGCCGACGATGCCGACGGTCTTCGAGCGGAGCCGTCGCAGCCGGGCAGCAGCCGGATTCCAACGGCCGGCGCGCACCTCGCGATCGAACGAACTGATTCCGCGTGTCCAGTCGAGAACCAGGGCGACGGCGTGATCGGAGACCTCCTCGACGCAGTAGTCGGGGACGTTGGTGACCAGGGTGCCGAGCTGGGTCGCCGCCCGGACGTCGATGTTGTTGAGTCCGACCCCCATCCGCGCGATGACGCGCAGATCGGACGGCGCCCTTACGGCCGCGGCGGAGACCCGCGCCCAGCACGTCATGATCGCTACTGGATCGTGCTCCCGCACCAGGCGCTCGATCTCCTCCGCGGGTGCTGGATCGGCCGGACCGCTGACGAGTTCGAACCCGGCGCTCTCGACGATCTCCCGCTCGATCCGCTCGTCCGGCCAGGCGCGGTCGGTGAGCAGCACAACCCTTCTGGACATGCCAGGTCCTCTTGGTCAGATCTTCTTGGCCCGCGGCCGTCAGTCGTAGGTACGGTCGGTGACGTGCTCAAGCGGCCGCTGGAGGCGGGAGCGGATCTCGGCCGCGGACAGGTCCTCGCGCCCGGTCAGATCCACCCCGCTGTCGAAGCGGAAGTCGAAACCGTTCTTCGGCAGGTAGCAGATCTCCCACCAGTTGCCGTCGAGGTCCTGCAGGTAGAAGGAGTACGTGCCGTGCTGGAGCACCGGCGAGGTGAGCTTCCTGATCCCGTACTCGTCCTTGATCTCCTGCATCTTCACGTGTGCCTCGTCCACCTCCTCCCTGGTCCCGAGGTCGATGCCGTTGTGGTTCAGCAGTGGCATCTCCTGGTCGTTGTCGGGAGTCTCGATCACGGCGTAGACGTGGTGGCCCCCTAGCCGAACGATCAGCGCGAGCGACGCCTGCTGGGCCACTTCGAGGCCCAGGACCTCCTCGTAGAAGCGGCGAGTGGCGAAGATGTCCCGGCACTCGAGAGTGCCGTGCGAGATGAAGGTCGACTTCAAAATGGGTGGCTTGGTGGATCGCTGAGTGATGCCAGGCATGACCGGTTACTCCTTCGCGGTGGTGCGGAGACGTGGAAGTTCATCGAGCGCGGGCAGGGGAGCGGCACCGTGTGCGACGGGTTCCGCGGACTCGGTGCCGGCGGCGACGGCCTTTCGGTAGTCGAGCAACCGGTGCGGGCGGGACACCAGCCGCGCGGCCGTCATCCGCCCGGCCCGGGGTGACCGGTCAACTGGATTCTGCAGCCGTACAGTTCGGACCAGAACATCGAGGTGTCGGTGAACGCCGGTGCGACACCGTCGGGGGCCAGCAGCGTCCGCCTGACGCATCGCGTTGTCCCAGTACTCGACCCAGACCATGGCGCCGTCGCGGTGGTGAGGCCAGCGGGGCACGTCCTCGGCGGCAACGATCCGGTCGGCGACCGACTGATCCGGCCCGCACAACACCCCTTCGTCCAACGGGAGCCCGCTGCTGCGCAGCCAATCGGTGGCGGGCCGCGTGCCGGCGCCCACGACACCAGGTCGGCGGGCACTGTCTCCCCGTCGGCAATTCGCAGGCCGGTGAATCCCTCGACGCAGACTCCCAGTCTTAGCCGAGTGCCGTGGTCGCGGTGCAGAGCCGCCAGCGCGGCGCCGACTTCCGGTCGCTGTACTCATGCCCGCTGCCGCTGCCGCTGTCACGCAGCCGCAGTCGGCGGCCGATCGGATCGAGTCCGGTCGCGCGCATGTCCAGTGCGACCCGGACATTCGTGAGGTCCGCCCGTAGCCGGATGTCCTCGGACTGGACCCCTTCGGCGGTGAGGAAACGTTTGGAGAGGACAGGGCGCAGGTAGGCCGCTTCCGTCTCGTCACCGAAGAGCGTGATCGTCCCGTCGCAGCCCTGCTTGCGCGGGACTGTACGGAGGCCGGCCCGGCGGTGGAAGCGCCGACGACGGTGACGTGCCGAAGCGGAGGAGTCATCGTGCTCATTCCTCCGTGAACGACAGGGCATTCACCGGGCAGCTGGCGACCGCCTGCTGTACTGCTTCGTGGAGTTCGGCAGGGGGGGTCTCGTCCAGGACGATGAGTTCACCCTGCTCGTCCATCTCGAGGGCCTCGGCGGCGATCCCGGCGCACAGCCCGCTGCCCAGGCAGAGCTCGTTGTTGACACGCAGTTTCATGGTCACGCTCCTGGTGAATCGTCGCGGTCGGCGACGGGGTTGCGGAGTCGACCCAGCCCTGCGATGGAGATCTCCACCGTGTCGCCGGGCCGCAGGAACCTGCCCTTGCCCGCGCCGACGCCGGCGGGCGTGCCGGTGGCCAACAGGTCACCGGGCTGGAGCCGGACCATGGCGCTGGCGAGGGAGATCAGCTCCGCCACACCGCGGATCATCTCCTTGGTGTTGCTGGACTGCTCCTGGCGGCCGTTGACCGTCAGGACGATGGACAGATCCTGCGGGTCCGGGACCAGCCACTCCGGCGTGACACCGGGGCCGGTCGGACAGAAGGTGTCCTGTCCCTTCGACGCCAGCCAGTCCCAGGCGAAGGCCTCGTGGAAGGCGTCCGTGCGGTGGATCGCGCCACGCGCCGAGATGTCGTTGACGATGGTGTAGCCGGCGACGTGCGCAAGCGCCTGGTCCACCGGGATGTCCCGACCGCCCCGGCCGATGACCACACCGAGCTCTGCTTCCCAGTCGACCTGCTGAGCCGGGTCGGCCGAGATCAGGATGGGCTCGTCGGGGCCGATCACAGTGGTCGTCGCGGGCTTGATGAAGAAGTACGGGGGCACGTGGATGGCGGTGCTGTCCGACCCCAGCATCTCGGTCAGATGAGAGTGGTAGTTGGAGCCTCCGCACACCAGCGTCCGCGGATAGCGGACCGGGGCGAGGAGGCGGGCGTCGGAGACCGGGGCGGCCTGGCGCGGGTCGTAGGAGCGGAGGGCCGGGGCGAGTGACTCCCAGTCCTGGAGGGCCTCGAACACCCCCGCGTAGCCCTTCAGCGAAGGTACTTCCCGTACGCCGTTCTCGCCGAGTGCCGCGCAGAAGATGTTCCGGCCAGTGGCGGACACGGTGACCAGCGACCACGTTTCCGGGAGGGGGCTTCCGTTCGTATCCATGCCCTCATGTGACATCCGCCGCGGAGACGGAGTCCAACAAGGTTGTCGGGCCGGTGACCGACAACTGTTGTTATCCATTCCGGGACCTGGTCCCAACAAATGGTGAGACCTGTCATTCATCCAGCGGCGGCCCGCTGTGAGACGGCACTTGGGGCCCCTCGCGACCGCTGAGAATCCCGACGTGCCGCGCGAATACAGGCGCGTGCCGGGAGATCGTCCACCGGTACGGCGGTGAGTTCGCGGTGGCGGTCGCTACGAGGAGACACCCGAGGGCACGCTGGAGCCGTCCGGCTGTCGCCCCACGACCGGGATCGTCCAGTACCGGCCCGACCGCGCGGCCCCCGACCGGATGCTCACGTCTCCTGAGTACATGGCCTTGAGGTCGCAGCGCACGGAGTTCATGACCGCGACGGTTGCGGTGCTGAGTGACCTGAAGGATCTCCAAGGGGGTGGCCTCTGATGACTCAGTGCTCTGACGTCGTGTGATCGGCTCCGGCCCGAACGGGCTGGTGTCAGTCGCCTACCTGGCCCGCGGTGGGCTCTCGGACACGGTGCTGGAGGCGGACGGATCACCCGGCGGCGGTGTCGCTTCGAGCGAACTTTCTCTGCCTGGGCACATCAGCGGTCTCGCCTCCAGCCTGCATCCGCTGATCCACTTCAACCCCGTGTTCGCAGCCAACGAGCTCGGCCTGAACGCCGATCACGGCCCGCGCTACCTCATGCCCGACCGCGCCATGGCGGTCATGACCGAAGACGGTGGCGCCCTCGTCAGCCACCGCGATGTCACGGCCACCGCCGCCGAGATCTACCGGTACTCGACGCGGGACGCAGACGCGTTCGTGACACTCGTCGAGGGGCGGGAGAGCGTCCTGCCCCTGTTCGTCAAGCGCCTGGCCGCCCCGCCCGGAACTGTGCCCGGCACCTCGCCGGAGACGGCGCGGAAGCTCGCCGAGTTGATCGCGCCGAGCGCGATGGCGCCAATAGTGGCCCTGCGAGCTGGGGTCGGCCGGAATCCGCGTGGTGACCCTCAAGTCCTGCGGGATTTCTGGAGGCATTCCGCAGGACTTCGGAGTACGCGACGAGCTGGTGCAGATACTCACCGAGCCGACGCTGCTCGGCTGCACGGCGACGCTCTCCGACGTCGGCCCGGTCGCCGCCTTCGTGGCCTCCGACCGGGCCCGCGCGATGCTGTCCGCGACCGTGAACGTCTCGTGCGGGGCCCTCGTCGACCACTGAAGGCCGGCTGGCGGCCGTGACCCGAGGCGGCCGATCAGGCGGCCTTGAGGGTGCCGCCGTCGATGACGTGGTCGGCGCCGTGGATGTTGGCGGCCCGGTCGGAGAGCAGGAACGTGACCAGGTCGGCCACCTCCTCGGGTCGGGTCATCCGCCCTGAGGAGATGCCGGACTGCCCGGGGATGCGCGCCAGCAGTTCGTCGTGGCTGATCCCGGCGGCATCGGCCAGTCGTCCGGCGAATCCGTTCGGGTCGGTCCACAGCGAGCTCGCGACGATACCCGGTGAGACGGTGTTGACGCGCACCCCGCGCGGGGCGAGTTCCTCGCTCAGCCGCTTGCCGAGCTGGGTCAGCGCCGCCTTGGCCTCGGCGTAGCCGACGGGCGCGCCGGTGGGCACACGGGCAGTGATCGAGGAGATATTGATGATCGAGCCCTTGCGCTCGAGGATGCTCGGCAGTGCCGCCCTGGTCGTCCAGACCGCACTGAACAGGGTGAGATCGAAGAAGGACTGCCACTGTTCGTCGTCCGCGTCGAGGAAGTGGCCCTGGGAAGGGCGGCCCGAGTCGCCGCCGCCGACGTTGTTGACCAGGAAGTCGATCCCGCCGATCGTTTCGAGCGCTCGCTCAACGACCGCCGTGGCGCCCTCCCGAGTGCTGAGGTCGGCGGAGACCGTGACGGCCGCGGCCTTCTCCAGCTCGGGGGTGACGGTGCGGGCGGCACCCACCACCCGGACGCCCTCCGCGGCCAGTGCACGGGTGATGGCGAGGCCGATGCCGCGGCTCGCTCCGGTGACGACGGCGGTCTTTCCGTTGAGTCCGAGTTCCATGTCTATCCTTTCTTGAACTACAGGTCAAAAATTGGGGTACAAAAATCCCGGCCCGTTCGGGCACGGTGGGGCAGGGATCAGAGGCCTGCGAGCGCGGTGTCGATGATCCGGTAGAGGGCCGGTCCATGGAAGGTCCGGGCCATGACGTGCAACCCGACGATGGTGTTCATGAGGAACTGGGCCTGCGCCTGGGCATCGACCCCGCGGGCGACGTCGCCGTCCCGCTTCCCCTGCTCGATCCGGGCGGCGAGCACCTCGACGCTGCGCTCCTGTATGCGGCGCACCGCGTGGAGTGCCTCCTCGTCCCGACCGCCGAACTCCAGCGCGGTATTTACGGCCAGGCAGCCACGCCGGACCGGCCCCTCGAGGTCCATGTCCACGATGTGTACCAGGTAGGCGCGGATCCGGTCCCGGGTAGTCCCGGGCCGGGAGAGGATCTCCTCGATCAGCTCGGATCCGGCACGGCCATACAGGTCGAGCGCCTTGGCGAAGAGCTCGCGCTTGGAGCCGAAGGCGTGGTACAGGCTCCCCTTGGCCACGCCGGTGGCCTCGGCCAGGTCGGCGGGAGAGGTGCCGCCGTAGCCGTTCGTCCAGAACGTCTCCATGGCCTGCTTGACCACGGCGTCCGGCTCGAAGCTCTTCGGTCTGCCCATATCGGTACGCTAACCGATTCTAGACCTGCGGGTCAAAAATAGGTTCGCGGCTGGACCGGAGCCCGGTGGCGGCGAGGCCAACGGAGATGACTGACGACTGGTCGAAGGCACACGCGGTGTTCCGCACCCCCCTGGCAAGCGGATGCGGCAGCCCCGTGCCGGTGGACATCCGGGCCGACCTGTACGGCGTCTCGGAGCCCTACCGCCGCTGGGCGTAACCGGCCGTCCGCGAACAGCGGGACACAGGTCGAGCACGCCGCAATCGCCGAGGCGGCCCTGGCGGCCAACGCGCAGCGTGCGGCGGATCTGCTCGAACGGCGTCGGCGCAAGATGGCGGAGATCCTGCCGGCCAGCGGTCTGACCACGTCACCCGTCGCATCCCAGTCACCGGCGACGCGCCAACGCTAGAACCACTCGGCCGACCGGATTCCCACCGGCGGTCGCGGGCGGCACAGTGCAGTCAGCGGCACCCGGCGACCTGGTTCCCGGCCGGGCGGCACGGGCTACCGACGGCCCATGGGGTTGGGGCGGTCGGCTTCGGGCAGCCAGTAATCCGTCGTCGGCAAGGTCAGCCAACGGTGGCCGGTGCTGATCTCCTGAATGGCGCTGATGGCCCTCCGCAACCGTTCTGGGGCATGCCTCTGGGACCGCCAGACCACCGAGACCCGGGCCAGCGGAACCGGTTCGACCACGGGCCTTACCACGACGCCCTCCAACAAAGGCGCCTCCAGCGGTGCGAACGCGGGCGCCTGGTGGAACAGGACCGCCACGTTCGCCGCGGTCCGGCCGTGGCCGTGCAGACGCCAGCCGATGGTGAGGCCGAAGTGCTCCGTGACCTTCTCGTTCCAGTCCTCCCACTCGGCCGCCTCCTCCGCCGTGTGCAGGACCAGTGGATGGGCAGCCAGGGCGGCCATGGGCACCTGCTTCAGTGCCGCCAGCTCGTGGTCCGCGGGCAGGACGATCCCGAGGGGTTCCAGCCGCACCATGCGATGGGCCAGTCCTGGAGGCAGCGGCTTGTCCAGTCCGCACACCCGGCCGAACGCCAGATCGACACGGCCGTCGGACACGGCTGAGAGACTCGCCGTGAGCCCCTGGCCTTGGACGACCTGCAACTGCACGTCGGTCATCCTCGGTCCCAGCTCCCGGGCGATGACTCCCGGAGTGAGACCCTCCGAGACCACATCCAGACGCAGCGGCGGGGCCGCGAGTCGCAGTTCCTGGAGAAGATCCTGCATCTCGGCCAGCAGCTCCCGCCCACGGCGGACGAACAACTCGCCGGCCGGGGTGAGCTCGACGTGACGACGGTCGCGGACGAAGAGCGCGACGCCCAACCGCGTTTCCAGCTGGCTGATCTGTGCTGACAGGGTCTGCTGAACGATCGACAGCCGTGTCGCGGCACGACCGAAGTGCAGTTCGTCTGCGAGGACGACCGCGGAGCGCACCAGTCTCATGTCCAAGTCCATCGGTCCGTGACCATAGGTTTCTGTTAGTGGCTGGTCAAGAGTGTTGGACGACATCCCCTCGCAGCGGTGAAGCTCTGTTTCCGGCCTCGTTCCGATCCACTCCGAGGCCGCTCGGCACGCCTGGCCGCGGTGTGACCCGAGCATCGGAATTCCCGCTGCCCCCGTAGCCGCATCGGGCAGGTCCTGGCTCCTTCTTCCTTCCCCTTGGAGGTGTCGTGCACAGTGAAGTGACAACGCCCTGGGATTACGACGTCGTCGACATCGGTTTTGGTCCCGCCGGTCAGACCATGGCCGCCCTGCTCGGGCAGAAAGGGCATCGTGTCGGCGTCTTCGAGCGCTGGCCCAGCGTGTATCCGTTGCCCCGGGCGGGCCATGTGGATCACGAGATCATGCGGATCCTGCAGTCCGTCGGCGCCGCTGAGGACTTCGAGCCGCACGCGATCTCCCTGGCCAGCTACGACTGGTTGAACGGCAAGGGCGAACTGTTGCTCAGCATGGACTGGGACCGGCCGGCGCCGTCGGGCTGGAAGTCCGACTACCTGCTGTTCCAGCCGGATCTGCAGGACGCCCTGCTCGCTGCGGTCCGCCGGCACCCGTCCGTGGAGCTGAACTTCGGCTGGGCGGCGACGGGCATACGGCAGTTCGACGACCATGCCGAGGTCGACCTGGCGCACGGAACGGTCATCGAAGGGACCTGGGTGCCCGACGGCGAGGTCCGCACCGTGACCGCAGGGTTCGTCGTCGGTGCCGACGGGGCCAACTCCACGGTCCGGAGCGAGGCCGGCCTCCCATGGGTCGACCGCGGTTTCCAGGAGAACTGGCTGGTCATCGACATTGAACCGCACGACCCGGACCTCGACATCGACATGCCCGGCGCCGGACAGTACTGCGACCCGAAGCGCCCGGTGTCCTTGTTCCGCTGGCTCGGCCGGGGACACTCCCGCTGGGAGTTCATGCTCCTGCCCGGAGAGACCCCCGAGGAGATGACCCGCGAGTCACGGTGCTGGGAGCTGCTGTCCAGGTGGAAGGTCACCCCGGACGACGCCACGATCATCCGCCGTACCGTGTACACCTTCCGGTCGCTGTACGCCGCCTCCTGGCGCCATGACCGGATCCTGCTCATCGGCGACGCCGCCCACCTGATGCCGCCTTTCCTCGGGCAGGGCATGTGCTCGGGTCTGCGGGACGCCGCCAATCTGGCCTGGAAGCTCGACCTTGTGCTGTCGGGACGGGCCGAGGACTCGCTCCTTGACCACTACACGGCCGAGCGCCTGCCCCATGTCCAGACCGTGATCACGATATCGGTGGAACTCGGACGCATCATCTGCATCTCCGATCCGGAGCAGGCCGCCGCACGGGACGAGGCGTTCAGGACCGGCCAGGTGCCGCCGCTCCCCGAATTCCCCATCTTGACCGACGGCGTCCTGCAGCGCGGGGCCGACGGTCGGCCGACACCGGGGGCGGGGACGCTCAGCGTCCAGCCTCGGGTCCACCACCAGGGCCGTACCGGACGACTCGACGACGTCGTCGGCACCGGATGGACGCTGCTGAGCAGGGTGCCACCCGCCACGCTCGGGCTGAGTGGCGAACAACTGTCCTGGCTGGACACGCTCAACGCGCGCACCATCCAGGTCACCCGGGCGAAGGTCCCCGGCGCGGTCATCGACCTGGACGCCGTCGCGACGCGATGGTTCGACGAACTCGACGCCGACGTCGTTCTCGTCCGCCCTGATTTCTACGTCTACGGCGCCTCCCGCGTCGATGGCGTGAAAGGCCTGGTCGAGTCGCTGCGGCGGCAGCTGGAACCACATTGGCTTCAGGCCCTGGCATGAGCGAAGTGCCGCCGCCGACCGGTGGCGGCACCGGTCGATCACATCACTTGAGGAAAAGAAGGCACATGGACGGGATCATCGACTGCGAGACCCATTACTTCAGTGACGGGTTCCTCGAACTGCTTCGAAGCCGAAAGACTCCGCCCCGCCAAGAGGTGCACGGCGGTCTGCGCAAGTACTTCCCGGAACCGACCGCGCCCGATGTGGCCATCGCCTATCCCGCGGTGCTTGAGGAGAACCTGCTGGACCTCGGCGACAGCAGGATCGCGCTGATGGACCAGCACGGAATCGCCGCGCAGGTGGTGTCCCTCACGACTCCCGGCACCGATGTGTTCGAACTCGACCTGGCGCTGAAACAGGCCCGCGAAGCGAACGACGTGCTCGGCGCCGCCGTCGCACGCCACCCGGACCGCTTCATCGGGTTCGCCACGCTCGCCCCGTTCGGTGGTGACGAGTCGGCGAGGGAACTGGAGCGGTGCGTCGTCGAGCTCGGCTTCCGGGGCGTGAACATCCACTCCCATGTCGGTGACCGATACCTCGACGACCGCAGCTGCTGGCCGATATTCGAGGCGGCGCAGCGGCTCGACGTCCCGATCAACGTCCACCCCACGCTTCCCCTGGGCACCATGCTCGCCCCCTACCTGGGCTACGGCTGGACGCTCTCCGGGCCGGGACTCGGTTTCGGCCACGAAGTCGCCGTCCAGGTCAGCCGTATGATCTACGCAGGGGTCTTCGACACCTACCCGGATCTTCAGCTGATGCTCGGCCACTGCGGCGAAGCGCTGCCCTTCTGGATGTACCGCCTCGATTTCCCCTATATCAAGCCGTACATCGACGTACTCGGCGATCACCCCAATCTCGACCGCAAACCGAGCGAGTACCTGGTCCAGAACTGCTGGTACAACTGCAGCGGCAACTTCTTCAACCCGGCCCTGCTGGCCTGCCTGAGCGCCGTAGGCAGCGATCGGCTGATGTTCGGCAGCGACCACCCCTACGAGTCGTACGACGAAGCCTGCCAGTACCTCGCCACCATGCCGGTGTCCGAGCCGGACCGGGTGAAGATCGCCAGCACCAATGCCCGACGCCTCTTCAAGCTCGATGCAGTCTCCGCCGACTGAGCCCCGGCCCGACGACGGCGATGCGTATCGGGCCGCGCTCCGGCGGGCCATGCCGGTCACGCGAATGCTCGACTACGGCATGAGCTACCACGACGCGACCACGATCCACCGCGAGAGCGAGCGGGGTGGATCGTGGGACGCCGTCGCCGTACGACTCGCGGATGCCCATCTGGACCGGGCGGTGGCCGCGACCGACCGCGGCCACCGGGAAACGGCCGTGGAGGCCTACCGGTCGGCCGCGGTCTGCCTGGTCTTCTCCCAGCTGGCCTACAACTTCGACGGCGACCGCAAGCGCGAGTTGTACTGCTGGCTGGTCGACGCGTTCGGGCGGGCCGCCGCCTTGGACACCCGGCTCGCGGTCCAGCACCTCACGGTTCCCTTCGACGGCGCCGCCCTGGCCGGCTGGCTGGTCCGCCCACCGCTCACGAACTCGCCGCCGACCGTCGTGCTGGTCGGTGGGCAGAGTGGCTGGGGACCGGCCTATTTCCCGGCGGCGCGAGCCCTGGCCGACCGGGGGATCGCGACGCTGCTGGCCGAGATACCCGGGCAGGGAGAGACGCGTCTGCTGCACGGCCTCCACCTCAAGGCCGACGTGCACCGGGCCTTCTCGGCGCTCGCCGATCACCTGCTGGCCCGCGGCGACCTTGGTGCCGGCCTCGGCGTCTGGGGCAACAGCTTCGGCGGCCTCCCGGCCGCGCTGGCCGCAGCCAGGGACCGGCGCTTCACCGCGTGCTGCGTCAACGGGGCCTGGGCACACCCCGGCATACCGACGTTTCGAACGGCGGCCGAACAGGCGGCTGCCATGGTGGGCAGCCCGGACCCGGCCCGGATCGGCGAGGTCTTCGACGCTCTCGCCTTCCGGCCCGAGCGAGACCGTCTCGCGTGCCCGCTCCTGGTCCTCCACGGCGGGGCCGACCCACTCATCACCAGGGACGACCAGCAGCCGTTCCTCGACGGTGCGGACGACGCGACCCTCAGGGTCTGGGCGGACGGTGAGCACACCCTCTACAACCACGCCGCCGAACGAACGGCCATCGTGGCGGACTGGTTCTGCGACATCCTGCGCTGAGGTCTTCGTCCTTGCCTCCTCTGGCCGCGGCTTCATCAACTAGCAGATGGGCACGTCCTGGTTGTCCGGGCTACCGACGGTCCGCCCCCCACACTCATCTGTTACGGAGAGTAGTCGACGTGGTCGGAGCAGCGCGTGGGCCAACGGATTCCAAAAGCCGACGCCCTGAGTAGGCAGGGTGGAGGCGTTGAGAGTGGTGCCGGTGTGTCTGCGCTATTCCCGCGGTCGGCTCGATGCTCGAATCAACCGTGCGGTAATCGCCGCACGGGTTCCGTCTCGACCGGATCCAGGGGGACGGAGGGCGACTCAAACGGATGGATGTGTCCGTCCCTCCGACGGAACCGCAGGTGACAAGCGTCATCAGAATGGGTTCGAGTCCCCCGGCCCACTAGTGCAGGGCCCTGGGTGGCGGGAACGTTCATGTTTCGGTGTCTGATCGTCAACTTTGCCCGAACGGACTGAGTCTGCTGCCTACTTCACTGAAGTGTTGCGCCCGCCTGGTCCGCTTTGGGTCGCCATCGATCCTCTGACCTGCGACTTTGTAATTGATCAGGGAAGTCGTCAGTGCAGGTGTGGCAGTCCTTGAGGCCGCTGCCCACTTGGTTGGGGCCGGACTGGGGCCGAGGTAAATAGCTATGAAGTGGGGCGATAATGGGGCATGAGGGCGAGGTGAGCTGGGACGGCGTTCGGCGCAGATGCTGGCCATGGGCCGGTGGGTGCCGGACCGGGGCCAGCTACCTTGTTGAAGACTGCCGAGCGCGCGCTACCTGTTGGCGGAGAAGAGCGACCAGCCGTCCCTGGCACGGCAGTTGAGCCCGTCGGCCTGGAGTCATGTCCCCGTTCTGGACTGTGCCCGCGAACGCGGGAGAGCTGGGAAGAGATCTGCGGAGTCTAGATCGTCACCGTCAGCAGAGTGGGCTTCCTACATGCCCGTCAGGTGGTGCGCATCCGCCGCGAGCGCCGCCGCATCGGCGAGAAGGAGCGGCAGGCCGAGACCGCCTACGCTGTCACCGGTCTGCACGCCGAGCAGGCCACCGCGAGGAAGATCGCGGCCCGGGGACGCGCGCACCGGGTCATCGAGAACACCGTCCACCCGACCAAGGACGTCACCTTCGGCGAGGGCGCCAGTCAGGTCCGCCACCACAGCCCGGTCGTCGTGAGCGGCTTGCGCGGTCCGGTCCCTGTTGTCCTCCACCGGGCCGGTGGGCCGGCATCGCCGGCGGATGACGTGCTTACGCCCGGTCCGAAGCGGTCCCCGCCCTCCGGGGCATCCGGTGATCAGATCGGACGCCCACGCCGTGGCGCCCTGAGGATCTCCGGTGTGCCGTGGCGCTCCCCGCGGATAGGGTGGACGGTGATCGACAGGGACGGGCTGGGCGAGGACGGCGGACGGCGTGGGCGGTGCCGAGGAGAGCAGGAGCACGGGCACCGGGCGCCCGACGTCACGGGACGTCGCCCGGCTCGCCGGCGTGTCGCACACCGCGGTGTCCTTCGTGTTCAACGGACGGGCCGAGGGCAACCTCTCGCCCGCCACCCAGGAACGCATCCGGCAGGCCGCGGCCCGGCTGGGCTATCGCCCCGACCCGGTGGCCCGCGGTCTGCGCCGTCGCCGTACGGCCGTGATCGGGCTGGTCACCGATGAGATCGCGTCCTCGCCGTTCGCCGGCCGGCTGCTGCGCGGCGCCATGGAGACCGCCTGGGAGAGCGACCATCTCGTCCTCACCGTCGACTCCGGCGGCGACCCGGCCAAGGAGGACGCGGCCGTCGCGGAACTGCTCGACCGGCGCGTGGACGGCATCATCTACGCGGCCATGTCACTGCGCCGCGTCCGCGTCCCCGAGGGCCTGCACCGTACCCACTCCGTGCTGGCCAACTGCCTGCCCGAGGACGGCTCACTGCCCGCCGTGGTCCCCGCCGAGCGCGCCGGTGGCCGTACCGCGGCCCGGCTGCTGCTCGGTGCGGGCCACCGCCGGCTCGCCGTGATCGGCGGTCTGGACGACATCGCCTCGGTGGAACGTACCCGCGGCTTTAGGGACGCGCTGCGCGCCGAGGGCGTCACCGTGCCCGAGGGGTGGATCGTGCGCGGCGGCGGGGAGATCTCCGCGGGACACGCGGGGGCGCTGCGCCTGCTCGACGGGGTCGAGCCGGGCCGTCGCCCCACTGGCGTCCTGTGCTACAACGACCGGGTCGCGGCGGGCGTCCTGCACGCCGCGACCCGGCTCGGGATCGACGTGCCCGCCGATCTGTCCGTGGTCGGTTACGACGACCAGGAGCACATGGCCGCGTTCCTCACACCGCCGCTGACCTCGGTCGCGCTGCCGCACCGGGCGATGGGCGAGGCGGCGGCCCGGCTGCTCCTGGACGCCATCGAAGCCGGCCGTACGCCGCCCGCGACCGTCCGACGCCTGGCCTGCCCTGTGGTCAGCCGCGCCTCCGTGGGTCCGGCGCCCACCCGGTGACCCGGGCGCCCGGCCCGTCGACGACCAGCTCGGCGATGTCGCCGGGGCGCCGGTAGACGCGCTCGGTGACCATGGCCCGTTCCCCTACGAAGAGTTCGAGGAGCGAGCCGTCGACGAGCAGCCGGAGCGCGAGTTCCGGCCCCTTCGGCACGTGCACGGTGATCGGGGCGGAGCCTTCCCTGCCGGTCCGGGGCCAGGCGCTGCGGTCGAGGACGACGGTCCCCGAGGCAGGGTCCGCCCGGACGGTCAGCTCCCGGCCAGCCGCGTCCCGGAGCAGGCTTACGGTGGTCGGTTCACCTGCGGTGACCGTCAGGTCGTACGTGTGGGGAAGCGGAACCCGGCCCGGCGCGGTGACGAACGGCTCGGCCGGGCGCAGCAGGTCGAGTTCCGGGGCCGGACTCACCCGCAGTGAACCGTCGGGGTGGACGTCGACCACCCGGGGTGCCGTGAGTACGCCCGCCCATCCGGCCCGGTCCGTCTCCTCCTGCGGGCGGGCCTCCCACGACCAGCCCCACAGCAGGGCGCGGTCCGGCTCCTGGAGCACGGCGGGGGCATAGAAGTCCCGCCCCTGGTCGAGCCGGCCGCCGGCACGCGGCTCGAATATCAACGCGCCCTGGTTGTCCGGCTCCAGACGGCCCGTCAGGTGTCCGGTGGAGCAGGGGTCTCCGTCCCACAGGGACACCAGGAGTACGTGGTCGCCGCCCGCTGTCCGGTACAGGTGCGGGCACTCCCAGCCCACCGACTTGTCGCCGAACACGCCCGCGGCCACCGGGTCCCTGCCGTCCAGCAGCACACCGGCGAACCGCCAGTCGGTCAGGTCGTCGCAGTCGTAGAGCAGGACCGACGGCGTGCCGTCGGCGTGCCCGGCGCCGACGAGGGCCCAGCGCCGGTCCGCGTGGTGGAAGACGAACGGGTCACGGAACATCACCACGTCCAGTCCCGGCGGCGGCCCCGCCACCACCGGCGTCGGCAGCGGCTTCCACTCGGTCAGCCGCTCGTCGTCCGGGTCCGCCGCCCGCGCCAGGCAGATCGCGCCGAGACCGGCGTGGGCACGGCCGACTCCCGTGTACACGGCGATCGGCGTGCCGGCGTCGTCGATCACGCAGCCCGACCAGCAGCCGGCCTCGTCGGGGCCGCCGGGCGTCGGGGTGAGCGCGATCGGGTGGTGCTCCCAGTGCGCGAGGTCGGCACTGGAGGCATGACCCCAGTGGACGTTCGCGTGCACCGGTGCGTCGGGGTTGTGCTGGTAGAAGAGGTGGTAGCGGTCCCGCCAATGGAACGGCCCATTGGGGTCGTTGATCCAGCCGACGGGCGGACGGACCCTGAAACGCGGCACGTCGGGGTCATTGCTCAACGGTTGACTCCTGCCGAGGTGATGCCCTCACGCAGAGGGCGCTGGCCGACGAGGAACACAGCGAGGGCGGGGAGCATCGAGAGCACGACCCCGGCCAGGACCACCGAGATCGACCCGGTTCCGAGGTTGCCCTGCAGGGAGACCAGACCCAGCGGAAGCGTGTAGTTCTGGCCGGAGGTCTCCAGGATCAGCGGGCGGAAGAACTCGTTCCAGTGGTAGTTGAAGGCCAGTACGCCGACGATCGCCAGGCCGGGCGCGGCCAGCGGCGCGTACACCGAGCGGAAGATCCGCCAGGGCCCCGCGCCGTCCAGCATGGCCGCCTCGCCCAGGTCCTTCGGCATACCGAGGAAGTACTGGCGCATCAGGAAGGTGCCGAAGGCCGTAGGGAAGGCCGGGATGATCAGGCCGAGGAGCGTGTCGGTGAGGCCCATCGACTTCAGCACCAGGAACACCGGCACGATGGTGACCTGCAACGGCACCATCATGGTTGCCAGGACCAAACCGAAGAGCGGCTTCTTGAAGCGGAACTCCAGGCGCGCGAAGGCGTAGCCGGCCAGGCCCGCCGTGATCATCTGGCCTACGGCGATCAGTGCCGTCACGAGAGTGGAGTTCAGGGCGAGCAGCCATACGTCGAGCTGATCGAAGACCCCACGGTAGGCCGCGATCGTCGGGTGCGTCGGGATGATCTGCGGTGGCAGGTCGAAGGACTGGGCCGGAGTGCGCAGCGAGGTGGCGACGGTCCAGATGACCGGGCCCAGCGTCAGCAGGGCACACACGGTCAGCGCGGCGATCCGGGTCCAGGGGGCGAGCGAGTACCGTACGCGGCCCAGGGGCGGGGTCGCCTTGAGGGTCGGGGTTGCTTGGCTCATAGCGCTCATGCGGCTCACCGGCTCACTGGTAGTGGACGAAACGCCGGCTGAGCCGGAACTGGAGGGCGGTGACCGCCATGATCAGTACGAAGAGCAGCACGCCCACCGCGGATGCCTCGCCGAAGTCGAGCTGCTCGAAGGCCCTCTCGTAGATCACCATCACCACGGTGCGGGTGGCGTCGCCGGGTCCGCCGTCGGTGAGGACGTAGGGCTGTTCGAAGACCTGGAGGGCGTTGATGATGCCGACCACCGACGCGACGAGCAGCGTCGGCGACAGCAGCGGCAGCGTGATACCGAGGTGCTTGCGCAGGCCGGTCGCGCCGTCGAGAGCGGCGGCCTCGTGGATCTCCTTGGGGATGTTGTTCAGACCGCCGACGAACAGCAGGAACGAGAAACCGAACTGCTGCCAGACGTAGACCAGGATCACCGTGGCCATCGCCGCGTGCTCCGAGGTCAGCCAGGGCACGGGCGCGACGCCGACCAGGCCGATCAACCAGTTCACCACCCCGAAGTCCTGGTTGAACAGGTACTTCATCACCACCGAGATCGAAGCGGCGGACAGCACCAGCGGGAAGAAGAACGCCGAACGGAACACCGACCGCAGCCACCCCGGCATCCGCCCGTTCAGCGCGAGCGCCAGCGTCAGCGCGATCAGCAGTTGCAGCGCGACCGCGAGGACCATGAAGAGGAGCGTGTTGCGGAAGGAGACCAGGACGGTCGAGTCCGTGAAGGTCGTGCGGTAGTTGGCGCCGCCGGCGAAACGGGGCGGGTCGATCACGTTCCAGTGGAACAGGCTCAGCACGATGGACCCGATGATCGGCACGACCGTGAAGACGACGATGCCGACGACCGTGGGCGTCAGGAACAGCGCGGCCAGCAGCCGGGCGCCGCGGTCGCGGACAGACGGCCGCACGGCGACGGCCGGTGGCGTGGCAGGCCGCGAACGTACAGTTGGGGCCTGGGAGTTCGGGACCTGAGTGTTCGTCATATCTCACGCTCCATGGCCTGCTCCAGGCCGCCCTGCATCCGGCGCAGCGCGGGACCCACCGCACGCGGCGAGGCCAGCGCGGTGCCGGTGTACTTGAGCAGGACGTCGGTCACCTCGGCCACCTGCGGCGGCGCGGGGATCGGGCCGGTGTCGGGAAACCGGTCGAGGGTGTCGTAGAAGACCCGCCAGTGGGCCGGGCCGCTCGCGGCGTAGCGTGCGGCGGTCAGCATCGAACGCCGGGCCGGGGTGGTCTGGTTGCTCTGGAACAGCCGGGTCATGGTGTCCTTGCGGGCCGCGTATTTGATGAACTCCCAGGCGGCTTCCTGCTTCTTCGAGGTGCGCAGCAGCGCGTAGCCCGCCGCGCCGAACTGGTGGCGCTGGGTACGCCAGCGCGGGAAGTACTGCACGTCGTAGTCGGCGGCCCGCATGCCGGCCAGATGCAGGCCGCCCGCCCAGAATCCGCCCGCCGGTGTGACGCCGACGCGGCCGGTGGAGAACACGCCGACCAGATTGCTGCCGTTGCCGCCCTCGGGCCGGGTGCACAGGTCCTCATGGACGAGGGAGGCGAGATAGTCGTACGCCTCCTCGACCCGGTCGGCGGTGGCCTGCGGGGTCGTCCAGCGGAAGCCCCCGCCGCGCCCCTGCCGGTCGGCGGCCGGGTAGAAGGTGTCCCACAGCCAGGAGCCGCCCGGCGCCTTCGACTCCTTCAGCAGGTTCGTGCCGTTCGCGAAGAGCCAGGGCACCACGCCGCCCCAGAGCCGGTTGGTCCAGAAGTACGGCGTGAAGTGCGCGTCGCCCGCACGTTTCATCTCCCGCAGCAGCGAGGTGAAGTCGTCGCGGCTCCAGTCGGCCCCCGGGAAACCCGCGCCCGCCCGTTTCAGCACCTGCTTGTTCAGGTACATGTCGGCGGCGTTGAACTCCATCGGCAGCTGGTAGAGGTTGCCCTCGTACATCATCGACTCCACCAGCGAGGGATGGACGTCGGCGAAGTAGTTGCGCAACTCCGCCGCGTCCCGCCGCACCCAGCGGTCCAGGGGCACGCCGAGTCGCCGGGCGAACAACTGCACGCCCTCGGTGGCCACATACACCAGGTCGGGGGCGGTGCCCGCGGCGATCTGGGTGAGGATCTTCGCGAAGAAATCCGACCAGTCGACGGCCTGCACCGCGTTCACCCGCAGCGGAATGTCGGGGTGGAGCCGGTGGAAGCCCTGGGTGAGGGCGTCGACGGTGGCCGGGTCGAAGGCGGAGCCGAGGGTGGCGACGACGAGGGAGCCGTCGTCACGGCCGGGGATGTCGGCTCCCGTGAGCCGGTCCCAGCTCGCGGCGGTCGCGGCCAGGGCGGCTGCCCCGGCCCCGTAGGCGCCGTACCGCAGCAGCGTGCGGCGGGGGAGGTGCGAGTCAGTCATCAACGGGCCTAACTCGTGTTAGTTCAGGGTTGATGCCCCAGATGATGGGAACCGGGCGGCGGGCCTGTCAAGGGTCGGGAACGCTTGACCTTTAACGAGTTAGGTCTACAGTCCTCGTTCACATGAGCCGCACGAGAGGAACGATGCGTCATGCCCGGAACATCGGGGATTTCCAGGAGATCACTGTTCGCGGGATCGGCGGCGGGCACCGCCGCCGCGCTGCTGCCCACCGCAGCGGCCACGGCCGGCCCGAAGCCCAAGCCCGGGGCCACGACCAAGAGCAGGACCAAGTCCGCGGCGAGCGGCGCGAGTTACCGCGCCGGGTACCACTTCACGGTCCCCGACCAGTGGAAGAACGACCCGCAGCGGCCCGTCTGGATCGACGGCGAGTACCACTACTACTACCTCTACAACGCCGACTACTTCACCGGTGTCGTCGGCACCGCGTGGCGCCTGGCCACCACCGAGGACCTGGTCTCCTTCGCCGACCGCGGGGTCGCCGTGCCCAAGGACACCACGCCGGGCGGCGATCTCTGGTCGGGTTCGGCGGTGGTCGACATCGGCAACACGGCCGGATTCGGCGCGGGCGCGGTCGTCGTCATCGTCACCATGTCCCCCGGCGGCGGCACCGACCACCAGGAGCAGTTCCTCTACTACTCGACGGACGGCGGTCTCACCTTCGACAACTACGGGACCGACCCCGTCCTGCCCAACCCCGGCGTCGCCGACTTCCGCGACCCCAAGGTGATCCGCGACGAGGACCGGGGCCGCTGGGTGATGGCCCTCGCCGAGAACGACAAGATCGGTTTCTACCACTCCGACGACCTCAAGTCCTGGACGTACGTGAGCGGTTTCGTCCACGACGGCATCGGCGTCCTGGAGTGCCCCGACCTGTTCCGCATCACCGCCGGCAACGGCACCGTGAAATGGGTGCTCGGCGCGAGCGCCAACGGGAAGGGCTCGGGGCTGCCCAACACGTACGCCTACTGGACGGGTTCCTTCGACGGCAGCGCGTTCACCGCCGACGCGAGTGACCCGCAGTGGCTCGACCACGGCTGGGACTGGTACGGCGCCGTCACCTTCGAGAAGCGGGACGCGAGCGGCGCGGTGGACGCGGCCGCCCGGTACGCGATCGGGTGGCTGAACAACTGGGACTACGCCAACACCACCCCCACCATCGACTGCGACGGCTTCAACGGCACCGACTCCGTCGTCCGCGAGATCAGCCTGAAGAAGGCGTCCGACACCACCTATTACCTCGCCTCCCAGCCCGTCGCCGGTCTCGACTCGTATGTCTCCCGCACCGTGAACCTGGGCGACGTGACCGTGAACGGCACGAAGGTGCTCGACTACACCGGTATCTCCTACGAGGTGACGACCGAGATCACCTGGTCCCAACTCACCGGCGCCGGACTCCAGCTGAGGCGCTCACCCGACGGCGGTCGGCACATCGACGCCGGGATCTACGCCGACTACGCCTTCCTCAACCGACGAGGCACGGTGAACGCCGACACGTCCGGCAAGTGGCAGGAGAGCCACACCCCGTTCGACCCGTCCGCCGGCACGGTGAAGCTGCGCATCCTGGTGGACCGCACGTCGGTGGAGATGTTCGTCGACGATGGCCGCTACGTGCACACCAGCCAGGTGTTCCCGTACCTGCTGGACACCCGGCTCGCACTGTTCACGATCGGCGGCAGCGCGGTGTTCCGCAACACGGTGATACGCGAGTTCTCGGTGTGAGGCCGGCCAGGGGGGCGGGTGCACACCATTCACGTGAACCCGATCGGCAACACCGGAACGGGCCGCCAGACCCTGGAGGGATCCGCGCTCCGCCCCGCTGACGCGGCGAAGCCGAACGCCGGCCGTGTCTGCGCCGTACGGCTCATGCCGACGAGGCTGTCCTGACCTTCCACCGCATTCCGAGATCAAACCCGGCGAACGTGGCTCTCCTTGGACCTTGCCCCGGCGGAGCCCCTGCGCGTTGGCTGGGGGATCCGCCGAGGGCGAGTGCGAGCCCCGTTCGCGAGTCGGCGAGACCCTCCCGCGCGAAGCTTGCCCGGCTCCGTGGGGCCTGATCGAGGCCGCGTCGGGGCCGCAAGGACGAGAACAGACCGTGGTGCTGTGGTCGATGACCAGGCTCATGAGCGGTCGCCTGGCCGGACGCCGCCCGGCCGGCTGCAGACGGCCGGCACCGCGAGCGCGCAGAACACTCCCGGCTGGCAGCGCATGCCCACCCGGCTCGCTTCAGAATCCAGCACCGACAAGATCCGCTGGTAGTCCGGCGCGAGGACCGTCGCCGTCATGCCCGTCTCCCGCCGGGGCACCGTCGAACCCGCGATCGCGCTTTCCGGTGGCTCCGTGACCATCGAAGGCAGCCCGGCCAGCACCTCGGTCCTTGTCGCCCGGGCATCCACCAACCGCTGAAGCCCGCGTTCGGCCTCACCGAGCGCGGCCTGCACCCCCTGGGCCTCCTCCCGTAACCGCGCGATTTCCTCTCGGACCCTCTTCTCCCGTTTGCTTAGCGCCGTCCTGTGGCATTACGCCGAGATTCTTGGAGCGGTACCGGCGAGTGCGTGGCGTGAGGTTCTGAGCCGGGTCACCTCGACGCACGCGTCACGGGGCGCAGAGCCGCCGTCGGCTCTGCGCCCCTGTCGTACGACGGACGTCACTTCGCCCGCGTCGGTTCACGCGACGCAGACGCCCTCCACGGCGACCTTCTGGAAGACGTGCGGATAGGAGACCGAGCCGTCGGGATAGTGGGACCGGGCCTTCTGGAACTCCTCGGTCGAGAAGGCGGCCCGAAGGTGCGCGACCGATTCCCAGACCGCGACGTTCACCAGCACCCGGCTTCCGCCGGTGCCGCGGTGCAGCTGGGCGGAGATGTATCCGGGCTGCTTCTGGAAGTACTTGGCGTCCCATTTCCATGCCTCCACGACCTCGTCGACCTTTCCGTCGGGGGCCGTGAAGGTGTTGATCAGGACTATGGGTCCTTCCTCTCCCTGCAGTTGCTGCGGGTAGGGAGTGGACTCGTCGAGATGGGCTAGCTGGATCATGATCTCCGTTCCTTGTCCGGGGGCAACCGCTGTCGTCGGGCGGGATTACTTCCAGATCGGCGCGTCGTCGGCCAGCTCCCTGTCGCCCAGCGCCTCGTACACACGCGCCGCGGCAGGGTGCAGCGGCAGCGGGGTGGCCGCCATGTCGGCGGGGACGAGCGGGTAGGTGACCGGTGAGTGGTCCGCCGGAAGGTGCGCGTACTGCGCCTCCAGAGCACGGCGGGCCATCACCATGCACCACGTGGCCAGGGCGGCCACGTCGTCGTCGAGGTCCTCCCGGCACAGCACCGCGAAGTCGGAGAAGTCGAGCGTCCGCAGGTCCTCGGTCAGTCCGGGGAGGTACCCGGCCTCCACCACCGCGTCCTGCCATCCTTCGGCCGCGAACGCGTCCAGGACCGCGTCCCCCCAGGGCAGGTACCTGACGGGACGAACGCGGTCGATGCGCTGCCACGCCGGGGTCATCACGGCCTCGTGGATGAGGACGTTCGCCTCGCCGGCGGCGAAGCGGGCCACCGGCGGGAACGGCCGCTCGTGGTAGTAGAAGGAGAGCTTTTCCGGATCGACGCCGGCGAGGCGCAGTGCCTTGTGTGCCGCGTACCCGATGAGGTTGACGCCGTCGTCCGGCGAGGTCGCCACCGTCAGCTGGTCCGCGACGGCAGCGAGATCGGCCACCGTGGTCACCGGGAGGGCGGCGTCGACCGCGACCACCAGACGGTCCCGCTGGCCGACCACGCCGAGGGCGGCGAGACCCTTCGCGTTCCCGGCGCGGTGCAGCATCCGCATCGCGGCCGTCGGGGTGGCGATGGCGATGTCGGCCTCGCCGGCGCGCAGCGCCTCGAACTGGTCGAAGCCACCACGGCCGGACCAGATGGCGAACCGGGAGCCCTCGGGCGCGCGGTCGAGCATCTCCTGGGCGATCCAGCCGCAGATGCGGTGCATGTTGGCCTGCCCCCAGTCCCCGCGGAGATGGACGGTGACCGGACGCGACAGAGCGGGTGCCTCAGACATGGTCGCCCTGCGCAACCATCTCGGCCAGCTCCGCGGCGTTCTGGGTGAAGTCGATCTCGTGGATGGCGTCGAAGGGGAAGCCGATCCGCTCGAACTCCTCCTCGACGGCCTTGGCGTTGTCGGCCTCGTAGACCGAGACGATGAATCCGGTCCCGGTGTTCACGTACAGCTGCCGGAAGGTGGCGTGCACCTGCTGGGCGACTTCCGGCGCGTTCCCCGCGATCTCCTCGACCGAGAGGCCGGGGGCCTGGTGAAGGCTCAGGTACAGAGGCATGGCAAGACTCCCTCGTCGTTGCAATGTATCACGATACAGAACACTGTCCCGTTCATTGGAACGTAACTGCAAGGGGTAAGAAGTCTGGAAATCCCTGCGCTACTGTGCTCCGCGTGGATCAGAAATCGGGGACCAACAGCGAAGAGGCCAGTTCCGCCGAGCGTCCGGCCGGCCTGATCGGGGCCGTGGACAACGTGCTGCGGCTGCTGCGCATGTTCGAGGACCACGAGATGATCCGGGTCAACCAGGTGGCCCGAGACATGGGTCTGTCCCGCTCGACCGTGCACCGCATGCTGGCCACGCTCAGTCATCACCACTTCGTGGTGCAGGACGAGTTCTCCCGCGCCTACAAGCCGGGACCCGCGCTCGTCGACATCGGTCTGTCGGTCGTCGCGAACATGGACATCCGGGCGCTCGCCCACGGTGCCCTGGTGCGGTTGCGCGACGAGACCGACGAGACCGTGCACCTCGCGACCCTCCGGGGGGCCGAGGTGCTCTACGTCGACAGCGTCGAGAGCAACCAGGTCGTGCGCACGGGCAGTCGCATCGGCTGGACACTGCCCGCCCATGCGACAGCGGCCGGGAAGGCTCTCCTCGCCGAGCTCGGCGAGGACGACCTCGCGGCCCGCTTTCCGTCGGAGGACCTGAAGTCCCCCACGTCGCGTGCGCCCCAGACGCTCGATGAGCTGCGCAAGCAGCTGGCCGAGGTCCGGCGGCGCGGTTACGCGACCAACAACGCCGAGAGCGAGGCCGACGTCAGCGCGGTCGCCGCGGTCATCCGTGACAAGCGCGGCCGCGCCCGTGCGGCCATATCCACCACTGCCCCGCAGTCCCGTGTCGACGACGCCTGGATCGTCTCCGCGGCGGCTGCCACCACCCGCATCGCTCATGAGCTGGGCGAGCGCATCGACTGACGTCCGCCCCGACACCAGACGGCCGCCCCGGAAATCTCCGGGGCGGCCGTCGTCGTCTGTGCATCCTGTGTGACCTGCGCTTCTGATGCTCGCTGTGGTGTGGTTCGCCCGCCGGGGCCGTCACATTTCCTGCTGTCCGACGCTTGCCATGCCGTCGATTTTGGTATCAAAATAGCGACCGCTGTTCCGCATCATGAAACAATCTTATGAGAGGGGCTAGCATGAGCGAGCCCAACACCGATTCGGTGCGACTGGCGGAGACGAAGCAGATCCCTCCGCCCGACGCCGACCGCGAACCACTCAAAGTCAACGTCTATCAGCGCATGGCCCAGGCCGCGGCGCAGCTGGTACCGCTGTTCCCGTACGACTACGCCGGCGCGATCGTGCCGTGCGGCAACGTCCTCATCGGCGACCCCGAGGCGGAGTACGGACACTTCTTCCACTGGAACACCGTCAACGAGGTCGTCGTCGTATACGGCGCCAACCGGTCCATGCTGTCGACCGGGCAGATCATGGCGACCCAGAACCTGCACGGTGTCAACTCCTACCTGCGGGACGAGAAGGAGGCCGGGGCCTACGCGGTCATCGTGGTCACCCAGCACCAGTCGGAGGAGGGCGACCAGTCCGAGGCGCTGATCGCCCGCTGTCAGAACTGCAAGGCGGAGATCGTGCGTCACGAGTACGACGCCACCCCGTTCGGCCTGCCCGGCTACGACGCGGCCCGGTACGGCAGCGCCGAGGACGCCGTCCACCAGTTCGCGACGACGGTCGGCTCGGCGACGTTCGCCGACATCCGCAACTCCGACGAAGGCCGGACCTGCAAGGAGTGCGGCCACGTCAACACAGCGTTCCCGGGAAGCCGGTGGGGATGGGCCCGTCAGGTCGCCCAGACCACCGCGGTGAACGCCGCGTACCACGCGCTGCGGGACTCCGCGCAGCCCGCAATCGAGGAGGCCGGCCGATGACGAACCGCCGCAGGATGCTGCACGCCCTCAAGGTCGCTCCGGAGCTCGGCAGTTACGCCGACGCGGCCGTGCTCCCCGCGGACACGGATCCCCAGCTCTACCTGTCGCACAACGAGTTGCCGCAGCCGTTCCATCTGATCTGCGAGAAGGACACCGTGCTGAGCCAGTTGTCCGGCAGCAGCGACGTGTATCTGCGGGACAGCTCGGTGAACCGGTTCCGGATGTCCATCGGCGATCACGTCTACGTACCCGCCGGCACCCCACACCAGATCGTCCCCGTCGAGGCGGGCACCGTGATCCGCTACATGGCTCTCAACGCCGGTCGTCAGGGCGCGGTCTGGTACTGCCCGGAGTGCCGCACGGAGCTGCACCGTTACGAGTGGGAGCACGACAACGACGTGACGCCGTCCCGGTTCTACGCGGCCGCGTGCGCAAAGTTCTCGGCCGACGACAGCGCCCGCACCTGTGGTGCGTGCAAGGCCGTGCATCCCCAGATCGATCTCGCGGCGTTCGGCTGGTCGAGCCCGGTTCCCGCTTGAACGATCCGCGCCGGCCGACCAGATCCCATCGTTTCCGGAAAGAGTGAGAACCTGTGCCCACACCGACAACAGCAGCCGTGGCGCGGGCTGGAGAGGACACGTTCCACTGGGAACAGGTCCTGCTCGACGACCCCCGCCCCGACGAGGTACTCGTGCGTCTCGTCGCCACCGGCCTGTGCCACACGGATCTCTCCGTGCTCGCGGGACGGCTGCCCACGCCATTGCCCGCCGTACTGGGGCACGAGGGAGCCGGTGTGGTCGAGGCCGTCGGTACCGACGTCGTCGACGTCCGCCCGGGGGACAGGGTCGTGCTCTCGTTCAACTCCTGCGGCCGGTGCGACAGTTGCCGGACAGGCAAGCCGACGCGGTGCGGGACGTACTTCCCGCTGAACTTCGCCGCCGCACGTCCGGACGGCTCCACCTCCGTGCACACCACGGACGGAGCGCCGCTCGGCGGGCTCTTCTTCGGCCAGTCGTCCATGGCTCGGCACGCGCTCGTATCGGCACAGAGCGTCGTACGCGTCGACGTCGCCGACGACGAGGAACTGGCTCTGCTCGCCCCCATCGGCTGCGGAATCCAGACGGGTGCCGGTGCCGTCCTGAACATACTGCAGCCCGGACCCGGGGACACGGTCGCGGTGTTCGGCGCCGGAGCCGTGGGACTGTCCGCCGTCATGGCGGCACGACTGAGCGGTGCCGGGGAGATCGCCGTCGCGGACGTGGTTCCCTCCCGCCTCGCCCTCGCCGCCGAACTCGGCGCCACCCACACCATCGACAGCGCCCACGAGGATCTGGGGAAGCGCCTGGCCGAGATATCCGGCGGGGCCGGAGTCACGTACGTCATCGAGACGACCGGTGTACCCGCACTCCTGGAACTGGCCGCCACCGCCGTCACGTCGTACGGGACCGTCGCGGTGATCGGTGCCCCGGCGGCCGGCAGCCGCGCCTCGTTCGACATCAACTCCCTCATCGACGGCCGCACGATCCGCGGGGTGGCTGAGGGAAGCAGCGACCGGATCACCTTCATCCCCGCACTGGTCGGCCTCGCCCGCCAAGGGCGGCTTCCGTACGAGAAGTTCGTCCGGTTCTACCCGCCCGAAGAACTCGACCAGGCTGTGGCGGACGCTCGTTCGGGCGGCACGATCAAGCCGGTGATACGTTTCGCCGACGTACCGAAGGACACGAGCGCATGAGCCTTCCGCACGTACGCAACCTCGTCGACGGCACATGGCTCGACGGTCACGCGGTCGGCGAGTCCCGCGACCCGGCGACCGGCAAGGTCATCGGCACCTTCGCCGACGCGGGGGCTGTCACCGCAAGGGCGGCGATCGACGCGGCACGCCGCGCCTTCCGGGAGACCGGCTGGGCGCGCGACCGCGAGCTGCGGGCGCGAGCCCTGCACGAGATGGCCGACCGGATGCAACAGCGCCGCGATGAACTGGTGGCACTGCTCTCCCGCGAGAACGGCAAGAAGCTGGCCGACGCGGCCATGGAGATCGACTCCACCATCCCCAAACTGCGCTACAACGCTGCTCTCGCCCTCACGGACGCCGGCCGGGCGGCCGAACTCGCCGACGGTTCCTATTCCATGACGCTCCATCAGCCCATCGGAGTGGCGGCGGTGATCGTGCCGTGGAACTCCCCGGTGATCCTGGCCGTGCGCTCCTTCGCCCCCGCGCTCGCAGCCGGCTGCACGGTGGCCATGAAGATGCCCGCGCAGACGGCGCTCACCAACGGGCTGCTCTACGAAATCATCGCCGGGACCACCGCACTTCCCCCCGGGGTGCTGAACGCCTTCACCGAATCCGGGAACTCGGGCGCCCCGCTCCTGGTGTCGGACCCCGGCACCGACGTGATCAGCTACACCGGATCCACCGCCGTCGGACGGCTGATCATGGCGGAGGCCGCCCGCCACCTCAAGCCCTGTTCGCTGGAGCTGGGCGGGAAATCCCCGATGATCGTGTTCGAAGACGCGGACCTGGACGCCGTCGTACCCGTGCTCACCGCGGCGGTCACCACCTTCGCCGGGCAGTTCTGTATGGCGGGAAGCCGCATCCTCGTCCAGGAGGGAATCGCGGACGAGTTCCGGCAGCGCATGACGACCGCGTTGCAGGCGGTGGTCGTCGGAGCCGGTGACGACCCGGACACCGGCATGGGACCCGTCGTTGATCGTGAACAAGCCCTGCGCATTGACACGTTGGTCGCCGAGGCGGCGTCGTACGGCAAGATCCTGGTGCGCGGCGGACTGGTGAACCCCGATGGTGTGGACGCCTTCCTGCGCCCGAGCCTGGTCGAGGTCGACGAGGTCTCGGCTCCGCTCGTCCAGCGTGAGGTCTTCGGCCCGGTGGCGACGTTCGAGGTGTTCGCCGACGAGGCCGAGGCGATCGCCCGCGCCAACGCGACGGAGTACGGCCTCGCCGCGTCGGTCTGGACGCGTGACGTGGACCGCCCGCTTCGGGTCGCTCGCGAGATCGACGCCGGCACCGTGTGGACCAACGGGTGGGCGGTCATCCGGGACCAGATGGAGGAGGGCGGCTTCAAGCAGAGCGGGGTCGGCCGCCTGAACGGGCCCCGTGCGCTGAGCGAGTTCCAGGAGATCAAGCACCTCGTGCACAGCGTGTGACGCGGCGCGAAGATGTGAGTCGGCCCTGCTCCGGACGACGAGCGGGGCCGAGCCATGATGGGTTGCCGATGCCGGGGATCTACCAGCTCACGGGAAGTTCCCGCACGCCGTGGATCGCCCGGCCCTCGAACGCGTACTCCTCCGCGGCCCGACCGGCGAGACGCAGGTCCGGCAGACGACGGAACAGCGCGGGCAGCGCGATCTGCAGTTCGGCGCGGGCCAGCGACTGCCCCAGGCAGTGATGGAGGCCATGGCCGAAGGCCAGGTGCCGGCCGGCGTCCCGGTGGATGTCGAACGTGTCCGGGGAGGCGAAGGCCGAGGGATCCCGGTTGGCCGCCTGCAGAGCGATCACGACGCCCTCGCCGGCCCTGATAGTGACACCGGCGACCTCGACATCCTCCGTGGCGATGCGACGGAGCCCGATGTGGACGACGGTCAGACAGCGCAGGAGTTCCTCCACCGCGCCCGGCACCAGGTCCTCGTCCGTCCGCAGCGCCGCCAGCTGGGCGGGATGACGCAGCAGTGCGACGGTGCCCAGGGAGAGCATGCTCGCGGTGGTCTCGTGCCCCGCGATGAGGAGTTGCACCAGCAGGCCGGCCGCCTCCGCCGCGGTGGCCTCGCCGGTCGCGACCCGTTCCGTGGCGAGCTTGCTCATCAGGTCGTCACCGGGATCGCGCGACTTGACCGCCAGCAGCTCCTGCAGATAGCCGAAGAGCGCCGCCCACCCTGCCCGCATGGCCTCAGGCCCGGCCGTGACGGTGGCGAACGCGGCAGCCTGTCGGTGGATGAAGTCCCGGTCCGTGTAGGGAACTCCGAGCAGCTCGCAGATGACCAGGAGGGGAAGCGGCAGGGTGAAGTGCTCGACCAGGTCGGCCGGCCGCTGTTGTTTGACGAGGTGGTCGAGGAGTTCGTCGGTGATGCTCCGGATGGCCGGACGCAGTTGCTCGACCCGGCGGAAGGCGAACTCGGGGATGAGCATGCGGCGCAGCCGGGTGTGATCGGGCGGGTCCATGGCGAACAGCTGGCCGGGCGTGGGCGGCGGCGGGGTCGGCTGCAGGCCGGGGAAGCCGGGCCTGACGTTCTGCGAGCTGAACCGGGGGTCGGCGAGGACGGCCCGGGCGTCCTCGTGCCGGGTGACCAGCCAGGGGTGGGCGTCACCCCACAGAGTGACCCTGGCCAGGGGCCGCTCCGTGATCCAGCGCCCGTACTCGGCGGCCGGATCCAGGAGAGGACGGTGGTGGGGCAGGGACGGCGGCGTGGGGTCCGTCGAGTGCATGCGGGGGCTCCGGTGGTCGGATGTTCAGGGAGTGGAGAGTCCGGCGAGGGCGAGAAGGAGATCCTTGACCTCGGTCGCGTCGATCTCCTCGCGTGCGAGTCCGGGCCGCGAACACAGCAGGAGGGGGCTGTCCTGCGGGTCCTGCGGCAGTCGGCCATGGCTGCCGCGGACGCCGGAAGGATCCAGCGGGACGGTCCGAATGCGGTAGCGCAGGCCCAGCTTCTTGCGGGCGACCTGGGCGGCGGCTCGTGCCTTCACACCGGGGACGGCGGGGTCGTAGAGGAGCTCCGCGGGGTCGTAGCCGGGTTTGCGGTGGATCTCGACCTGGCGGGCGAAGTCCGGGGCACGGTCGTCGTCGAGCCAGTAGTAGTACGTGAACCAGGCGTCGGAGTCGGCCACGGCGACCAGCTCTCCCGAGCGTGCGTGGTCCAGCCCGTGTGCCGCCTTGCCCTCCTCGTCCAACACCGTCTCCACGCCTGGAAGTTCGGTGACGACCTTTGCGACCGTGTCGATGTCGGCGGGGTCGCGGACGTAGACGTGCGCGATCTGGTGGTCCGCGACGGCGAAGGCGCGCGAGGTCCACGGGTCGAGGTACTCCATGCCGTCCTGGGTGTGGACTTCGAGGAGTCCGGCCCGGCGCAGGGCGCGGTTGATGTCGACCGGGCGGGAGGCGGGCGCGATTCCGTACTCGCTCAGGATCACGACGGTGGCGTTCTCGCGCCGGAAATGCTCCAGCAGCGGGCGCAGGGCGTCGTCGAGTCGGCGCGCCTCGCGGGCGGACGCCCGTGAACCGGGTCCGGAACGCTGGGGTTCGTAGTCCAGGTGCGGTACGTACACCAGGGTGAGATCGGGGCGGTGCTCGTCGAAGATCTGGCGGGACGCGGCCAGAATCCACTGGCTGGACGGCATCCCGGCGTTCGGGCCCCAGTAGGTGAACAGCGGGAACGGTCCGAGCCTGCCGGTGAGTTCGTCGTGCAGGGCCGGCGGGTGGGTGTAGCAGTCGGGTTCCTTGCGGCCGTCGGAGTAGTAGATCGGGCGCGGGGTGACGGTGAGGTCGACGTCGGCGCCCATGGCGTACCACCAGCACACGTTGGCGACCTTGTAGTCGGGCTTCGTGCGGCGGGCGGAGTGCCACAGCTTCTCGCCGCCGACGAGTGCGTTGTGCTGGCGCCACAGCAGGACCTCGCCCAGGTCCCGGAAGTACCAGCCGTTGCCGACGATCCCGTGCTCGGCAGGGCGGGCGCCGGTGAGCAGGGTCGACTGCACGGAGCAGGTCACCGCGGGCAGCACGGTGTTCAGGCGGGCTTGGAAGCCCTGCTCGGCGACAGCCCTGACGGCGGGCATGTGCCGTAGCAACCTAGGGGTGAGGCCGACGATGTCGAGGACGACCAGTCGTGTCATGCGACGGGCTCCTTCCTGAGGTGGGAGGTGCGCAGCAGACCGATGTCGAGGAACTGGTCGCGGGCCCAGGCCAGTTCCGCGGCCAGGCCCGCGACCAGCCCCTCGCGGTCGCGGGGGCGGAGGTGTTCGGGCAGGACCGACCAGGTGTAGGTCTCGACCTCGACATGATCGGTGAGGGCCTGTGCGCCGCCGAACAACTCGCGCAGCGTGGAGCTCAGTTCGTCCGACGTGGTGCGAAGCGGCGGCTCGGGTTCGGCGTGCAGCGGTGCGTGGAAGTGCACCCGCCAGGCGGAGCCCGAGGGCAGTCCGCCGGCGAGGGCGTCGGGAAGGTCGTCCACTCCGGTGACGCGGCCGCCCGGGGCGGTGCGGGTCTGGTGCAGGAAGCGGGGCTCGGCGAAGCGGGCGAGTGCACGGCGGGCGTGCGGGTCGGCGGGGTCGTCGGCCTGGAGGGCGCTGGATGCCTGGACCTTGACGACCGGGAGCCCGGCGTCGGCGAGACGACGCAGCGCCTGGGCCGGCTCCTCGAACTGCACGGCGAGGTGGCAGGTGTCCAGGCATACACCTAGCCGCTCAGGGTCGAGTCCGCCGAGCTCCCGGGCGGCCTGGACAGTGTTCTCCACCACGCATCCGGGCTCGGGCTCGAACCCGACCCGGATCGTACGACCTGTCTCGCGCTCCGACTCGGCAAGTTCGGAGCCGAGGTGATCCAGCGCCCGGCGGGCGGCGTCACGGGCCTCGGCCGACCAGGGTGTGCGCCAGCCCAGAGGCAGTGTCGAGACGCTTCCGCGCCGCGCGTCGTCGGGAAGGAGCCCGGCGAGCACCCGGGCGCAGTCGACGGTGTAGCGCAGCCGGGCGGGGTCGGTCCAGTCGGGCAGGTAGACGTCCTTCTTGACCACTTCGCGGTGGAATCCCCCATAGGGGAAGGCGTTGAGGGTGACGGTCTCCAGTCCGCGTGCGGTCAGCTCGGCGCGCAATCGGCTTACGGCACCGGGCTGGGCGGACAGGGCGGTGACGACGTCACGTGCCAACCAGAGGCCGATCCCGAGCAGGTCGGCGCCGAGAGCTTCCCGAACGGGCTCGGCGTAGTCGGCGAGCTGGGCCACCACCCCGGCCAGGTCCTCGGCCTGGTGGACATTGCTGCAATAGGCCAGGTGGACGGTCGTACCGTCAATGTGTCGGAAGCGCACAGCGGGCTCACTCTCCGCCGCGTTTGATCGAGTTTCCCTGGAACAGGGCGGTGCCGTCCGGCTTGACGTCATCGAGGTCGAGCCGACCGCTCTGCCCGTAGAAGGCCACCGGATTGCGCCACATGACCTGGTCCACGGTGTCGTCGCCGAAGCCGGCGGCGAGCATCGCGTCCGCTGTCCTCCGGGTCTTGAGCGGATCGCTGCGTCCCCAGTCGGCGGCCGAGTTGACGAGCATCCGCGCGGTGCCGTGCTCCTGGAGGACGCGCACCATGCGGTCCTCGCTCATCTTGGTGTCCGGGTAGATGGAGAACCCCATCCAGCAGCCGCTCTCGGCGACCATCGCCACGGTGAGTTCGTTGAGGTGGTCCACGAGGACCCGCTCGGGCGGGATACCGGACTCGCGGACCACGTCGAGGGTGCGGCGGGTGCCGACGGCCTTGTCCCGGTGCGGGGTGTGGACCAGAACCGGCAGGTCGTGCGCCACGGCGAGTTCGAGCTGGCGGGCCAGCGCCTCGTCCTCCTCGGGAGTCATCGAGTCGTAGCCGATCTCGCCGACGGCCACCACTCCGTCCTTGGCCAGGTAGCGGGGCAGGATGTCCAACACCCCGGTGCAGCGCGGGTCGTTGGCCTCCTTCGGGTTGAGCGCGATGGTGCAGTGATGGCGGATGCCGTACTGCCCGGCGCGAAAGGGCTCCCAGCCGAGCAGCGCGTCGAAGTAGTCGGTGAAGCTCTCCACCGAGGTGCGCGGCTGGCCGAGCCAGAACGACGGCTCCACCACCGCGCGGACCCCGGCCGCGTACATCGCCTCGTAGTCGTCGGTGGTGCGGGAGGTCATGTGGATGTGGGGGTCGAAGATACGCATCATGCGGCTCCTGCGGGCGTGGTGGCATGGAAGGCGGCGAGGGCCCGCTCGGCCGCCGCCCGGCGGTCGGGTGAGGCCGCTGCGGTCTCGGCGGGCAGACCGGAGGCCTCGAGCGCGCCCGGGTGGGCACGCACGAAGGGCCAGATGTCCACGGGTACGTCACGTCCGGCGGCGACTCGCTCGTGGGCGAAGTCGGCCAGCATGCGGGCGAGTTCGGGATCCGCTCGCTCGTCGAGACCCGCGACCCGGTGCAGCGGGATACCGCAGAAGACGCACTTCAGAACGGCGTGCCGATAGTCGCCGTGGTGCAGATGGTGTGCGGCGTAGGGGCCGAGCGCCGCCTCGATCAGGCTGGTGTCGTTGCCCCGCAGCGTCATGCGCACCAGCGGTAGCCCGAGATCGCCGAAGGAGCCGTCGGCGTCCTCCAGCAGGGCGAGCGAGCGCAGCACCGCGCGTTGCTCGGCGGCGTCACCGTAGCGGTGCAGGGCGGTGATCTCCTCGGCGAGTTCCGCGCCGCGCAGCGGCAGGGCTGCCAGCAGCAGGGCGCGGGCGGCGTCCTCCACCGCCCAGCCGATGACGAGCGGCCCGCGTCCGCAGTGCCGGCCGACGGCCGGGAAGACCGCGCGTACGGCCGCCGGGTCCTGACCGACGCGTGCGACGGCATCGGCCAGCCAGAACCGCGCGTCGGCGGTGAGATGTCGGTCGAGGGCGGTCGCGATGTGTGGGTCCACCGCGCATACCTCCAGTTCGGATGCGCGTACGGCAACGGCCGTACGGAAATCGCTGATCGTTGGCGACGACGGGATACCGGTCCGTCAGAAAGGCTCGGCGGCCTTGAGGAATTCGAGCGAGCGTTGGGCCACGTCCCGTGCGTTCTGCGAGGCGCCCTGGATCTCCACCGAGACAGGGCCGCGGTAGCCGGCGGCCTTCAACGCGGCCAGGACGGGCGGGAAGTCGATCTCGCCCGTGCCGAACTCGAGGTGTCGGTGCACACCGCGTCGCATGTCCTCGATCTGCACGTTCATCAGGTGCGGTGCCGCCAGTCCGACGCAGTCGAGCAGGGGTTGCTCCTCCACGCAGTGCGCGTGGCCGATGTCGAGCGTGATGCCGAACAGGTCCGGATCGCCGAGCCGGTGCCGCAGGTCGAGCACCCGCTGCACGGTGTCGACGAACATGTACGGCTCGGGCTCGAACGCGAGGGGCATGTCGTACTCATGGGCGACGACGAGGACCTTCTCGCAACCAGCGGTCAGCCGTCTCCAGGCCTCCTCCTCGGGTACGTCCGCGGGGGTCGGGCCGCTGCAGAGGTGGACGGCAGGGGCGCCCAGGTCCGCTGCGACGCGTATCGCACGCGCCAGCAGGTCGACGCGCCGTTCGGCACCGGGCACCGACATCAGGGTGGGGAGGTGCCCCCGCCACGGGTCCAGCAGGTACGGAGCTCCCGTCTCCACCATGACCGCCAGCCCGAGCCGTTCCAACCGCCGGGCCAAAAGGGTGACTTGACGGGGCAGGTCGGCGGCGAACGGGTCGAGGTGGACGTGGTCGAGGGTGAGGCCGACCGAGTCGTAGCCCAGATCGGCGAGTACCGTCAGCACGTCGCCGAGCCGGTGCTGGGCGAAGCCGTTGGTCCCGAAGCCGTACCGGAGCCGTTCCGTGGGAGTGGATGCCGGGGTCACGTGGGGGACACCGTTCGGGCGAGCCTGCGCGCCAGTGGGTGTGCCACGGCCAGGACGCCGGCCAGGCCCGAACTCCCGCCACCCGCGGTGAGTGACGCCTGCAGTGGCATCAGCGACAGTATTCCGGCGCCGACGGCACTACGGACGTTCGTGGCGGTCGGCTCGCGTACCGCCCGTACCTGGGCCGCGCCGAACGAGGCGAGGTACCCGAACGCTCCGGCGGCCGCACCGATCCGCGCCGCGGTGCTCCGGCGCCGTGCGCGCGGAAGTGCCGCCGCGGCCACCGAGGTTGCGGTGGTGGCTGCCAGCGTGGCGACGGGCAGTGTGCGGGGCGCACCGGATATCTCGTGCCGGCTCAGGCTGGTGACGGCGTAGGTGTGCGTGCCGACCAGCAGGGCGGCACGCAGGGCGGACACCCGGCGTCCGGGCTGCGCTCCGCTGAGCACGTTGAGTGCCCGAGCGCCCGCCATGACCGCGGGGCCGGCCGGGGTGGACTTGAGGCCCAAGTCGTACGCCCATATCAGTCCGGTCAGGGGCAGTGTCACCGCGAGGGCCCGCCGGCCGCCCGTGAGGGCGGCGAGGCCGAGGCCTGCGGCGGTGAGACCGCACGCCGTGGCCAGCGCGGCACGGCGGGAGACTCTCCCAGAGGGTATGGGCCGCTCGGGGCGTTCCACCGCGTCGACTGTCGCGTCCGCGTAGTCGTTGAGCGCCATGCCGGCCCAGTAGAGAGCGGTGGACGAGGCGATCGTGCCGATGACGCGCGGCGGGGGTGTACCGGTGCTCGCCACGCTGCCGGCGAGCACGTCACCGGGCACGCTGAGTGCTGCGGGCAGGCGGACCAGACGGACCACATCCGTGACGCGGGGGGAGTGGTCGGAGTTGTTCAGGTCGTGCATGACGTGACCATACGCCTGAAAGTTAAAATATAAGGAGCCTTATTGTATTCATTTCTGTGAAGAATGTGTGTGCGGCGCGATGGGTGGAGTCCGGGGTGTCGCTGGAGCGGGACTACCCCGCCGGGTCGGACGCGGCCTGCCGCAATGCCGACTGGGCGGCCTGAACGGTGGCGGTCTGGGTGACCTGTCGGGACCAGCCCCAACTGGTCCCGGGGAACGAGTCGTTGACGAGACCGCACTCTCGGCAGGTGCGGACCTCGTCCGTGTTGCGCAGCTCGGCGAAGCGGGCCGATCCGACGGTGGTGGGGAACTGGCGTACCTCGTGGTGCGGTGCGGCGGGCGGGCTCGCGTCGTACTCGTGCCGCAGCAGTTCCGCATGGCAGCCGGTGCATTTGGCGATCATGGCCTCGGTCTGGTCGCCCTGCTCCGCCTGGTGCTGGGTGACGACGAGAACCGCCGCGGCCTCGCTGTCGGTTTCGTCGGACAGACGGGAGTTGACGCCGTGGAGGTTCTGTGTGGCGATGATCTGCCCTGGTGACAGAGGCGAGTTGCGAGCGCCGTAGCACACGACGACCTCGGAGACGGTGTTCCAGTGGAAGAACTGCCCGTACTCCTGCCCCGGACCGCCGACGAGCACGTTGCCGCACGGCACGATCGCGCCGGCGTGGTCGTACGGGAAGAGCGGTGCCAGCTGTGCCGCGGCCTTGGCCATGTGCTCGTACACATTGACCTTCATCGGTTCCACGCCCGGGTCGGGGGCCGGGATGTCGTGTGTCGTCTTGAGGGCGAGAGTGTCCATCGCCTGGTCCTTCGCTCGATGTGCCGTACGGCCGCGTCGTGACGATGCTTCGCCAGCGGAGCCTAGGATGAAATGTTTCATTCTGCGGAACAGTAGTACCAAGAGTGGCACCACTAGTGGCGAGTTGGCAATGGGGCAACCCTGGAGATCCGGCCGGAAATCACTGCGTTCCCGGTACTTGTGCGTCCGAAAAATCGCCTGTTAGCGTCTCGATGGGCGGTGCGCTGTTCCGTATCGTGAAACATGCGCCGTCCTGATTCGATCCATCGAACTGTCAGTTCTTTGGGCGTCGACTTCCATTCCGTCTCTCGGTGGATCGGGTACCAGAGCGCAGGCCGGCACGCGGCCGGTGCGACCAAACCCTCGGTTCATGAGCCGACCCGCACCGCTTTCCGCGAGCCCGTGAATTCCCCTGCACGCCGTCTCGCGTCGACGAACAAGCCGCCCCGCGTCGACGGACAACGTAGAAGAAGGAGCCGCATCATGACCATCAGCCCTGCCCGCCCGGAGCGACCAAGCGGGCGCTACCGGATCCTGTTCCTCGCAGGTGCCGTGCTGTTTCTCGACGGGTACGACCTGTTCGCCCTCGGCACGGTCGGCCCGTCGCTGCTCGCACACGACGCCTGGCATGTCACGCCGAGCACCATCGGCACACTGGGCAGCATCACGGCCGTGGGTATGCCCATCGGCTCGATGCTCGCGGGGTGGATGGGGGACCGGTACGGCAGACGCCGACCGCTGACGCTGTTCCTCGCCGTCATCTCGCTCGCCATGCTGCTGGCCGCGCTGGCCCCCGATCTCGTCACGTTCGCCACCGCAAGGGCCCTCACCGGCGTCGGCGTCGGCGGGCTGGCCCCGCTCACCGGGGCACTCGTCAGCGATCACGCGCCCGCCAGAAGGCGAAGCCTGTGCATCGCCGCGACGATGTCCGCCATCGGGATCGGTGGCGCCACCTCGGCCCTCCTCGGCAAGCTGCTGCTGCCCGAGACCGCGTTCCAGTGGATATTCGCCGTGGGTGCGCTGCCCCTGCTCCTGGTGCCGCTCGTCCTGCGGATACTGCCCGCGACCGTGGAAACGAGACCGACGCCCCGCGCCGAGCGGGGCCGGCCCGCCGAACTCCTCGCCCCCGGAAGCCGCCGGACCACCGTGGTCCTGTGGCTGGCGACCTTCATGTCCTTCGCCCTCATCTACAGCACCAGCACCTGGCTGCCCACGGTGATGATCCGCTCCGGATACGACCTCGGCTCCGCGCTGGAGTTCTCCATCACCTTCACGCTCGGTGCCGCCGCCGGCAGCATCTGCTTCTCCCTCCTGGGCGACAGGGGGCATCTGCGCATCGTGACCGCCGGCGGATTCCTGCTCGGTGCGGCGGGCCTGCTGGCCCTGAGCACCCATCAGCCGAGGCCCCTGCTCCTGCTGCTCGCGGCACTGGCAGGCGCCGGCTCCCTGGGTACACAGAGCCTGGTGGTCGCCTCCATGGCCGCCCACTACCCGCCCGCGCTGCGCTCCACCGGCATGGGATTCACGCTCGGTCTGGGGCGTGCCGGGGCCATCGTCGGTCCGACGTACCTGTCGGCTGCCACCGCGCTGATCACGTCCCCGAAGGCCGGTTTCTACGCCTTCACCGCGCCGGCCGTGCTCGGCGCTCTCGCCATCCTGCTGCTGCCACGGGGACGCGGCCTGGGACCTGCCCGCACAGCTGCCCTGCCCGGCGTCGAGCCGCTCCGCGAAGCGACCTGATGCCGTGACGAAGGTCCCGTCCGGGCGTGAGAGCCGGGACGGGACCTCTCTGCCGAGCCGGGAGTCAGACGGTGGTGGCCCTGCCGTGATCGAGGACCTGCACGTGGCATCGCGCGGGACCCAGATTCCGGAACAGCTGCTGGTGCAGTTGCTGATGGACGGGTGCGAGGCCCGCCTGGTGGATGGGGACCGCGGCACGTGGCGACACGGCACGCAGGTAGTCGATCGCCTCGCTCACCTTCATCCACGGCCCTCCGGTCGGCAGCAGCAGGACGTCCACCGGCCCGTTCGGGAGGACGAAGGCGTCGCCAGGATGGAGAACCCGGTCGTCGACCAGGTAGCCGTTGTTGTGGACACAAGGCAGCTGAGGATGGATGACCGCATGGTCACCGGCCAGTACCCGGATCGGCACGTCCGCGACCGTGAGGGTGCCGCCCTCGCCGACGGTCTCGTGCCGCAGCCCGGCCTCCTGGAGAAGCCTGCTGCTTCCGGGATCCGCGATCACCCGGGCCGCGGGATTCGCACCGAGCAACGGCCCGAGACGGCCGACGTCGACATGGTCGGGGTGCTCGTGAGTGATCAGTACGGCATCGAGGCCACGCACATCCTCGAAGCCGGCCGAGTAGGTACCCGGATCGAAGAGCAGCCGCGCGACGGCGCCGTTCCGCTCTATCTCGACCAGGACACAGGCGTGTCCGAAGTGGGTGATTCTCATCGTGTGCTCCGGTGGGCAAGGGGAATCGGGTTGGCTGTCACAGCCACGCGGGCAATTTCGGGAGGCCGCCAGGGTCCGAGGCGGTCAGACCGGCGCCTGATGTGCGGCCGGTGAGCCAGCCCAGCAACTCAGCGGTGTTGCCTCGTACTTCGGTCGTGGTGCCGATGGGCTCGTCCGGCCTGGTAGCGGACGCGAGCCCGCCCGGCTCGGTCCGTACGACCACGGCCGGGCAGTCGTCGTGCCGCGCCAACGTGGCGATGACGTCGGGAAGGAGAGCCGTGGCCAGGTCGTCGGGCAGCGCCGAGAACGTGACGCCCGACCCCAGGTCCACGAGGTGGATCCAGACCTCCCGGATCCGCAGCCACGGAATGAGATCCGCGGTCACGAGGCGCCCCTGGGCGGTGCGCACGGTGTGCGTCCACGCGGCGTCCTCCAGCTCGGCCAGGGAGCGCTGGAGACGGGCGGCGCTGTCCCGCACGTCGTCGAGGATCGCTCGCGGGTCGCGACGGGCTCCGTCCTCGATGTCCCGCAGCCGGCCCGCCGCGCCGTGCGGATACATGGGTGTCTCCACGCCGGTGGCGGCCCAGGTGACCAGGTTGTCGAGCGCGTCGGCGTTGCGCGCAAGGTGAGTGAGCAGGTGGGCCGTGGTCCAGCCGGGCAGGGGCGACGACCCGGTCACCCACCACTCGTCGGCCCGGTCGAGTTGTCCGCGGAGCAGGTCCGTCCCCTCTTCGAGCCACGCAAGCAGGAGGGGACGGGGAACGGCCTCACTCGTCACGGGGCTTCTCCTGGAGGCAATGGTTGCGGCACTCGCCGAGCCCCTCGATCCGGGTGACGAGCACGGTGCCGTCGGAGAGGTACTCCCTGGGCGTGCGGGCGTGGCCCACGCCGCCGGGAGTTCCGGTGGCGATGACGTCCCCGGGCTCCAGGGTGATGATCGTCGACAGGTACGACACCAGGGCGGCAGCGTCGAAGACCAGGTCGCCGGTGTCGGCCTGCTGCTTTGTCTCGCCGTCGACCACGGTGCTGAGGCGGCGGGAGTCCGAGCCGGCCTCGTCCGAGGTCACCAGGACGGGGCCGAACGGTGTGGTGGCCTCGAAGTTCTTGCCCTGCAGCCACTCCTTGGTGCGGTACTGCCAGTCCCGAGCCGTGACGTCGTTGAGGACGGAGTATCCCGCGATGTGCCCGGAGGCCTCCTCGACGGAGACATTGCGGGCCCGTGCCCCGATGACCACGGCCATCTCACCTTCCCAGTCCATGGCCTGCGACGCCGCCGGCAGCACGATGTCGTCGTAGGCACCGATCAGGACGGCGGGGAACTTGGCGAAGAGCGTGGGGTACTGGGGGAGGTCCCGGCCCATCTCAAGGATGTGGGAACGGTAGTTGAGCCCCACGCAGAAGATCTTCTGCGGACGCGGTACGACCGGCGCGTAGTCGAGCGTGTCCAGGGCGTGCCGGGCACCATTGGCCGCCGCGGCGAGCTCACGCCAGCCGTCCTCGGCGAGCAGCGCGCCGACGTCCGGATGACCGGTCTCGACGGCTTCTGTCCCGTCGACACGGACGGCGGCCGTACCGGCGCCGGTACGGATGGTGGCGAGCTTCATGAGTACTCCCTGCGGGCGAGGTTGAGTCGTTCGAAGATGGGGGCGTCGCTGAATCGGAACAGGTCCAGGTCGGTGCCGGCCTCGATGGCGACCTCGCACCACGAGGGCACGGCGATGATGTCGCCGCGCACGACGTCGGTGCGCTTGCCGCCGAGGCTGATGGCGCCGCTGCCGTCGAAGACCTGCCACACGCTCGAACCGGTCTCGCGGACGGCCGCGGTGCGGTGTCCGGCGGCGATCCGGTGCATTTCGGTGCGCAGGGTCGTCAGCGCGTCGGCTCCCGTGGTGGGGTTGCTGAAGCGGACAGCGGCGTGACCGGGCTCCTCCAGGACCTCGGGGTGTCCTTCGGCGGCGACTTCCAGCTGGGCGGTCAGCGCCGCGTCGGTGTGCTCCCAGCGGTAGGCCGCGAGCGGTGAGTTGGGTGTGTCCTTCGCCGTGGCGGAGAGCGGGCGCAGGCCCGGGTGTCCCCACACGCGCTCAGCGCGGGACCGGCGCGGGGTCGACCGATCGGTCACCCCGTCCTCGCCGAACTCGAAGAAACCGGTGTCCGTGCCGGACACGAACGGGATGTCCAGGCCGTCAAGCCAGGCCATCGGCTGGGGGTTCGGGTTGTGGTGTCCGTGGAACTGCCAGCCCGGGGTGAGCAGGAGGTCGCCCCTGCGCATGGCGACAGGGTCGCCGTCGACGACCGTCCACACGCCTTCGCCTTCCAGGACGAACCGGAAGGCGTTCTGACTGTGCCGATGGGCAGGGGCGACTTCGTTCGGGCCGAGGTACTGGATCGCCGCCCACAGGGTGGGTGTCGCGTACGGAAGGCCCGGCAGGCCGGGGTTGGACACCGCGATGGCACGTCGTTCACCGCCACGCCCCACAGGGATGAGATCGCCCGCGCGGGCGGCCACCGGGTACAGGTCGCCCCAGTGCCAGATGTGCGGGGTGGCCTGAGGCGTGGGCGTCAGCGGCATGAGGTCCTCGCGCTCGGTCCACAGCGGGATCAGCCCGAGCCGGGTGAAGTCCTCGTACAGCTGCTTCTCCGCGGCCGAGACCTCGGAGTGCCCGGTGGACGCGGCAGGTGCTTGTGCTTCGGTCACGAGAAGGTCCTGTCTGCGAGTCGTCCCAGGTAGTTCCAGCCGGCGCCGAGCTGAGCAGGGTTCCAGATCTGCTCGCGCTTGAAGGACGCCTCCTCGGCGTCGGACCACACCTTCGGCCCACCGGCGGCCATGGCCATGAGCTGCGTGCGGCACGCCCGTTCCAGCAGGACCGCGTACATCACGGCTGTCGCGGCGTCCGGGCCGGCGGTGACGGCTCCGTGCTGGGGCATGAGGCACGCGGGTGCGTCGCCGAGGGTCTCGGCGAGCGCGGCACCGAGTTCCTGGGTGGCGATCAGCGCCCCGGTGACGGTGAAGCGCGGCAGCTGTGGCTCGCAGAAGACGACACCGTCGTGGGAGATGGGTCGCAGCGGCACATCGAGGGAGGCGAACGCACTCAGAGCGGGTGCGTGCGTGTGCACGACACAGCCGACGTCCGGGCGCCGCGCGATGATCTCAGTGTGGATCGGGTACTCGATGTGCCGCTTGCCCTCGCCACGGAGTACGTCGCCCGCACGGCTGACGAGCAGCACCCGCTCGGCGGAGATCTCCTCGAATCCCCAGCCGGCGGCCTTCATCCAGACTCCGTTGCTGTCGGGGTCCCGCACAGCGGCGTGTCCCCACACCATGTCGGTCAGCCCGGCGGCGGCCAGTGCACGGCTGGCCCGGACGGTGTCGTCGATCTCTTCCTTCATCACAGTCCTCGATGGTCGGGTCAGGCGGCGAACGGCTCGTACAGCCAGTCCAGATCGGTGTAGTCGTCGGCGCTGCGGCGTCCGAAGACGCGATCGCGCAGGGCAGATATGACGGTGCCGTCGTCGTGCCAGACCTGACCCCAGCCGCGGGCGACGCGCTGCACCAACGCGGTGCGGGGCATCCGCTCCGCCTGGTAGGCGGCGAAGGCACCGTCGATGTCACCGCTGTGCTTGGTCATCTGGCGGGCCAGGCACTCGGCGTCCTCGATGGCCTGGCAGGCACCCTGCGCCAGGTACTGGACCATGGGGTGCGCTGCGTCACCGAGCAGAGTGATGCGGCCCAGGGTCCAGTTGTCCAGGGGCTCCCGGTCGTACATCACCCAGCGTCGGTCCCTGTTGAACATCCCCACCGAGGCTCGGACCTGCTCGCAGGACGTGGCGAAGGCCTGGTCGAGTTCCTCGGGCACGCCCCACTGGTCGGTGAGCTCGATCTCCGGTGAGTAGCGCGGGCTGCGGAAGACGGCGACCTGGTTGTAGAGCTCGCCGCGCCGGATCGGGTACTGGACCAGGTGCTTGTGCGGGCCGATCCAGATGATCTCGTCGTCCGGCTCGACGGGCACACTGATGCCGGACATGGGGAGCGCCCCACGGTAGGCGACGTAGGTGTCCGCGACCGGCCGGTCGTCGGAGAGGAGCTGACGGGTGCGCGACCACAGGCCGTCGGCGCCGACCAACGCGTCGGTCCGATAGCTGTCGCCGTCGGCGAAGCGCACCACCGCGGACGTGGTGTGGTCCTCGATGTCGACGACCTGGCGGTTGTTCTCCAGGGTGACCTTGGGGTGCTCACGGCAGGCTGTCAGCAGGACGTCGAGCAGGTCGCCCCGGTGGAGCACGCTGTACGGCTGGCCGTAGCGCTCGCGGAAGGCGGAGCCGAAGTCGATCGTCGTCAGGTGCCGACCGGTGTCGGCGTGCAGGAACACCAGGTTGCGCGGGCGTACGGCCACTGCGTTCACGGCTTCGAGAACGCCGAGCGAGTCGAGGACGCGCAGGGCGTTGGGCGCCAGCTGGATGCCGGCCCCGATCTCGGTGAACTCCGGAGCCTGCTCCACGATGTGGGCTTCGAAGCCCGCTTGGGCGAGAGCCAGGCCGGTGGCCATGCCGCCGATGCCGCCTCCGATGATGAGCAGCGGGATGTGTCGCACAGTCACTCCTTGGTCCAGTTGGCGACGAGGGGGGTGTCCACTCCGAGGGGGCCGGTCCCGGAGGCGCCGCCCGGGCTCTCCAGCGGAGCGTCCCTGCCGGGCAGTTCCGTCGCGAAGAACGCGGCGTTGTCCGTTGCCCAGGCGGGGTCCGACTTGTTGGGGGCGGTGATGGCGTCGACCGGGCACTCGGGCAGACAGGCCCCGCAGTCGATGCATTCGGTGGGATTGATGTAACGCTTGGTGAGGCCTTCGTAGATGCAGTCCACGGGACACACGTCGACGCACGAGCCGTCGAGTTCGTTGATGCATTTCTCGTTGATCACGTAGCCCATCAGGCGTCCTCCTTCAGTTGGCCGGGATCGGCGGGCGTTCGCTCGAATGGCCGGGGAAGAGGTCCTCCTCGGGCCTGAGCCGGACGGCGATGTTGTTGACGGCGGTGGCGGCCTCGCCGAACCCGACGGCCATCAGCCGGACCTTGCCGGGGTAGGTGGTGATGTCGCCGGCCGCGTAGACGCGGTCCAGGCCGGTGCACATCGCGGTGTCCACCTGGATCTGCTGCCTGTCGAGCGTGAGTCCCCAGGTGGTGAGCGGGCCCAGCGAGGCGATGTGCCCCAGGGCCGGGATCAGGACGTCGGCGCCGAGTATCTCCAGCGCCTCGGAGCCGCAGTCGCGCACGGTGACGGCTTTGAGGGACTCGACGCCGTGCACTTCGACGATCTCGCTGTTGGTGAGGACGCGTACGGGGGAGTCCATGAGCCGGGCCACCGAGTACTCGTGGGCGCGGAACCGGGTTCGCCGGTGCACCACGGTCACCTGACGGGCGTGCGGGGCGAGGGTGTTGGCCCAGTCGACCGCGCTGTCGCCGCCGCCGACGATGACCACGTCGCGGTCGGCGTATTCGTGCGGCGGCGCGACCAGATGATGGACACCGTCCCCGGAGAAGCTCGCCAAGGCGGGCAACGGCCTCGGGGTGAAGCGTCCGATGCCGCCGGTGACCAGCACGGCACCCGCCCGGATGACGCGTCCCCTGTCGGTCGTGACGTGCACCGCGTCCGCTTCATGGCGCAGGTCCACGGCGCTCTCGCGGAGCAGGACGGACGGTGACGCGGTCCGCGCCTGTTCGGTGAGCCGTTCGACCAATTCGCGTCCGCGGACGGCCGGGAACCCGGCGACGTCGAAGATCTCCTTGTCGGGATAGAGCGCCGCCACCTGTCCACCGAGGTGGGGCAGGCTGTCCATGAGGGTCACATCGAGCCCTCGCATCCCCGCGTAGTAGCAGGCGAAGAGCCCGGCGGGGCCGGCACCGACGACCAGGATCTCGGTCTCGCACACGGCGGGTGCCCCGGTCAGCGGGACGGATTCGGGCATCATCGACTCCCCAGAGATACGTCGGCGACAACGCCGTCGGCGACGAGTTCGGCATAGGCGCGGGCGGCCCCCGGATGCAGCGGAAGCGGAGTGTCCGCCCTCGCCGCGGCCTGGGCCGGAGTGCACCCTCGGGCCAGGAATCGGGCGATCCGGCAGGCGAGTTCCTCGTCCAGGTCCCCGCGGCACAGCACGGCGAAGTCCGAGCAGTCGAGCGTGGGCAGATCCGTCCTGAGGAGCGGCAGTTGTCCCGCCCGCACGGTGGTGGGCAGCCAGCCCTGCACGGCGAACCCGTGCAGCACCCGATCGCCCCAGGGCAGGTACCGGACGGGTCGCTCCGCCACGATGTCCGGCCAGTCCGGCGTCGCCATCGGGTCGTGGATGACGATGTCCGCCTCGCCTTCGGCGAAACGGGCACTGGGGCGGTCGTCGTAGACGAACTCCACCGCGCCGGCGCCCACTCCGGCCATGCGCATGGCTCTGTGGACGGCGAACCCCATCAGGCTCACGCCGTCGTCGGCGCATGTCGCGACAGTGACGCGGCCGGTGTGGGTCGCGAAGTCGGCGACGGTGTCGAGCGGCAGCGTCGCGTCGGCCGAGACGACAATGCCGCCGCGACGGGGGATCACTCCGAGAGCGAACAGTCCCTTGAGGTCTTCGAACCGATGGAGGACGCGCAACGCCGCGGCCGGCGTGACGACGGCGATGTCGGTTTCGCCGGCGAACAGCGCGGTGGTCTCGTCCAGACCTCCGCGTCCGTCCCGGACCGTGTACCGCACGTGGAGTCGGTCCAGCCCCTCGTCCAGGAGATCACGGATCCGGAGCACATCGCCCCTGGCCCCCGCCTCCTCGAACCCGCCGGTCACGAGGGTGCCCTGCGAACACGCGCGGACTGCTCCGGACAGCGGGGAAACGGCGGCGATGACGCGGTGGGTACATCCAGACGCTGGAACATTGCGGCTCCTTCAGAACATCAGCATTGACGCATCATGCGGAACAGTGTTCCGGAGTGTGGCTCATTTTGGAAGGTGTGGAAAGGGTGGAAAATCCCGGGCGGACGTGCTCTGCGGGACTGGGTGAACCGATCGGCGCGGCTTGAGATCTGCCGTGCGGGATGGTTGCCAACGCTCGAATCAGGTATCACACTTGCGGCCAGTGTTTCGTATGGCGCGACACTCGGAGCGCCTGGCCGGGCTTTGCGATCAGTACCCAAGGGAGATGCCGTGCCTGCCTCAGAACCCACCGTGGACGAGGTCGAGAAAGCCGTGAAGGAACTGCTGCGGGACGAGTCCGTCGCAGCGTTCGCGACCCTCGACGGTGGCGGCTATCCGGCCACGTCGTTCATGCACTTCGGATCCGACGGGCTGAAGGTCTACATGCACACCTTCGTCTACACGCGCAAGTACGCGGCGGTCCTTGAGGATCCGCGGGTGAGCTACTCGGTTCACTTCACCCCGCCGGGAGGCTTCGAGGAGCGGGCGCAGAGCCGTTCGATCCAGGTGAACGGGCGCGGGTGCGTGGTGCGCGAGGCGGAGGAGATCGCGCATGCGGTGGAGGTGCTCCGCTCGCAGTTGCATGAACCCGGACTGGACTCGATGCTGGCCAACGTCAAGCCGCCGGAAGCCGGTGGCCAGCAGGTGCTGCTGCGCGTGGATCCGGTCGAGGCGCTATGGGCGGACAGTCGGGTGCGCCTGCTGTGGCGGATGATGCTGGACTTCAGCGAGGACGGCACGGGGATTGCCGGCATGCGGTCGTATGACTCGGCCATAGGGAGGCGACAGGGTCGCTGATCGGGCCGGGTCCGACTCGATGGTAAGGCGCCTTATATTCTCAGCTAGAATTGGAAGGCGCCTTACATCTATCGAGCGAGGGCCTGCTTCTCATGTCCACACCGACCGCTGTCGAACCGCGTCACGCACACCATCCCCGTGCGGTGGACGCCGCACCCGCCGAACCGGGTACCACGGGAGTGAAGGGTGTCCTGCTCCCCTTGCGATCGTGCAGGCGAGCGGCGACCCGCTCGGTCAGTACGACGTCGCCCCCGGCGTCGGCCGGTGACACTCGCGGGATGTCGGTCTTCTGCGCCGGGTTCGGCGTCGTCCTGGCGGATGGCCGCTGCCCTGACGCTCTACTTGCGCGACTTCCCCCTTCCATGCCGCCGAGCGGCAGGCTGACGCCCTGCTCGCGGTGAAGAGGCCTGCCGGTCCGATTGCATGGGGCTGACGGTCCGGCAGTGGCGCCCTTCCTAGGATGCGTGGGGCGCCCGCACTTGGCCCGGGATCACTCAACGGTGGTCCCGGGCCTCGTCGTCCGCGGTACGGTCCGGCCTTCGGACGCCTTGATCAAGCCGAGTGGTGGGCCCCTGCAAACAGTAAGGTGCCTTCTCTAGACTGGTGTCGTGAAGGATGATGCGTTTCCCACCACGACCTACCTCGCCTGGCAGTTTGCGCAAATTATCGCCGGGCGGCTTGAGCGAGGTCTGCGTGAGGAGGACCTCACCCTGGCCCAGCACAACGTCCTGCTGCACGCCGTGCGTACCCCGGGACTGTCCGCCGCGGACATCGCGCGCCGCTCCGACATCACGGCGCAGTCGATCGGCGCCGCGGTGAATCAGCTCATCGAGCGGGGGCTGCTGCGCCGCGAGCCGCACCCCACGAGCCGCCGGAGCATGTGCCTGTTCGCCACCGACGAGGGCCGGGCCACGGCCGCCCGCGCGGGAGCCATCTCGCGGCGCATCGAATCGGAGACGACCGCACCGCTCTCCGCGGACGACAGCAGCACCATGCACCGTCTGCTGCACCGCCTGGTCGAGGAGCTGAACCCCGACGCCCTCTCCTAGAGCCGAACAGAATGCAAGGTGCCCCGCACCCTACGGGGTCTCGTGCGATGCATCGCCGGAGCTCGGCGCAGCAGGAGGCACCGGACCCCGCCCCTCCCCGCCGGTCGGGCACGGCACCGCTCCCTCGGCCGTGACATCGACGGTGAGCCGACCTATGCGGTCCACGACCAGTTCGACGGTGTCCCCGTCCCGGATCGGGGCGACGCCGGCCGGAGTGCCGGTGGTGATCACGTCGCCGGGTTCGAGCACGGTGACCGTCGAGGCGTAGGCGAGGAAGCGCGCGGCCGACCAGATGAGATCCCGGGTGTTGGCCTTCTGCCGCAGCGCGCCGTTCACGGACAGTTCCAGGCCGACGTCCTCGGGCGAGCCGAGCTCGTCCGGCGTGACGAGCCAGGGACCCATGGGCGTGAAGGTGTCGAAGGACTTCCGCGTGGACCGGTCCTCGCCGCCGCGCATGGTGATGTCCATCAGTCCCGTGTAGCCGAAGACATGGTCCAGGGCCTCCTCGGGGGTCACGTGACTGGCACGGCGCCCGACGACGAGGGCGAACTCGGCCTCGTGGTCGAAACGACGGTCAAGGTACGGCAGGCGCACAGTGCCGTCGGGATCGAGGAGTGAAGAAGGGGACTTGAGGAAGAAGCCGAGCGCGCTGACATGGAACGCCTCGTTCATCTCGGCCTGATGATCGCGGTAGTTGACCGGCGCGGCCACGATCTTCGTGGGATCGGGTACGGGGCAGCGCAGCCTCACCTCGTCCACGGGTAGTCCCGTCGACGCACCGGCCTTGGCGCCGAGTCGCTCCAGCATCGGACGGATCTCGGTGAAGTCCCGAGCCAGGCGCCGGACGAGACTGCCCCGCCCCGGGGCGACGAGCGTGCCGAGGTGGTCGGTGACGTCCAGGACACGTCCGTCCCGTACGAGACCGACACGGTCGTCGTCGAAGCGGGCGATACGCATGTGGGTTCTCCAGATGTGAGCTTCAGGGGGCCGGAGTGATCTCGGCGGGGTCGGTCGCCGCCTCCTCGCGGTACAGGCCGAGGGCCTCCAGAACGGGGGCGTCGCTGACCGTGAACAGGTCGAGCGGCTCTTCCGCGAGGACGGTAACCGACGTCCAGGAGGGGACGGCGATCAGATCACCGGGGGCGATGTCGTAAGGGGTTCCGCCGAGGACAACGCGACCGGCGCCGTAGAAGACGGCGGCGAGCGTGGATCCCGTGCGCCGTACGGCGGGAGCCGTGTGACCGGGCAGGTAGCGGTGCATCTCGCAGCGCATGGTCGGCATGACGTCACGGCCGTTCGTCGGATCGACGAAACGGACGTGCGCATGGCGCGTTGCGAAGCCCTCGGCGCCCGGAACGGTGAACAGATTCCTGAGCGCCCGGTCGGTCTCGTCCCAGCGGTAACGCAGCAGTGGGGAGTGCGCGGAGGACGCGGCGGTCCGCTCGCCGGGGAGCAGACCCGCGCCCGCTCCGAAACACCGCTCGGAGGCGGACCGTGCCGGTGTGCCGGACGACGCTGCGGACGGGGGGCCGGGTTCGGGCGGAGGCCCTGGTTCGAAGAACACCGCCTCCAGGGCCTCGACCAAGGGCAGGTCGAGAGCGTCGAACCAGGTCATCGAGGTGTCGCCGGGGTTGTGGTGCTCGTGCCAGGTCCAGCTGGGGGTGAGGATCAGATCCCCGGCGGCCATGTGCAGATGATCGCCGTCCACCAGCGTCCACACGCCCTCGCCCTCCAGGACGAAGCGCAGCGCGGCGGGAGTGTGCCGGTGGGCGGGTGCCGTCTCCCGGGGGCCGAGGTACTGCACGGCCCCCCAGAGCGTGGCGGTCGCGTACGGGGCACCGTCGAGTCCGGGATTGCTCAGTGACAGCACCCGGCGGTCGCCGCCCCGGTCCACAGGCACCAGGTCGCCCGCTCGTCCGCCCAGTTCGCGCAGTTCCTTGCCGCGCCAGCGGTACGGCACCGCCCTGGCCCTCGGGGTAGGGGTGAGCAGCCCGCTCAGCTCCCACAGGGGCTGGAGGTCGCTCTCCGCGAGATCCCTGTACAGGCCGTTCAGGGCCGGATCATCAGGCGCGTCGAATTGCCGGGTCGCCATGTGTCGTCCGTTCTCACCGGCCGGCAGGGGCGGCGGCCGAGGGCGCGGGAGCCTGCCAACCGTAGGACTCCAGATCGATCCGGAGGTGGACCTCTCCGCACTTGCCGCAGGTACGGGCGGCCGGGTCCGCGGTGAAGCGGGCGCATGCCGCCGCGTACATCCGCACGGCAGGCGTGTCGTTGTCGTGTTCCCACTCGTAGCGGTGCAGCTCGCTTCCGCACCCCGCGCAGAACCACGCGGCACCCTGCAGCCCGGCCCTGAGGGGCATGTAACGGATCGTGACCCCCTCCTGGAGCGGAACGATCTGGTGCGGAGTGCCGGCCGGAACGTAGACGTGGTCTCCCACGTCCATGCGGAACCGGTTCACCGAACTGTCTCGCAGATGCACCTGCGCCGCGCCGGACAACTGGCTGAGCACCGTGTCCTTCTCGCAGATCAGGTGGAAGGGCTGCGGCAGCCAGTTGCGCGACATGTAGAGCTGCGGGTCCGTGTCGGCGGGCAGGACGGCCGCGTCCTCGAAGTTCCCGAGTTCGGCCGAGGCCTTGAGGGAGTGCAGCATGCGACGGCGGTTCATGACGGGTTCTCCTGCTCGTGCTGGGTGGGGGCGGCTTCTCGCAGCGCCCGGTGGGCCCTGGTCACCGCGTGGGTCTGGGTCACCGTCCGTGCCCAGCCCCAGATGTCCGCCGGGAAGGGATCGTTGACGTGGCCGCACGATGAACAGGTGCGGCCCTCCTCCGAGTTGCGTCGGTGGACGAACTCGATGGAGCCGAGCGTGGTGGGGAACTGGCGTATCGGGGCGTCGGCTTCGCCGTGGCGGGCTGTGTCGTAGCCGGGGAGGGGGAAGGGCGTCGCGTCGTAGTCGTAGCGGACGAGTTCTTCCTTGCAGTTCGTGCAGCGGGCTATGAGCGCCTCGGTCTGGTCGCCCTCTTCCGACTGGTGCTGGGTGATGACCATGACGGCGTAGGCCTCGGGGTTCTTCTCGTCGCGCAGGAACGAGTTCACGCCGTGCAGATGCTGGGTGGCCATGATCTGGCCCGTGGCGAGCATCGCCTGGTTCGAGCCATAGGTGATGGCCACCTCGTTCACCGCGTTCCAGTGGAAGAAGTGTCCATACGTGTTGTCCGGGCCGCCGATCAGCACGGCCCCGCAGGGGACGATCGATCCGGCGTGGTCGTAGGGGAACAGAGGCGTCAGCTGTGAGGCCGCCTTGGCCATGGCTTCGAAGACGTTGGCCTTGAGGGGTTCGCGATCCGGATCCGGTGCCGGGATCTGTCGCGTCTCGCGGAGGCCGGTCTGCTCGACGACGTTCTCGGTCACAGTTCCTCCTGAGCTTTATAGTCTCACCATGCGGAACACTGATCGCAATTGTGGAACCTAAATCGCGGCAATGGCAAGCGTTCGGAGGGCTGGACAAGTGGCCGACCGTCTGCACCCTGCTTCGGGTGCTCGCCCCTGGGGCGTGCTTGCCGAAGGTCGGCGCGGATACCTGCTTGATTTGAATAGTATGCTATGCAAGTCTGCAAGTGGGAGGTACGGGAGGAAACGGATATGGCGGACGCGCTGTCTCGGGAGAGTTCACTCGGTTACCAGGTGGCCCACATGGCTCGCCTGTTCTCCCAGGCTCTCGCCGTGCGTATCGCGCCCTACGGGGTGGTGCCCGGCCAGTTCGCCCAGTTGCTGGCCCTCTTAGAACAGGACGGCCTGTCGCAGCGTGAGCTGTGCGACCTGGTCCGCATCGAACAGCCGACCATGGCGAACACGCTGCAGCGCATGGAGCGAGACGGCCTCGTCCGGCGGGTTCCCGACCCGTCCGACCGGCGGCGTACCCAGGTCTGTCTGACCGGACGTGCCCGGGAGATCGAGCGGGAACTGTTCTCCGCGGCCCGCGCGGTGAACGGTGCCGCCACCGTGGGCCTCACCGAGGAGGAGGTCGCGACCTACCTCGACCTGACCGTGCGAGTGATCCGGAACCTGGAGGCCGGCGGCGGGCAGTAGCCCCGCCCCGGGCCTGGAACCTGTGGGAGAAGCTACATGAGCCTGAAGAGCCACATGTTCCAGCGCAGCCTGCGTCTGTCTCCACCCCGGACCAGGGATCTGACCGTCGAACGCGATGTGCGCGTGCCCATGCGTGACGGAGCCGTCCTGCTTGCCGATCGCTGGGCCCCGAAGAGCGGCGGCGACGGCCTGCCGACATTGGTCATTCGCGTCCCGTACGGCAGGTCCGGCGTTCTCGACCACCCGAGGCCGTTCGCCGAGCGTGGCTTCCAGGTGCTCATCCAGAGCACCCGTGGGACTTTCGGCTCCGACGGTCCGTGGGATCCGCAGCGGCGTGAACGTGAGGACGGTCTCGACACCATCGAGTGGGTGATCAGGCAGCCCTGGTTCGGTGAGTCGATGGTCCTGTATGGCTCCAGTTACCGCGGTTTTGTCCAGTGGGCGGTCGCCGACGCCGTGCCGCCCCAGGTGAAGGCCATGATCCCCGGAATCACCTCGGCGGACCTCCTGGTGGGCCTCCTGCGCGGCGACAGCTTCTCCCTGGAGACCTCGTTTGCCTGGGGTGTGTTCGTGGACGGTCAGGAACGCCGGTTCGCCACGTTGCGCTCGCTGCTCGGCGGACGCAAGTCCCGCCGGGCCCTGCGCACCTTGCCGTTGAACCAGGCCGACACCGCTGCGTTGGGGCATCCCCACGAGTACATCCAGAGCATGCTCGTCCACGAGTCGGACGCGCCCTTCTGGAAGGGCGGCGATCACCGTCACCGCGTCGTCGACGCCCTGGTACCGGTGAGTTCCGTGGCCGGCTGGTACGACATTTTCCTGCCCGGCCAGCTCCGTGACTTCCGCATGCTGCAGGAGGCAGGCGGCATGGCCCGGCTCACTGTCGGCCCCTGGGACCACTCGTCCGCGGGCGTGGGGCGAATGACCGCCGCCGAGACCCTCGGCTTCGGCCTGGCACTGGCCCGAGGCGAGGAGCCGGCCGAGCGCGCCCCGGTACGTCTGTTCGTCATGGGCGAGGAGAAATGGCGTGACTTCCCGTTGTGGCCGCCGCCCGGCTACGAGCCCCGGCGATACCACCTCCAGGCGGACGGCGTCCTCTCGCCCGCTCCGCCCGCCGACTCATCCCCCGACGGTTACCACTACGACCCTGCCGCCCCGACCCCGGCCGTCGGCGGCGTCCGGCTGACCTCAGCGATGAAGGCGGGCCGCGTCGACAACACGGCTCTGGAGGCCCGGCGCGATGTCCTCACCTACACAACGCCCGTACTGGACAAGGACGTCGAGGTGGTCGGTGAGGTGAGTGCCGAGATCTTCTTCCGTTCCAGCCTGCCGTACGCCGATGTCTTCGTCCGCCTGTGCGACGTCGACGGGAAGGGACGTTCCACCAACGTCTGCGACGGCCTGGTCAGCCTCGCCAACGCCGACAAGACCTCACCGGCGGACGTGCGGCTCTGGCCGACGGCCCACCTGTTCAAGCGCGGTCACCGCATCCGTGTCCAGGTGTCCAGCGGCGCCTTCCCGCGCTACAACCGCAACCCCGGAACCGGTGAACCCAGAGCCACCGCCACCACCCTCCGCCCGGCCCGGCAACTCGTCTACCACGACCCGCAACACCCTTCCGCCATCATCCTGCCCACGCGCTGAGCCACGTGCCCGACCGAGGCCGCACATCACCTGTCATTCCACGAAGATCGGAGCCACCCTCATGAACATCACCCTGTGGGCCGTCACGGGCCTTCTCGCGGCCGCCTTTCTCGGCGCGGGCCTGATGAAGATCCGCCAGCCGAAAGTGAGACTCGCCGCCTCGGGCATGGGATGGGCGGAGGACTTCTCGCCAGGCGCCGTGAAGACGCTGGGCGTTCTCCAGGTCGCCGCCGCGGCCGGACTGATTCTGCCGGCGGCGCTGGACATCGCGCCGGTGCTCGTCCCGCTCGCGGCGCTAGGCCTGGCACTCATGATGATCGGGGCCGCGGTCGTCCATCTCCGGCGCAGGGAGCCGACGATGGTGCCACCGAACATCGCGCTGTTCCTGCTGGCGGCCGTCGTGGTCTGGGGCCGGTTCGGCCCGTACTCCTTCTGACGCGCGCCCACTGCCACTGGCCGATGAGACGCGGGTAGCACCGCGGTACCACACCCGCGCTGCGGTTCCGACCGCGGTAGGACGGGACCGGCACCGTCCGGACCCTAGCTTTCCAGACGAGCGCCAGGACTTACCGGTGCCGGAGACCGAGGAAACGACACCATGATCGAAGCACAGCAACTGACGAAGAGGTACGGGGAGAAGACTGCCGTCGACCGGCTGGACTTCGTCGTACGACCGGGTGCCGTGACCGGCTTTCTCGGACCCAACGGCGCGGGGAAGTCGACGACGATGCGCATGATCGTGGGGCTGGACGCCCCGACGAGCGGCTCCGTGACCGTCGCCGGACGCGCTTACGCCCGCCACTCCGCGCCCCTCCAGGAAGTGGGCGCGCTGCTGGAAGCGAGGTCGGTCCACCCGGGCCGTTCCGCGTACCAGCACCTCAACGCACTCGCGTTGACCCACGGCATCCCGCGCCGCCGGGTGGACGAGGTCATCGACCTCGCGGGCCTGGGTAGCGTGGCGAAGAAGCGAGCCGGGGCCTTCTCGCTCGGAATGGGACAGCGGCTCGGCATCGCGGCGGCCCTGCTGGGTGATCCGGCGACGGTCATGCTGGACGAACCCGTCAACGGCCTCGACCCCGAGGGCGTGCTGTGGATCCGCAATCTGCTGAGCGGTCTGGCGGCGGAGGGGCGCACGGTGTTCGTGTCCTCCCATCTGATGAGTGAGATGGCGCTGGTGGCGGAGCACCTGATCATCGTCGGCCGCGGCCGCCTGCTGGCGGACACGACCGTGCAGGACCTGGTGCGCGAGGCGGGTGGCGACACCGTGCGCGTGGTGACGCAGGAGCCGGCCAGGCTGCGCGAGGCACTGATGGGACCCGATGTCGAGATCACCGGCCGGCCGGGCTCCGAAGAGCTTCAGGTACGCGGAGCGAGCGCACGTGAGATAGGGCTCAAGGCGGCGGCACAGGGGATCGCGCTGTCCGAACTGAGCCAGAAGACCGTGTCGCTGGAGGAGGCGTTCATGGACCTCACCAGGGGTGCCGTCGAGTACCACGCCACCACCGCCGGCATCGAGACCCCCGGGAGCGCGGCATGAGCACCACTGCCACCGTGAACACCGAGACACCCCGCACGACCCTCACCTCCCGCCCCGCGTATCGGGTGACCGGCCTTCGCGTGATCCGCTCGGAGTGGGCCAAGCTGTGGTCCTTGCGCTCGACGTGGATCACGCTGGGCCTGGCCCTCGTGTTCCTGGTCGTGGTCGGGGTGATCGCCTCGACGCAGTACAGGTCGCAGTTCAACTCCGGAAAGCCCATGGACGGTGACTTCGCCGATGCGACGGCCGTCAGCCTGGCCCTGTTCGGCACGACCTTCGCGCAACTGGCGCTGGGTGTTCTCGGCGTGCTGGTCACCGCCGGCGAGTACTCGACGGGCATGATCCGCGCGACACTGGCCGCCGTGCCCCGCCGGCTGCCCGTCCTGTGGTCCAAGTCGCTCGTGTTCGGTCTGGTCGCGCTCGTGGTGGGGACGGTCGGCGCGCTCGCCTCGTTCCTGCTCGTCAGTGGCATCGTCAACGGCACGGACGCGGCTCTGGGCATCTCGGACCCCGGCGTCGTGCGCAGCCTCCTGGGCGCCGGACTCTATCTGGGGCTCGTCGGCGTGATGGGAGCGGCCCTGGGGGCACTGCTGCGATCGGTGGCAGGCGGCATCTCCGTGCTTGTCGCCGCCCTCATGCTGATCCCTGGACTGGTGTCGCTGCTGCCGAGTTCCTGGCAGGACGACATCAGCCCCTATCTGCCCGGCAACGCCGGCGAGTCGATTTTCGCCCTGACCCACGACTCCACCACGTTGTCACCGACCGCCGGGCTGCTGGTCTTCCTCGGATGGACACTGCTCGCCCTGGCCGGAGCGGCGTACCGCCTTGTACGCACCGACGTCTGAAGACCCGCTCGACGGACGGCGGAAGCACATGACCACCGATGACATCCACGACATGGGCCCGTTCGTCGCCCGGCTCGGCCGCTTCGGCCAACGGCTCGGTGAGTCCGAGCGGGCACACCCGTGGGTGGTGGATGTCGTGGTGGTCGCCCTGGTCTTCGCGGTGTTCTGCATCCCGGACCTGGTGAACGGGAGTGCCATCGACGCCGATGCCCCCCGTGCGATCCGGGCCGCGTTCACCGATCTTCCGGTGCCGGTGATGCTCATGCTCCAGGGCGGGCTCGTACTGCCCTTGCTGCTGCGGCGCCGGATGCCGTGGCCCGCCTACATCATCGTGTGGGCGACCTTCGCCGTCCAATGGGCCCTCGGCGCCGTGCTGCGCGCGGACGTGGCCCTGTTCATCGCCCTGTACAACCTGGCCCTGCGCGGGCGGATACGGCGACTGCCCTGGGCCTGCGGGACCGTGCTGGCGGCCATGACGCTGGTCACCGTGCAGGTGTCGACGGTCGTCTCGGCGTGGGTCGCGCTGTTCTTCCTTCTCAGCGCGCCGACCGCCGCTCTCGCGCTCGGCCTCGCGGTCCGGGTCCGGCGGGCCCAGCTCGCCGGGTTGCGGGAGCGGGCGGCGCGACTGGAGATCGAGCGCGATCAGCGCGGCCGGCTGGCCGTCGCCACTGAGCGTGCCCGAGTGGCCCGCGAGATGCACGACGTCGTGGGCCACAACCTGTCCGTCATGATCACGCTCGCCGACGCCGGAGCCTACGCCACCGACGTCACCCCCCACCGCAGCAAGCAAGCCCTCGTGCTCATCGGCGACACCGGACGTCAAGCACTGGACGAGCTACGGCGGGTCCTCGGCCTGCTGCGCGAAACCCACGAGGGGCATCTGGACGAACCCGAACTCAGCCCGCAGCCCGGCATCGCCGACATCGACGTGCTCTGCGCCGGTGTCCGCGCCGCCGGGCTGGACGTCGTGTACCGGACCGCAGGGAACCTCGATGCTCTGGACGGTGGCGTGCAGCTGATGGTCCATCGCATCGTGCAGGAGGCACTCACCAACACGCTCAAACACGCCGGTGCCGGAACCCGCGTTCAACTCGGACTCCAGGTGGATGGCACGCGGATGAACATACGGGTTCAGGACACAGGCGCGGTCAGCCGCACGGATCGGCTCGCGAACAAGGAAGGACATGGGCTGGTCGGCATGCGTGAGCGAGTCGCTCTCTACGGCGGGAGCCTGAGCGCCGGCCCCGCACCCGGCGGAGGGTGGACGGTCGATGCCGTTCTCGACCTCAACCCCCGTGGGGGTGCCGTATGACCACTGTGCTCATCGTCGACGACCATGCGCTGCATCGGTTCGGCTTCCGCGTGCTGCTCGAATCCGTACCCGAGACCGAAGTGGTCGGTGAGGCGTCACATGGTGCCGAGGCCGTCCGCAAGACCGCCGAACTGCGGCCCGATGTCGTTCTCATGGACGTACGCATGCCGGGCATGGACGGCATCGAGGCCACCCGCCGCATAGTCGCCTCCGGTGGTCGCTCCCGGGTCCTCGTCCTCACCACCTTCGACCGGGACGAATACGCTCACTCCGCGCTCCGCGCCGGTGCCAGCGGGTTCCTCCTCAAGGACGCCCGCCCCGAAGAACTTCTGGCCGGTATCCGTGCCGTCGCTGCCGGCGACGCGGTGATCGCCCCCGCCCTCACCCGCCGCCTCCTGGACGAGTTCGCCCAGCATCTTCATGGTGTGCCCAAGGATCCCGCCCTCGACCCGAAATTCAGATCTCTCACCGACCGCGAGCGCGAAATCCTGGTCGCGATCGGCAGGGGCTGGACCAACAGGGAGATCGCTGCACGTCTTGTGGTGGCGGAGTCCACGGTGAAGACCCACATCGGCCGTGTGCTCGCCAAGATCGGAGCTCGTGACCGGGTTCAGGCAGTGATTTTCGCCTACGACCTCGGACTTGCTCGGCCCCATACCGACTGAGGTGTTCGTATCCGGGGCGCTGAATGCCCCCGGTCTCGTAGTTCTCCGACAAACAGGATGCCGAGCACATGGTCCAAGAATCTCAGAGCCCCGGAAATCTCCCCGCGCTGTTCACCAGTTTCGTCGGCAGGCAGGCCGAGACCGTCATGATCGGCGGCCTGCTGCGGTCCACGCGGCTGCTGACGCTCACGGGTCCGGGGGGCGTCGGCAAGACACGCCTCGCGCTGGAGACGGCAACCGCCGCGGCCGGTGCCTTTCCGGACGGAGCGTGGCTGGTCGACCTGGCCCCGGTGCGGGAGCCGGCGGCGGTGGCCGGTGTCGCCGCGAGCACGCTCGGGGTGCCGGACCAGCCGAACCGGCCCGTCGCACAGTATCTCGCGGAGTATCTGGCGCATCGGCGAGCGCTGATCATGCTGGACAACTGCGAGCACTTGGCGAGCCCGTGCGCCGAGCTGGTGGAAGCGCTCCTCTCTGCAGCCCCTGACCTACGCATCCTCGCCACGAGCCGCCACATGCTGGACCTCACCGGTGAGTATGTCTTCGTTGTCCCGCCGCTGTGCCCGTGGGACGCCACGAGCCTCTTGCGGGATCGGGCCGCAGCCGTACGACCGGGATTCGAGATCAACGATGCCAACGGCGCCGAGGTGTCCCGGGTCTGCGCCGAACTGGATGGTCTGCCGCTGGCGATCGAGATGGCCGCGTCACGTCTGCGCACATTCACCATCCGGCAGATGGCAGACCGGCTGGCGGACCGCTTCACACTGCTCACCGGTGGCAGTCGAACCGCCCTGCCCCACCAGCGCACGCTGCGCGGGATGATCGACTGGAGCTACGAGCTGTGCTCGGCGGACGAGCAGTTGCTGTGGAACCGGCTGTCGGTCTTCGCCGGCGGCTTCAGTCTGGAAGCGGCCGAGACCGTCTGTTCGGGGAACGGACTCGCGCAGCACGAGGTGCCGGACCTGCTGGACCGACTGGTCACGCAGTCCGTCGTGGTGACCCTGGAAGCGGAAGGCCTACCGCGCTACCGGCTGCTGGAGATCATCCGACAGTACGGACGCGAGCGCCTTGCCACCTCCGGGGAGGAGGAAGAACTGGTGCTCCGGCACCGGGACTTCTTCCTCACCCTCGCCGAGCGCGTCGACGAGGGCTGGTTCGGCCCCGGGCAGGTGGGGGCCCTGGCCCGGCTGCGCGTCGAGCACACCAACCTGCTGGCGGCCCTGGAGAGCGACACCGACCTTCCGGCCAGACTGTCGCTGGCCGCGGCGCTGCGCTGGCACTGGTGTGCTGGCGGATTCCTCGGCGAGGGGCGCCGTCAGTTCGACAGGGTTCTGTCGGAGCAGTCCGACGACGGAGTCGTCACCCCGTCCGCCTGGGCGACCACTTGGTACGGCCAGGACGTCAGCCAACAGGACCCGGTCGCCATCCCGCCCCGCCGGACCACCACCCCCCAGCACGTCGCCCCCGCGCGCTGCCGGGCGTTGTGGGTTGCCGCCTGGGTGGCGCAGACGCAGGGTGACCTCGCGGCGGCGGATCGCTGGCTGGACGAGGCCGAAGCACTGGGCGAGGAACTGGGCGACGGCAGAGTGCTGGCCTATGTGCGGGGCTTTCGTGGCGTGTCGGCCGACTATCGAGGGCGACCGCAGGAGAGCGTGGTGCGGTACGAGGAGGCCCGTGCCACCCTGGCACTGCTGGGTGACGAGGTCGGAGCGGTCGCCTGGCTGTTCGCGCTGGCGTGCATCCTGGCCTACGCCGCCGACACCCGGGCCTCGGCCACGGGCCGGGACGTGGTCGCCGTGTCCGAGGCGCGCGGGGAGCACTGGGGCCGTGCGCAGGTGCTGATGGCGCTGGGCCACGAGGCCTGGGGACGTGGCGACCGCGGGGCGGCCGAGGAACTGACCAGGTCCGCACTGGAGAACATGCTGGGCTTCAACGACCATGCGATGGTCGCTCGAATGCTCGAACTGCTCGCCTGGGCCACCGCCGCCGACGGCCGGCACACACGGGCGGCCGGGTTGCTGGGCGCGGCTCGTGCCCTGTGGCGCGGCGTGGGTACTTCCGTCGCTGCGTTCGGCCCGCGGATGGCTGAATATCACGAGCACTGCGAGCAAACGGCCCTCCGGGTACTGGGCCGGACGAGATACGCCCAGCTGTTCACGGAGGGCGAGCGTCACGACACCCCTGCTCTGGCCGTGCCGTACGCCCTGGGCTCTCACTGGGAAGGCGCCAAGGCGGAGGAAGACCCGTGCCCGCTCAGCTGCCGCGAGCGCGAGGTGGCGGCTTTGGTGGCTGAGGGGATGAGTAACAGGCAGATCGCCTCGACGCTCAGCCTGTCGCCGCGGACGGTCGACCGCCATGTTCAGAACATCCTCGGCAAACTCGGATTCGGCTCTCGTGCCCGGATCGCGTCCTGGTGGACCACGGCCCGGCGATCCGCTCCGTAGGCGCGGACCGGTACCCAGCGGCCTCAAGACGGCTACCCAACGTTGGGACCGGGATACCCAGCGCCCGGATCCCGGAGCCTCGGTAGAAGTGTGCATGCGCGGCTGTGGGTTGCGAGGCGATCCTGCTCGCATGATCCGTCGTCGGCACGGAGAGACGGTTGCGTCCAGGGAAGTGGTGTACGGGTTCGACCTGATCCGGGGGTTTGCTCCGGCATCAGGACGAGGCCCGCATAGATGAACGGCCACCGGCTGATCTTCGAGGTGTCGAAGCCCGAAGGAGATCAGCACGATGACCGCACCCGACAGTCTGCCTCTGCACGCCCTCGCGGAGGACAACCTCGCCGCGGCGAGTCCCGATCTGCTGCGCGCGATGGTCAAGACGTTCGCCGACGCGCTCATGTCCGCGGAGGCCGACGCCCTCTGCAACGCAGAGTACGGCCAGGTCAGCGAGGAGAGAGTCAATCACCGCAACGGATATCGCCCACGCGAGTGGGACACCCGGGCGGGCACCGTCGAACTCGCCATCCCCAAGCTCAGGTCCGGGAGTTACTTCCCGCACTGGCTGCTGGAACGCCGTCGGCGTGCAGAGCAGGCTCTCATCAGCGTGGTCGCCACCGCCTACCTGCTCGGTGTCTCCACCCGCCGAGTAGAGAAACTCGCCGAGAGCCTGGGCGTCACCCAGCTGTCGAAATCCCAGGTGAGCGCGATGGCCAAGCACCTCGACGAGCAGGTCGCCGCGTTCCGTAACCGTCCCCTGGACGCCGGCCCCTACGCCTTCGTCTGGGTCGACGCGCTCACGCAGAAGGTTCGCGAGGGCGGCCGCATCATCAACGTCCACGCGCTGATCGCGGTCGGTGTCAACGCCGACGGCCACCGCGAGATCCTCGGCATCGACGTCGCCACCGCCGAGGACGGCGCCGGCTGGCTCGCCTTCCTGCGCTCGCTGATCGCCCGCGGCCTGTCCGGCGTCCAACTGGTCATCTCCGATGCGCACATGGGCCTGGTCAACGCGATCGGGGCCACCCTGCCCGGCGCGAGCTGGCAGCGATGCCGTACTCACTACGCCCGCGCGTTGCTGAGCCAGGTGCCCAAGTCGGCCCAGCCGTGGGTGGCCACGCTGCTGCGGACCGTCTTCGAACAGCCCGACACCGACGCCGTCCAGGCCCAGATGCGGCACGTCCTCGATGCCCTGGAGACCAAGTTCCCCAAGGCTGCAGCCCACTTGGACGCCGCTCAGGGGGACGTGCTGGCGTTCACCGCGTTCCCGCGCGAGAGCTGGCGGCAGATCTGGTCGAACAACCCGCAGGAACGGCTCAACAAGGAGATCCGCCGCCGCACCGACGTGGTCGGCATCTTCCCCGACCGCACCGCCCTGATCCGACTGGTCGGCGCGGTGCTGGCCGAGCAGAACGACGAGTGGACCGAGGCCCGTCGCTACATGGGACTCGACCTGCTGGCCAAGGCCCGCCTCCACCCGATCGAGTCAGAAACCGACGACACCGTCCTCCCGACCGAACTCACCGCTTAGCCTCAAAGAAGAGATCACCGAGTGGCCGTCAATACACCACTCCAGCGGACGTGACCCCGGAGACCATTCCGATCCCGTGCCCCAGTTCTAGAGCGGGTACGGGTAGCGAGCCGGTGGCCGCCTGCCGGCTCCGTGCGCCCCCGGACAACTCTTACAGCCGCCACCGGCCGGGCCAGGACCGGCTTGCGCAGCCTTTCCGGACTCCGAACCGGCGAGGTAATCCTACGGTTGGGCTTGCCGTGGAAAGGAAGACCAACGCGGGCCGGGCTGGTACGCGCCCGACTCGTGACGGTATTCGGCCACGGTCCGGGTGGAGGCCCTGTTCCGCTGGCTACCGCCGGCCGAATGTTCTGTGCGGCCAGTGGGACCGCCTGCTGCCCAAGGAATGCCGGGAGCATGGAAAGCGGCTCGGATCGCTATGCTGACCGAATCCGAAGCGGCTTCCCCTCTGGCTGACTTACCGTATCCCCTTCGTCATGCGGGCGTATCGCTCTGGCTTGAGTCCGCCTTCTCCCTACCGAAGTCGCACGCCGCGCAGGCCATAGCATCGCGGTCCTGTTGCGCTTCTACGCCAAGGTGATCCACCAAACCAGGAGGGCTCGATCGAACAGATCGAGCAAGCCTTGGAGGCTGCTGAGGGCGAATAGGCCGAACAGCACTCCGACAACAGGCGTCGTCCTCATCTTGCTAAGCCGGACAACCCGCTCCGTTGAAGCGCGAGGTGCGCGATCCAACTCCGATGGGTAGCGCCATACCCAGTTGTAGGCCCTTGGCTACCCACAGATTACCCATACGTTCGAGCGGCGGAATGGGTATGGCTGGGTATTGCGGGAGCGACCCTTCAGCGGTAACCATTTCTCAGGGAACGCATAGATTGCAGTCGACTCGAAAACTGCCTATGGGGTTCTCGACTCTCACTTGGCGTGGAATGGCAGAAAATTTGGGGTCCACCAAGACATCGCCGTGACTTGAATGGTCTCAGGATTTCTCCCTCTCGCGCAAAGAAGGGAGATGCGGTTATATCCGTCGCTATCGAAGAGAGAAATGGGATGAGACGGAAAACGAGATCGAAGCGCCTCTGGTTGCTCGTCGCGAGTGTCGCCGTCACGACAGCGCTGTCAGCGCCCGCCGCCTCATGGGCTGCGAGCACACCGGCCACGTCACCAGGAGCGTCTGCCAAGGACCCGAGCCAGGCGCAGTGGAAGGCTCTCGACAAGGTCGCGACGTCGGTGAAGGGCGTCGGCCTGTCCAGCGACTCCACGCCGGTGCTGAGCCTGCCCGCCGGCACTCCCGCCGCCGAGAAGGCCAAGGTCGCGGCCGAGGTCCCCGCAGGGGTGAGCGCCACCGTCAAGGTGAGCCAGTTCGCCACGGGAGAAGCGGAGAAGATCGAGAACGTCATCACGGCGGGCGGATGGAACAGCGACGCGAAGAAGTACGGCGCCGGTGTCTCGTACGACGCTGAGAAGGACAAGGTGGTCTTCGACACCGACGCGCCGGCGTCCGCCACGAAGGCCCTGCTGGATTCCTATCCGGGCAAGATTGAGGTGCGCCATGCCCGCTTCCAGCCCCAGGCTGATCGCTTCCATGACAGCGCACCGTTCTTCGGGGCAGGCTCCCTCAAGGGGAGTTGGGGAGGAGGGGTGTGCACTGCGGGTATTGCCATTCAGTTCGGTGGGCACGAGTACATGACCACTGCTGGGCATTGCTATGGCAATGGCGAGGGCGTGAAGACACCGGCTGGGACTAGATTCGGCGCAGTCGACTTCCGGGACCTGGACCTGGATATCGAGTTGATTGGGGACCAGGATTACAGTCGCCACTTCTGGACAGGGGGTACAAGCACCAGCCAGAGTCAGCGTTCGGCGGACTCTGTCCCCGCTCCCTATAACGGCCTGATGGTCTGCGTGAGTGGACAGACAACGTTCAATCACTGCGGCCACAAGGTCACCCAGTCGAACTACGGTTTCACTGTCCCTGGTGGCAGAATCTCCTCGAATGACGGTTTCGTCTACAATCGCGGAGGAACTGACGCCTGCCACTGCAACGGCTCGTACACCGCTCCCGGCGACTCGGGGGCTCCCGTTTACCGTGCCATTGGGACCACCAGTGCTGCCGTCTACGGCAGTAATTCGGGCGCAATCTGGCTGCCCACTGGCCCATCTTGGGCGGTCAATCAGCCGTATATGTACGGCTCAAAGATGATCAAGGTGCTCGCCCACTACAACGCATCGATCCCGTTCAACTGACCGCGGGTCAACCACGCGGCGTGTATGGCATGGCCTCGCTGTCACCACGCACCGGTGTCCCAGGGGTTGTGTGGGGGGCCCCGGGGGGGGGGGGCCCCCCAACCCCCCCCCCGGACCGGGGGTTGGCCCCGCCCCGGGGCCCCCCCCATACCCCCGCACCCCCCCCCCCCCCCCACCCCCCCCCCCCC
>NZ_JBHXMA010000030.1:82917-98463 GCF_042721035.1 Streptomyces sp. NPDC058464
TTCCGCCGCTTTCACCCCCCCCTCGTGTCCCCCGGGGGGACGGCCCCCCCTCTGCTGTGGCGCCCCACACACACCCCCGACCCGGAACGGGTGGTTCCCACGGCGCGGTTCCCGCCTCATTCCCCGGTCACCGCGACCGCCCCCGTACCCCGCCCACTCCGCAGTCGCCGCCGCCTTCCCCTTCCTCGGGCGGTATCCCACGTGCCCTGGAGTTCGACCATGTCCAAACCCAGCCGATCCACCAAGACCTCGACGGCCCGCCGGGGCCGCGGCGCTACGCCCATCGACCCCGGAGTCGCCAGATCCGGCAGGTGGCTGGTCTCCGGCACTCCGCACCTCACTTACCTTGCGGCCCTCGGTGGCGTGCTCTGTTTCCTGGCCTTCACCATCGGCGGCTCGGAGATCGCCACGAACGCACCCGCTGTCCTCGCGCGGGGCTTCGACTGGACCGGACCGGACAGCTGGGCGGCGGCGCTGATGAGAACGGGCAGCCTGACGCTCGACATCCTCACCGTGGCAATCGCCGGCTGCATCGCCCACGCCATCGCCGACCGCCCAGGGGTGATTCCCGGCGTCATCGGCGGCCTGACCGCTGTGACCCTGGACGCTGGCTATCTCGGCGGCCTGACGGCCGGCCTGATCGCCGGTGCGGCCACTCGGGCTCTGGGGCGGATCAACATCCGGAGACTGAAAGTCGGCATGACCGGGGTGCTCCCCCTCGTCGCAACCGTCATCACCGCGGTGGTCCTGTTTGCATTCGTCGGGCCAATGCTCAGTTGGACCCAGACATGGCTGACCGGCCAGCTGATCGGCCTGGAATTCTCCAATCAGATCGTGCTCGGCCTGATCCTCGGTTTGTTGATGTGCTGCGATCTCGGCGGGGCGATCGGCAAGACGGCCTTCGGCTTCGGCACCATGGGCATCAGTTCGCCCGACCCTTCCACACCGCACCTGACGTTCATGGCTGTCGTGATGGCGACGGGTATGGTCCCACCGCTGGGGATGGCACTCGCCACCCTGCTGCGCCGCAGCTTGTTCAGCGAAACCGAACGACGGTACGGCAGGGTCTCCTGGCTGAGTGGTCTGGCCTTCGTCCCCGAAGGCGCCGTCCCCTTCGCCCTCACCGACCCCCTGCGGGTGATCCCGGCCAACATGGCAGGCGGAGCCGTCACCGGCGTAGTGGCCATGAAGCTCGGCCCAACCGCGGCGACTGCGGCCGGCGGCGTCTTCGCCGCCACTCACCTGGGCAAACCGCTGATGTTCGCCGCTGCCGTCGCCGCCGGAACCCTCGTCACAGCCGGCGTCGCGGTCGGCCTCAAGAGCCTACGCAGGGCGCAGTTCCCCGCGCTGGAAGACCGCACTGTCAGGGCCCGCGTGGCGTTGGCCAAGTGACGTGCACAGGAACACCAGAAACAGAAACGAGGAGTTTCCCATGCGAAGAAGACTGTCCCGGACACTGCTGCTGAGCGGTCTCCTGTCCGCGTCGCTCGCCCTGGGCGCAGCCCCATCGTTCGCGCTGATGAACCCCGGGGATGCCGGGATCAGCGACGCGGACTGGGATCGCGTCATGGAAATCGGCGACTACAACAACGCCCTGATGGAGTACGTGGACGATGCGGGCGAGGCGACCCTGGTGTTCACGGGATCCCAGGTGCCCGACGAACTGCAGTACCCCTCGGATTTCACCGGGTTCGACAACCCGGATCTGGTTCTCTACGGCGAGTACAGCCAGTTCTCCACGAACGACGAGGTGTCGACGATCTCGGACGACACGGTCGCACAGATCTCGGATGCTGGTTACTCCGGCACCGCGACCTACAACGAGGACACGGACGTGATCGACGTGGCAACGGATGCCCCTTCATCGGTCACCGATCCTCTGATCGCAACCTACGGCAGCAAGATCAACGTGATCGCGGCGGCAATCACCAACGAATCGGCCCCCGGCGGCAAGACACACAAGTCCCCGAAGAAGCACACCCCGAAGAAGAAGGCGGCTGCCAAGAAGCACGCCGCCAAGAAGCCCACCCTGAAGAAGCCGTCGGCCATGAAGCCATCCACCACGCCCGCCCCCACTCCCCAGGAGCCGACCAAGGTCGTCCTCAAGCTGGCTGCTCACTGAGGCCGAACCTTCTTCACGCACAGCGTGGCAACTGATATGCCAAGCAGACGCCGGGCCGGGGCTCACCCCCCGGCCCGGCGTTCCGCGTCGGCCACGGCAAGGTTGGCGTACCACGCGCGGTGGCCGCCTCCGAGTCCCCACCACTCACCGTTCGCCCGGGACGTTCCCAGCGGGAGGCCGGCCGTCCTGTTTATCTTATCAATGGTGTACTTTGCGTCATCCGTCGACGCCGGTTGCGTCGGCCTCCGATTGCTTGGTGACCTGTCCTGCGTCCGCCGAGGCGGTTCGCGGACACGGAACGGCTTCCAGCCCCGTCCGGTTTCGAGTCGGTGATGGCGAGGTGCGTGATCGTTGTGGCTTCAGCCGAGAGGCCTGCCTGTGGCCGTCGACACGTTCGTGGGCCGACGAAGCGAGATCACCGAGGTCCTTAGAACGCCTTCGGACGGCGCGGCTGCTCACGCTCACGGGGATGGGCGGGATCGGCAAGACCCGACTGGCGCTCGAAGTGGCCGCCACGTCGGCAGACGCGTTTCCGGACGGGGTATGGCTGGTGGACCTGGCCCCTGTGAGCGCCCCGTCGGCGGTGGCCGGCGCCGCCGCCAGGGCCCTCGGAGTGCAGGAGCTGGGCGCCATGCCGGTCCTTGAACGGCTTGGGGCGCATCTGGCCGGGCGCCGGGCACTGATCGTGCTGGACAACTGTGAACATCTCATCGATGCCTGCGCCGAGCTGACGCGGGCACTGCTGTCGGCAAGCGCCGATCTGCGTGTTCAGACGACGAGCCGCCACGCCCTGGGTGTCAGCGGCGAGCATCTCAGCGCCGATCCGCCTCTGCCCCTGCAGGACGCTGTCGAGCTGCTGCGGGACCGGGCCACCGCGGTGCGGATGGACTTCCGGGTCACTGCCGAGAACGACGCCGCGGTCTCCCGGCTGTGCACCGATCTCGACGGGGTGCCGCTGGCGATCGAACTGGCCGCGTCCCGGCTGCGCACCCTCAGCGTCCAGCAGACGGTGGACCGACTGGAGGACCGCTTCGCGCTGCTCACCGGCGGCAGCCGGACAGCGTGGCCGCACCAGCGCACACTGATGGACTGGAGTTACGAACTCTGCACCCCGGCCGAGCGGCTGCTGTGGAACAGGCTGTCGGTCCTTGCGGGGAGTTTGGGGCTCGACGAGGCCGAGGAGGTCTGCTCCGGAGAGGGCATCTCCCCGGTCAGACCGAAGCCCTCGGCTTCGGTCTGACCGGGGCCAGGTACGAGAAACCGAGTGCGCGCCCCGGTACGCCAGTTCGTCATAGGCGAGGAGAAAAGGCGTGACTTCCCGTCCTGGCCGCTGCCCGGATACGAACCCCGGCGTTTTCACCTTCAGGCGGACAGCGCACTCTCGCCCGAGGCGCCCGCCAACTCGTCCCCCGACGGATACTCCTACGACCCCGCCAACACCACCCCGGCGGCCGGCGGCGTCCGCCTGGCTTTCGGCATGAAGGCAGGCTGGGGCGACAACACAGCTTTGGAGGCCCGGGGCGTTCTCCTCACCTACACAACGTCCGTACTGGACAAGGACGTCGAGGTGGTCGGTGAGGTGAGTGCTGAGATCTTCTTCCGTTCCAGCCTGCCGTACGCCGATGTCTTCGTCCGCCTGTGCGACGTCGACGGGAAGGGACGTTCCACCAACGTCTGCGACGGCCTGGTCAGCCTCGCCAACGCCGACAAGACCTCACCGGCGGACGTGCGGCTCTGGCCGACGGCCCACCGGTTCAAACGTGGTCACCGTATCCGGGTCCAGGCGTCCAGCGGGGCTTTCCCGCGCTACAACCGCAACCCCGGCACCGATAAGCCCCGAGCCACCGCCACCACTCTCCGCCCGGCGCGGCAGCTCGTGTTCCATGACCCGGAACACCCTTCCGCCATGCTCCTGCCCACACGTTGAAGCCGCGCGTCGCCCCCGTGGCGCATTAACTGTGAAGCCCTACTGCCGGCATCGTGCCCTAGGGGGCATGGCCTGAGCGACACCGCCACCCAATGGGGAGATCGCCGCCTGCTTCGTGCTGTCGGTGTCCACGGTCAAGACCGACATCGACCTCATACCGACCGAGGCGTTCGTCTGCGGAGCTGGGACTGAACGCGGCGCGTCGCGCTCTGCGTTCAGTCCCAGCTGCTCAGGCGTGCGGTGCTTCGCTGGGAGAGCTGACGGGCCTGGTGCGGAATCCATTCGGCGTCTCCTGCACGTCGGGGCGCCTGATCGCCAGGTAGGCGACCAGACCCGCGAACAGGACCAGCCCTCCGAGGGAGACCGCGCCCGATCCGAGACCGATACCGCCGCCCCCGTAACCGTCGTCGTGGACGGGCTTGAGGAGCCAGTCCGCCACAGAGGCGCCCAGCGGGCGGGTGAGGACGTAAGCCGCCCAGAAGGCGGTGACCGGATGGAGCGTCCCTCGGCGATGGAGGACCCACGGGACGGTGATGGCTACGCCGAACAGAGCGATCGAGCCCACCAGGCCCAGACCCAGGGTGTCGGCCGTGAGATCGCCCGCGGCGGTGCCCAGTGCGAAGCTGCACATGACGGTCAGCCAGTAGTAGGTCTCGCGGCGCCGCGTGGTGATGCTGTGCACCGAGAGCGTCCCCTCCGACCGGTACCAGAGCCACAGCACGAGAGCGGTGGCGAGGGCGTACCCGCCGGTCACCAGTGGCAGCGGCACGCCGACGACGAAGGCCACTATGTCCGCCTCGGCCGTACCGAAGACAGCGACGCCGAGGACCGCGGTCCAGTACGGGATCGCCTGGTATCGAGACGTCCGGAACTGCCACACGAACGCTCCGGCAACCGTGAGCGCGGTGAGGATCAGCAGGATCCAGTGTCCGCCCAGGAACAGGTAGTCCGAGGCGGACTCTCCCAGCCCCGTCGTGAGCACCTTGACGCACCAGAAGATCGCGGTGACCGCGGGCACCTTGGCATAGGGGAGGCCACTGCCTCGCACCTGGCTTGTGTCGGTCACGAGCGCTCCCTGGGGAGAGCGTCGGCGGAGCGGCGTGTGCCGTCGGCGGCTGGCCCGCGCCGTTGAGCTGTTACGGGTCGTAGTGCATCGATGATCATCGACTCGTCCTTAGTACCGGGCGGCCGTCGCTTCGGCGCCTCGGCAGGGACGCTAGGTTCGGCCACAGCGCCTGCCGTGGTACCGCGGGAGGAACCGGGCATCGGCGGCTACGACCGCGGTAGGACCTGAACTCGGGGGCGACGCGGCCGCCGCCCCGGCCAGCGTGGCCGCGGTGCCGTCGCGCTCGGCCCAAGGCGCTTCAAGGCCGTCGGAAATCCCTCTCGGACCTGCTCCGGATGTCGGTTTTCCCGGTTTTCGGGGCTGTGGCTAGAACGCACGACGGGCGTGGCCCGAAGGTGTCGTCTCGTAAGCGGAGTGCGGTAACGCCGCGCCATGAGGGAGATTTCCTTGAACGTCACACCACCGGCGAGCGAGCACCGAGAACGGCAAGTGGCCACGCTGGTCATGGCCTGCCTCGGGATGTTCGTCGCCTACCTGCCCGTGACCACCGTGTCGGTGAGCCTGCCCGCCATCCAGTCCGCGTTGCACGCGTCGTCCTCCCAACTGACCTGGGTCCAGTCGGCGTTCCAGCTCCCCATGGCCGCCTTCATCCTGACCGCCGGCGTCTTCGGCGACGTTCACGGACGCAAGAAGGTGTACCTGTCCGGCCTGGCGCTGGCCGCGGTGGGCGCCGTCGTCGCACTGTCGGCCCACTCGGTCCAGGTGCTGTGGATCGGCCAGGCCTGTGCCGGTCTGGGCGCCGCCGCGCTGCTGCCGTCCACGCTGGCGCTGATCAGCCACGCCGTACCCGACCCGCGCAAGCGCGCCACGTTCGTCGGACTGTGGGCGGCGTCGCTGATGGCCGCGCTGGCCGTCGGCCCGATGATCGCCGGTGTGATCCTCGACCACACCACCTGGCGTTGGATCTATCTGCCGACCATCCCTGTGGCCGTCATCACCCTCGCGATCGCGGCACCCCTGGTGACCGACTCCCGCTCGCCTGTCGAGCGCCGGCTTGACTGGCCCGGCCAGATAACCGCGGCGGTGGCGATCACCGCGCTCGTCTACGGCGTCATCGAGGGCGGAGCCGCCTCCTTCACCGAGGGCCGGGTGATCGTGGCTCTGTCGCTGGCCGCGGTCAGCGCCGTCGCCTTCGTCCTGGCCGAGCGCCGCAGCACCAGCCCCATGCTGGACCTGTCACTCTTCCGTAGCCCGGCCTTCAGCGCGACGACCTTGATCGCCATGATCACGTTCCTTGGGCTGATCGGCTTCTTCTACGTCCTCAGCCTCTACTTCGGTCTGGTGCAGCGCCTCGACACCCTGCACGCCGGCTACCGGCTGCTGGTCGTCTGTCTGATGTCCCTGGTCGTGGGTCCGCTGGCCGGACGTCTGATGCACAAGATCTCGGCCCGGATCATGATCACCACCGGCCTGCTGATCACCACGGGAGCACTGGTCTCCCTGACGTCGATCGACGCCGGGACCGGCTTCGGGCCGCTGGCCTGGCGGCTGGGCCTGCTCGGCCTCGGGCTGGGCATCGTGATCACCCCCATGACCGCCACCGCCGTCGCGGCCGTGCCGCACCACCTGGCCGGTATGGCGTCGGCGGGCAACAACGCCTTCCGGCAGGTCGGCGGTGTACTCGGCCCGGCCATCCTGGGCACCCTGCTCACGACCAAGAGCACCGACGCCCTCCCCGGTCACCTGCGCGACGCCGGTCTCAGCGGCCCGTCGGTACAGCGGATCACCGACGTCGCCGACACCCACGGCCTGGGAGCGGTGGCAGGGATGGACCTCGGGAAGCACACCGGTCAGGCTCTGGGCGCGCTGTCCGAGTCGTTCCTCGACGGCATCAAACTGTGCCTGATCGTGGCCGCGTCGCTGGCCCTGCTCGCGGCGCTCGTGGGTGCGGTACTGCTGCGGACGCCGCAGCGCACCGCGGCACCTGTCGCCGGCAGTGCCGAACAGACAGGGCCTGAGGAGCCCGAGCCCTCCGTCGAGATCGAGTCGGAGGCCGTTCTGGTCGGTGCCCATGCACATGGTCGTCACGCCGCGCGGACCGACCTGCGTGCACCCGCGGCCGGGACTGGGACGGGGGGCGCCGGCTTCGTACCGGATGGTGAATCGGGGTCCCAGCTGTACGGCCGGGTGAGCGAGGCCGCGGGTACGCCTGTCGAAGGAGCCACTCTGACCCTGATCTCGTCGGCCGGGCGGCAACTGGCGCGAGCGGTGGCGCATTTCGAAGGCAGGTACGTACTCGATGTGCCGGGCGCCGGATCGTACGTACTGATCGCGGCGGCGGAGGGTCACCAGCCGCAGGCCGCCACCGTGGTGGTGGGCGACGAGCCGCTGTCCCACGATGTCATGTTGTCCGCGAACCGCGGGCTGGTGGGCACGGTCATCACGGCAGGAGACGGCGCGCCCGTGCCCGGGGCCACGGTGGCGGTGACGGACGTGCTGGGTGAGGCGTTGGCCGCCGACACGACCGACGAGTCCGGCGCGTTCGCGTTCGGTGAGCTGCCGGAAGGCGATCTCACGGTCGTCGTCAACGCTCAGGGGTTCCGGCCCGCTGCACTGCCCGTCCGGGTGTTCGGTCCTCGACTCGCTCATCTGGACGTCGCGTTGTGGCCCGGAGCGGTGCTGCGGGGAACTGTGCGGGCCGGGAGCGATCGCAGGCCGCTGGACGACGCGCGGGTCACGCTCGTGGACCAGGCGGGAAACGTGATCAGTACGGCGACCACCGGGCCGGACGGCGACTACGCCTTCACCGACCTGGATGCCGGCGACTACTCGGTGATCGCCACCGGGTACCCGCCGGTGGCCGCACAGGTCACCCTGGACGGCCCGCACCTGGAGTTCGATGTGGAACTCGTTCACCCCGAGGGCTGAGCGGCTCGGTCCGGCCGACGGCCGCCGGTCGGACGAGGTCCAGAGAACGTACCGGGCCGGCTGGAGCGGCGTGGCCCGGTACGGGGCGCACTTCCGTGGGGACGGGTAGGCGCCCCGAGCGTGGTCCGGGACCCACTCCCGGGGGTTCCGGACCACGCGTGTCCGTCAGCGGTTCGGTTCGTAGGTGAGCTGCTTGACCTGGCGTAGGACTAGAGCCGACTCGACGGCCTGGATGCCGTCGAGGGCCCCGATCTTCTCGCTCAGATACGTGTACAGCTGGTCCGAGCTCTGGAAGTGGGCCGAGACGACGATGTTCGCCTGGCCTGTGGTGGCGGACGCGAAGTGCACCTCCGGATGCGCGGCGATGCTGTGTCCGACGTCGGCGAGGGCGCGAGGCATGACGGTGAGCCAGAGCATGGCGCTGATGTCCTGCCCGAGCGACTCGTGGTCGTACTGGACGTCGAAATACAACACCCCGGAGGAACGCAGGGAGTCCAGCCGCCGCTTGACCGCCGACTCCGACTGCCCGGTGGCTTTCTGCAGATCGGTCAGGGTGGCCCGGCCGTCGCGGCGGAGCAACGCGAGAAGTGCCTCGTCGGCGGCGTCCAGGGGCACGGCTCCGGCGAACTGCTCCGGAGCCGGCAGCCGCAGCGCGGCCTGCTGGTCGGCGTCGAGAGCGTTGGACTTGTTGAGCCAGCTCAGCGATCCTCCGTAGAAGGGGTACAGCAGGCAGTGGGCCGTCACCTTGACGATCTGCCGGGTGCGTTGGAGCCGGTCGAAGAGCAACTCGTCGCGTTCCCTTCGGCTGCGGGGCTTCATGCCGCAGACGACCTCGGTGCCGCCGGAGATCAGGGTCACGTACAGAGTGTCGGGGCGCTTGGCGAGGGCCTCGGCGAGCTGTTCGGCGACGTCCGGGATGCAGTGCAGCCGTACGATCCAGCTCTGCCGGCCGAGCCGGCTCTCGTCCGTCATGCCGAGGACACGCACGTTGACGGTCTTGTGCAGCCGCCGGTACCGCCGGGCCACCGTCTGGTCGGAGACGCCGAGGACGGTGGCGATACGGCTGAAGGGCGCACGCCCGTCGAGCTGCAGGGCATGCAGCAGTTGAAGGTCGAGGGGATCGAGTGGGGGGAGATCCATCCGTACTCCTTGAGGCGCTCGGAGGAGGTGAGTGAGGTGCGTCAGGCCTCGCGCACCGCGTCGGCCACCTCGTCGAGCAGCGCCGTCAACTGTGCGGCCTTGTCGGGCCCCAGCTTCTCGGCGATCCGCTGTTCGATCTCGTCGATCACTGCATCGGCCTGGCGCAGGGCGTCACGGCCCGCGTCGGTGAGATGGAGTTCCTGCACGTGGCGGTGGCGCGGGTGCGGGCGGCGTTCGAGCTGGCCCCGTTCCTCCAGGCGGGCCACTTGGGAGGCCACCGCCTGCGGGGTGACGTTCAGCCGACGTGCCAGTTCTGCGCCGGTCAGACCGGGATCGGTGTGGACGCAGATCAGCAAGGAGTACTGCGCGGCCGCGATGCCCTGAGGCCGAAGGCTCTGGTCCTTGCGGGCCTGTACCGCCCACTCCGCTCGCCGCAGTGCCCAGGTCACCCGGTGCAGCGCATCGACCGCGATGGTTCCGTCCCCGCCATGGTTCTGTCTCACGCGACAAAGATACGGCACCTGGATGAGTATCAAGCAGCTTGACATGTGACAGGCACCTGAATAACTTTGCCGTCATGTCTCGTACTCTTGCGCTCGTCACCGGTGCCTCGTCCGGCATCGGCGCCGCATATGCCCGCCTTCTCTCGACCGACCACGATCTGATCCTGGTGGCCCGGCGGATCGACCGTCTTTCCGACCTGGCCGACGAACTGCGAAAGTCCGGTGCGGCCGTGGAGGTCCTGCCGGCGGACCTCGCAACCTCCGAAGGGCTCGGCGCGGTGGTCGAGCGCCTCGCCGTAGGCGATGTCCGACTGCTGATCAGCAACGCGGGTGCCGGCGGCTACGCCCGGCTCGTCGACGTCGACCCCGGCGAGATCGACCGCATGCTGACCCTCAACGGCACTGCGCCCGTTCAACTGGCCCGAGCCGCGCTCCCCGGCATGCTGGCCGCAGGCACCGGCTCCATCGTCACGGTGGCCTCCCTGCTGGCTTTCAGCGCCGGACAGGACAATCCGCACATGCCGCCCCGCACTCTCTACGCCGCCGCGAAGGCCGCCACGGTCGCGTTCACCAGGACGCTCGGTCAGGAACTCGCCGGTACCGGTGTCCGCACCCAGGTGGTCTGCCCCGGGATAGTCGCAACCGACTTCAACAACGGGGCCAGCCGCGACGTGCCCTTCGCCATGACTCCGGAGGCGGTGGCCCATGCCGGTCTTGCCGGTCTGCGTCTGGGGGAGACGATCTGCGTTCCCGGCCTGGAGGACCAGGAAGCGGCGATCGAAGCCCTGCTGGCCGGCGAGACCGCTCTCCTGGCCGGAGGCAACCGCCCCACCCCCGCGGCTCGCTACGGGCAACCGCAGGAGCACTGAGACCGGACCTTGCCGCCGTCGGCACGGCGTACGGTGCCACGGCTGTCGGCCTTCCGCGGCGGCCCGGCGCCGCATGCACCGCACAACGCGGACTCCGGCCAGGCGTCCGGAACACCGCGGCAAGGGTTGCCTCCGCGCACTCGCCGAAATCGTGAGCTGTCGGCCTGAGGACGCCGCCGGCACGAGGTGCTGCGCGAAGGCCACCAGGTGAGGTCCAGGCCGTCGACGGGGACAGGGCAGGCGTGTCCGCGCGCCAGTTCCCTGCCCCCGTCGCCGCCCACTCCTGCCACGCGCTGTGTCGGTGCCCTGGCTCCTCATCGAGCCGGCATCAACCCGCCACCGTTCCTGATCCGACCGCACGGCCTCCGCTGGACCGTGACAGGACGGTTGTTCGAAGTAAGTACCGTCGAAGGACTCAAAGCCGTGAACGACCACGACAACGCCGCTGTCACAACCGGTTGGATCACCATCCCCACGGCAGACGGAACGATGCGGGTGTATGAAGCGCACCCGGTGCGGCCCGCCGACCGGGCCGTGGTGGTACTGCCGGAGGCGTTCGGGGTCAACGAACACATCCAGGACATCGCTCGCCGCCACGCCGCCTGCGGGTTACTGGCCCTGGCGCCCGACCTGTTCCACCGCAGCGGGGTCCGAACGCTCAGGTACGACCAGCGCACCGAAGCCATGTCGTTGATCGGGGCCATCGGACCCGACGCGATCGTCACAGACGTGGAAGCCGTACTCTCGCGCCTCGCGCAGCAGGAGGGCATCCCAGCCACACGTACCGCGGTCAACGGGCTCTGCTTCGGCGGCCGGGCCGCCTTCACCGCGGCCACCGGCGTCAGCGGACTCGGTGCCGTCGTCGTCTTCTACGGACCCGGCATCGCCGTCGGCCCGCACGCGGTCATCGATCGGGCGGGGGAGATCGACGCTCCCGTACAGTTGCACGTCGGCTCGGAAGATCCCAGCATTCCCAGAGACCAGGTCACGGCCATCGAACGAGCCCTCAACGTCGTGGAAACCGACTACGAGAGCTACGTGTACGCGGGCGCCGGACACGCCTTCGCCTGTGACGCCCGTCCGCACATGTACGTCGAGGACAGCGCGCGAACCGCCTGGCAGCGCACCCGGGCATTCCTCGACAAACACCTCCCCACGGCCGTCTGACCATCAACTCCCCGACAGAGCTGGGAAGTTTCATGGGTCGTGTCACCGAAGTCATCGCGATCGCCCGTTCGACCAGTCCTCTCGCCCGGTCGAACGGGATGAGCATCTCCGGAGTTCAATCCACCCGCGACGCGTCCACGAGAGTTCCCAGCCCACTGCCACTGCGGGACGGAAGTGGGAGAACCGGCGATAGTGCGTGGCCCGGTGAGTTCCGGGGCCGCCGACGCGCCGTGGGGATAACGGTCGCGGCGGCGGCCACCGGGGCCCGGCGGTGTGGCGGTGGCCACCGGGCGCTGGGATGTGGCTCGTGGCTCCTGGCCGGATTGAGCGTTCGGTCAGCTGAAGGGGCCGGCAGGCGCGCCTATGACAGAGAGGAGCTTCAGCTTCTCGTAGCTCTCAGAGCCCGGGGTCGCCGTGAAAATGAGCAAGGACTGGGCCTGGTCGGTGGCGAGCAGGGTCTGGCAGTGCAGGTGCAGATCTCCGACTTCGGGGTGGACGATCGTCTTGTACTCGTCCTTGGGCACCCCGACCTCGTGCTGGTTCCACAGGCGCGTGAACTCACCGCTCGTGGAGTTGAGTCGCTCGATCAGCACGGTGGTGCGGGGGCTCTGGTCGCTGACGACGTGGACGGAGCGCAGTCGCGAGACGAAGATGCGGCTGTGCAGGGCGTGGTCTTCCTCTGGGAAGACGGAACGGGACCGGGGGTCGGTGAACCACCGGTAGATCATGCTGCGGGCCGGACCGGTGAAGCGGGTCTGGTCGCCGAGCAGCGCCGTGGCGAGGCGTGTCTGCGCGAGCGTCTCGGTCAGGTCCGTCACGACCTGGGCCGGGGTGTCCTGGAGATGATCCAGGACCCGCATCATGGCCGGACTGACGTGATCGTTGCGGGAGACACGTCCGGGAATGGCGTGACCGGCCAGGCGGAAGAGGTGGTCGCGCTCGTCCAAGGACAGCCGCAGGCCGCGGGCGAGAGCCGCTGTCATCTGCTCGGACGGCTGCGGGCCGCGTTCCTGTTCGAGCCGGACGTAGTAGTCGACCGACATCCCGGCCAGCGCGGCGACGTCTTCGCGGCGCAGGCCGGGGCTACGGCGTCGTGGGCCCCGTGTGAGCCCGACATCCTCGGGTTGCAGGGCCTCTCGGCGCCGGCGCAGGAAGTCGGCAAGCTGTGATCGGTCCACTTTGTCATTATTCCGTCGGCGGATGTCCGGGGTGGGCATGCGGTGTCCTCCACAGGGTCCACTGGGCCGGGTCAGGCGAAGTAGACCCTGGTCAGTTCCTCGGAGCGGTCCCACAGACGACGCGCCATGGTGGCGTCTGTGTCGCGCGCGCTGCGCTTCTCGATACGAGGGCGCTCACCGTCGCGGCCGCTGGGCCCGATGTACGAGCCTCCGGGTACGTCCTGAGTGGCGGCGTACAGGATGGGCAGCGCGCCGTACTCTGCCTTCTTCTGGGCGTAGAAGCGATAGCTGAAGCGGGTGAAGGCGCCCGTGAGTCCGCGCAGATGCTGGTCGAGAGGCGTGGTGGCCACGCCCGGGTGGGCGTTGAGAGCGCGCACGGAACTCCCGGCCTCGCCGAGCCGTCGCTGCAGTTCGACGGTGAACAGCAGATTGGCGAGCTTGGACTGCGCATAGGCGCGCATGGGCTTGTAGGGGCGGTTCTGCCAGTTCAGGTCGTCCAGGTGGATCCGGCCCATGAAGGACAGCCCCGAGGAGAGGGTGACGATCCGGTCGGTGATGTGCGGGAGCAGCAGGTTGGTCAGCGCGAAGTGCCCCAGATGGTTGGTGCCGAACTGCAGCTCGAATCCGTCGGCGGTACGGCCTTGCGGCACGCCCATGATGCCCGCGTTGTTGATCAGGATGTCCAGTGGTCCCGACCAGGAGTCGGCGAAGGCCTGAACCGAAGCGAGGTTGCCCAGGTCCAGAGCGCGCACTTCGGTCTTGCCCGCGATGCCGTCGGCGACCGACTGGCCCTTGCCCGGATTCCGCACGGCCAGCACGACCCGTGCCCCGGCCCTGGCCAGCTCGCGGGCGGTGACCGCCCCGAGCCCGCTGGAGGCGCCGGTCACCACCACAGTCCGCCCGGACAGGTCGGGCAGCGGGGCGGGGGTCCATTTCTCGGTGGCCATGAACAGACTCTTCTCTTCCTAGGGGGTGAATGCCGGCGAGGGGCCGAGCCCTCGGCGCGGCAGGCTGATCTCGGATCCACTATCGGAGCGACCCCCGTGAAGCGGGAGAGGAGCGTTTATCCATGGCATGGCAGTACATGGTTGAGCCGTCGCCGGGCCGCTGCCCTACGCCGAGGGCGTCGTCTCTCGCACGCACACATTGCGGGTTTCGCCGAGGCCTTCGATGACGGTGCGCAGGACCTGGCCGTGCTTGAGGTAGGTCTTGGGGTTCATGCCGTCGCCGACGCCGCCGGGTGTTCCGGTGCAGATGAGGTCGCCGGGTCGAAGGGTGATGATGTCGCTGACGTAGGAGACGATGTCGGCGATGCCGAACAGCAGGTCCGAGGTACGGGAGCGTTGCATCACCGTTCCGTCCACCTCGCACCGGATCTCCAGGTCGGGTTCCTTGCCGTCGAACTCGTCGGGGGTGACCAGTTCGGGGCCCACGGGGGTGGTCGCCTCGAAGGTCTTGCCGGCCAGGAACTCCCGGGTGCGGCGCTGGTATTCGCGTACGGTCACGTCGTTGACGACGGTGTAGCCGGCGACGAAGTCCAGTGCTTCTTCCTTCGGGACGTGACGGGCGGCCCGGCCGATGACGAATCCGAGCTCGGCCTCCCAGTCCACGCTGTCGCTGACCACGGGAAGCGTGACCGGGTCGTATGCGCCGATGAGCGAGCCGTCGTACTTCGCGAACAGCGTCGGGTACTGGGGTGTGTCCCGGCCCATCTCCTTGATGTGGGTGGCGTAGTTCAGGCCGAGGCAGATGATCTTGTTCGGGTGCGGCACCAGCGGTGCGTATACAGCGTCGGCGGCGTCGATGCGCTCGCCTTCCGCGCTCGCTGCCGTGCGGGCCCAGTCGTCCCCGGAGGCGAGCAGAGCGCCGAGATCGGGGTGGGGGAGCAGGACGTAGGACTCTCCGTCGTGCCGGGCCGCCCGTGTTCCGTCGCTCACGCGCAGTGTTGCCAGTCGCATGTGAGGTGCACCTCTCCTTGATTGACCGCTGGGAGCGCTGATCGTACGCTGATTATGTATAGCAGGATATGCGTCCTGCATAGCGAGACAATCAAAGGGGTGTCGGCGTGGCTATCACCGGACTCGGTCACACTGGAGTGTGGGTGTACGACCTGCCGAGGATGCGGGACTTCTACGAGCGCGTCATGGGTCTGACCGTCACGGACGAGGACGCTGACTTCGGCATCGTGTTCTTCAGTGCGAAGCCGGAGGAGGAGCATCACGAGTTCGTGCTGCAGACCGGACGTACCTCGCCGGTCGGCGACAAGCAGCAGCATCAGATCTCCTGGCGGGTGGAGTCCGTGGAGGATCTGCGTGCCTTTCATCGCAGGTTCGAGGAGGAAGGGGTGAAGGTGCAGCAGGAGGTCACCCACGGCAACGCACTCGGGATCTACTTCTTCGATCCCGAGGGCAACCGCAACGAGGTCTACCTGCGCATCGAGAAGGATGTGCGCCAGCCGTTCCGTAAGACCATCGACTTCGGTCTCTCGCCGGAGGAGATCTACGCGGAGGCCGAGCGGCTGCTCAGTGACGGCGGCACCGCCTACCAGCCGGTCCAGTAGCAGTTATGGCGGAGTCGCCCCCCGGCCGGCCGGGGGGCGACACCGCCCCTCCCGAAAAAGTGCGAGCCACCGGGCCAGTCCAGTAA
>NZ_JBHXMA010000030.1:98473-150296 GCF_042721035.1 Streptomyces sp. NPDC058464
GGGCCGGGCGGGCCGGCGCGCCGGCCGCGCGCCCCCCCCCCCCCCCCCCGCCCGCCTGGTTTGCGGGGGCGCGCCCCCCCCCCGGGGCCGCCGGGCCCCCCCCCCCCCGCCCCTCCGGAATCAGTGCGAGCCTCCGAGCATGTCCTGTACCGCCCGGCGATGGACTTTTGGGGCGTACGTGCGACCTCGATCGCATCAGTGGCTGGCGGCCTCGGGCCTCGTCCCGGCTTTCCTGATTTCCGGGACATGTGCCTTGATTGTCGGGTCGCTGGTTCTCGCCATGCGCAATGATCAGTTATGCGTGGACACCCGCTGCGCTATGCAGGTACGGGCACCGCGCACTAGGAGGTGGTCATGTCCTTTCACCTGGTGATGGCCTATGTGGCCGCGGGGATGGACACCACCGTGCACGCCATTGGTCACATGATCTGACTGCTGGCCGAACACCCCGCGCAATGGGACATGTCGCGAGCCGATCCGGCCCTGGTCCCGTCGGCATTCCGGGAAGTGCTGCGTTACGAATCACCCGTCCAGACGTTCGGGCGTACGGCGCGTGTCGATGCGGTCGTCGGAGATGTCGCCGTCCCGGCCGGTACCCGCCTGGCAGTCCTCTTCGGCTCAGCCAACCGCGACGAGCGCAAGTGGCCGGACGCTGACCGCTTCGACGTCACGCGGAGCAACCACGACCATCTCGCCTTCGGATTCGGCCTGCATGGCTGTGCCGGGCAGGCGCTGGCCCGTATGGAGGGCGAGGCGATCCTGCGCGCACTCCTTCGCGATGTCGTCCGTATCGAGGTCGGCCGGCCGGTCCGTCACTTCAACAACGTCCTGCGCGGTCTGGACTCGCTCCCGTCACCGTGACTGTTGGCTGAACGGGCCGACTGTGCACCGACAACGCGCCCTGTGAGAGGTCGACACGGGACGGCGCCCGACTGGCGGTCACGTACGCCATAGCTCTAATGGTAGACCTATGACGCTAGACTAGATGTCTCCCGCCTCTCGCGCCCGTCCAGGGTGTACTTCTATATTGATTCGATTGGCAGGATTCATATCCTTCATTACAGGACTGGAGCCGCGATGAGTCCCTCCGTTGCCAGGCCCGACCGGCCGGTGGAACCGAAGATCGAACGCTCGCTCACCCTGCACCTGCGGGGCGACTGGGGCAGTGCGAACCTGCACCGGGTCTGCGGCTGGATCGCCCAGGAGCTGGCGGACCGCTGCGGTCCGCACACGCGCATCGCCACCTGGAACAGCCGGGGCTTCTCCGATGCCGTCCGCGCCGTGGGCAGAGGCGAGGTGCAGGTGGCGCTGACCACCCCCACCGCTTTCGCGCTTCCGGCCCTCGACGGGCGCGGGGTCTACTCGGATGAGCACTACCCGGACCTGCGCACACTGGGCGTGGTGCCGCAGCGAGACCGGCTGGTCGTGGCCGTGCACAAGGACCTCGGCATCACATCTTTCGCCGAACTGCGGGAGCAGAAGCCCGCGTTGACCCTGGCCACGTCGATCCACGACGGTGTCAACCACGTGGGGCTCGCCGCCCACGAGGTACTGACCCGGTCGGGCGTCGATGTCAAGGGGTGGGGCGGCGAACTACTTGAGGACGAGAGGCCGTTCGAGTCGCTCGACCATGTGAAGGAGGGCCGCGCCAACGCCATCGTCCACGAGGCGATCATGCTGCCCGTCTGGCAGGAGATCGGTCGCCACCTGAACTTCCTGGAGGTCGAGGAGGACGTCCTGGAGCGGATCCACGAGGACTTCGGCTGGCCGGCGGCAACCGTCGACGACGGCTACTTCCCGGGGCGCTCCGCCTTCCGGACGCTCGACTTCTCCGACTTCCTGGTACTCACCCGCGCCGACCTCGCCGACGACGTCGCGTATGCCATCGCGTGGGTGCTGGGGGAGACCCGGCACATCATCGAGGGGCAGTACCGGCACCTGGCCCCCGAGCGCAGTCCGATCACCTACCCACTGGACCCGGCCACCATGGGCAAGTCACCGATTCCGCTGCACCCCGGGGCCGCCCGCTACTACGGCGCCCTGCCCACGTCATGACCCCCGGCGAGGCTCGTGCCCACGTGATCCAGGCCTCGCACGCCCTGGCTGCCGCCGGTCAGAGCGACATGGTCTGGGGCCATGTCGCTGTGCGCGACCCGGAGGGGCGCGGCATCTGGATCAAGGCGCCGGGCTGGGGCCTCGAAGAGGTCGGCCACGACCGGCTGCAGCTCGTGTCGTACGACGCCGAGGTGCTCGAAGGGGACGGCGCCCCGCACAAGGAGTGCCACATCCACCTGGAGACCCTTCGGGAGTCGCCGGAACTGACCTGCTCGGTGCACACCCATGCCGCGTCGGCCGTCGCCTTCGCGGCCCTCGGAGTTCCTCTTCTGCCTCTCTCGCATGAAGGAGCACTCTTCGCGGGAGCCGACGTGCCCCGCTTCCGGGAGACCGGCGGACTCGTCAGCACGCCCGGCCTCGGCAAGGCGCTTGCGGCAGCACTCGGAGATGCTCCTGCCGCCTTCATGCCCAAGCACGGGCTGGTCGCCGCGGGCCGGACCGTGGCAGGGGCCGTGATGCACGCGGTACTGCTCGAACGGGCCTGCGCTCTCCAGCTGACGGCGCAGGCGGCCGGCCCCGTGCTCGTGCACTCCGACGCCATGGAAGCCCTCGCGAAGCGGGCCGAATGCTGGCCTGAAAGCCAGCTGGAAGCCGGATACCGCTATCTCGTCCGCCGGGCGCACGTCGCCTTCGCCGCCCTCTGACGCTTAGCCCCTGACCACCGTCAACCGGGTACGGCGGCACGGCTGACGTCCGCACATCGGCAACCTCCTCTCTCATACCAGTGAAGGACTCAGCACCATGACTGACCAGCACAGCATCAACAGCGCCACTACCGAATGGCTCACGGTGTCCACGGCAGACGGTCCCATGCGCGTGTACATCGCCAGCCCCGCACAGCCTGCCAGCCGGGCGGTGGTGGTGCTGCAGGAGGCGTTCGGCGTCAACGAGCACATCCAGGACATCGCGCGGCGATACGCCGCTCGTGGCTTCCTCGCGCTCGCGCCCGATCTGTTCCACCGCAACGGCGTCGGCATGCTTGCCTATGAGCAGCATGCCGAGGCGATGCCGCTGATCGGCGCGATCGGTCCGGACGCGATCGTCACCGATGTCCGGGCCGTCGTGGCCCACCTCACGGAGCAGGAGGGCATTCCGGCCTCGCGTACGGCCGTCAACGGCTTCTGTTTCGGCGGCCGGGCGGCTTTCACGGCCGCCACCGGGATCGGCGGGCTGGGTGCCACCGTCGTCTTCTACGGTCCTGGCATTGCCGCCGGTCCGCACGCGGTCGTGGACCGGGTCAAGGACATCGATGCCCCGATGATGTTGCATGTGGGATCGGCGGACCCGACCATTCCCGCCGAGCAGGTCAGGGCCATCGACGAGGCGCTGACCGGCGCGCGGGTCGAGTTCGAGAGCCATGTCTACGAAGGCGCTGGACACGCCTTCGCCTGCGATGCCCGTCCGCACATGTATGTCGAGGACAGCGCGTCCACTGCTTGGCAGCGCACTTACGCGTTCCTCGACTGGCACCTGCCCGCGACCGCCTGAACAGCCGTTTCCCCAACGAGACAAACGAAACAAGGACGTTTCATGGCCACTGTCACCGAAGTCGTCGCGGTCGTCTGTTCGGACGAGCCGTCCCGTCTGGTCGAGAGGGACGAGCATCTGCTGCTGTCGCCGCCGCACCCGAACCCCTTCCCGGTGAAGCTGTGGAGGGATCACGAGCCGCTGAGTGTGGTGCACTTTCCGCAGGAGTACGCGGCAGTGCCGTTCGCTCCGCCGCGCGGGATCTACGAGAGTGCCCAGCTCCGTGTCGAGTGGCAGACGATGGACAACCGTCAGCCCTTCTACCACCGCAACTGCGACGTCGACGAGATCTCCTACCAGATCGCCGGCGACCGCACGTTGATGACCGAGCTCGGTGTTGTCGAACACCGGCCGGGGGAGTTCTCCCGCCTGCCGCGTGGTGTCGCCCACGACAACTACGGGCGCCAGGAGAGCCATCTGCTCTTCTACACGCCGGCCCCGGTGAGGGAAGAGCGCAACCCCGTGCGGCGGTCGGAGGTGGTGTTCCCCGTCTTTCCCGGCTGGCAGCCGGGGAAAGTCAACGAGGCGGTCACACAGTGCATGGGCAGCCCGGGGCACGACATCAGCGTCGCACCCGTGGACGAGCTGCGGCTGCTGGAACAGGTGCACGCGGAGAAGGAACGCCTTCAGGTCCTCACCGGCACCGGTGAACTGGGCATGACCTGGTTGTACCGCTCAGCCGGTTTCCGGCTCGGCACGGTGCGGTTGGAGCCCAGTGGGCAGCGGGTGTACCGCCGGACCCTGGACGCGGACGAGGTCCAGTATCAGATCAGCGGCCGCCGCACCCTGGTCAGCCAGCGAGGCATCGTCGAACTCGGGCCGGGCGACTTCGTCCGCATCCCGCTGGGCATCGCGTACACCAGCGTGTGCAGTGAGGAGAGCGAGCACATCGCCGTGTTCTCCGACCGCGAGCTCCCACAGATCGCCGAGACGAGCAGGGCCGCCGAGCCGTACACCCCCGAACTGCTGGCCGCGCTTCAGGCCTGACACAACGTAGGAGCCGTATACCATGACCGCCATGCTCGCAGCGCGCGCCGAGAAGGGCTCCGCCGCGCTGCATCTGCACAAGATCGCCACTCCCGAGCCGGGCCCCCGCGACGTCCTGGTGAAGGTTGCCTCCGCCGGTCTCGCCCCCGGCATGATGGCTTTGCTGGCCCAGGGCGCCTTCAAGCACCTGCCCACCACGCTGGGGCACGAGGCCGCGGGCACGGTCGTCGCCGTGGGAAGTGAGGTCGACCCAGCGGTTGTCGGCACCCGGGTGCGGGTGCATCCCAACCTCAACTGCGGAACCTGTGGGTACTGCCGTTCCGACCGGGACATGATGTGTCCGCAGCAGGCGATGATCGGACACGCCGCGTTCGGTGACGTCCCCATGCCGCTGTACGACCGGTATCACGACGGCGGGCTGGCAGAGTACATCCGTGTTCCCCATGGGCTGGTCGACCCGCTTCCTGACTCCGTGTCCTTCGACGTCGGCGCCAAGGTCCACGACCTCGCCAATGCCGTGCGTGCCCTGAAGTGCGCGGACCTGCGGCTCGGGGCGACTCTCGTGGTCACGGCCGCGACCGGCACCATGGGCACGGCCACCATCAAGCTGGCACGGTACTTCGGCGTCACCCGGCTGATCCTCGTCGGGCGCAGCGCCGAACGGCTGGAGGCGGTCCGGCACCTGGCGGGCGGTCTGGCCACCGATGTTGTGGCGCTCGAAGAACTGCCGCAGAACTGGGCGAAGGAGGGCGGTCTGACCCGTGCTCTGCGCGCTCTCGTCCCCGGAGGGGCTGATGCCGTCCTCGACTTCGTGCCGGACGGGCCGGCCACCGGTCAGGCGCTGGCCTCGCTCGCGACCGGAGGCAGCCTTGTGCACATGGGTGCCAACCGCAGTCCGCTGATGTTCCCCATGATCGCCGTCATGGTCAACTGCTGGCGCATCATCGGCACCCGATCCTGCACGCGCACCGATGCGCAGGAAGTGCTGACCCTGCTCGCCGACGGCATCCTCGACGTGGCGGAACTCATCACCCACCGCTATCCGCTCACCGAGGTGAACGAGGCGGTGGCGGCGATGCAGAGCCGGAGCGAACCCATCTGGATGGCAGTGGTCAATCCCTGACGACACAGCCGCGTCTGCGGACACGGGGCAAGGGCTGTACCGGATCCGGTACAGCCCTTGCCCCGTGTCTCGGTCACCACGGACTGGGACCCCGCCCATGGCCCGTGCTACACGCGCGGAAGAGAGACCCTCAGGGAGGCGGCGGTCGCCGCGATCACCTTGTCCGCCGTCACCGTGGGCGCCGTCTCGACGAGTGTCAGGCCGTCGGCCGTGACGTCGATGACAGCGAGGTCGGTGATGATGCGGTGGACGCAGCCACGCCCGGTGAGCGGGAGTGTGCACTCCTGGACGATCTTCGGGGTGCCGTCCTTGGCGGTGTGGTCCATGAGGACGATGACGCGGCGGGCACCGTGGACGAGGTCCATCGCGCCGCCCATGCCCTTGACCATCTTGCCGGGGATCATCCAGTTGGCGAGGTCGCCCGCGGCGGAGACCTGCATGGCACCGAGGATCGCGGTGTCGATGTGACCGCCGCGGATCATGCCGAAGGAGAACGCGGAGTCGAAGAACGAGGCGCCGGGCAGGACCGTGACCGTCTCCTTGCCCGCGTTGATCAGGTTTGCGTCGACGTCGGGGTCCTGAGGGTACGGACCCACGCCGAGGATGCCGTTCTCCGAGTGGAGTACGACCTCCACACCGGGCTGGATGTGGTTGGGCACGAGGGTCGGCAGACCGATGCCCAGATTGACGTAGTCGCCGTCGTGGAGTTCGGCGGCGGCCCGGGCCGCCATTTCGTCTCGGGTCCAGGACATCAGGCCAGTACCGTCCTCTTCTCGATGGGCTTGTCGGCGGCTTGGCCGGGGTCGAGGGCGAGCACTCGCTGCACGAACACCCCCGGCAGATGTATCTCGTCGGGGTCGAGTTCGCCCGGCTCGACGAGTTCCTCGACCTCGGCGAGCGTGATGCGCCCGGCCATGGCGACGAGCGGGTTGAAGTTCCGGGCCGACTTGTCGAACACGAGGTTGCCGTGCCGGTCGCCGCGGGTGGCGCGGACGAAGGCGTAGTCGGTGGTGATGGCCCGCTCCAGGACGTAGGTGACGCCGTTGAAGCCTCGTACCTCCTTGGCTGGTGAGGCGACGGCGACCGACCCTCCCCCAGACTCCGTCTGGGAGGTGCCCCCAGCCGCGTAGCGCCAGGGCAGACCGCCCTCGGCGACCTGGGTGCCCACTCCGGCCGGCGTGTAGAAGGCGGGGATGCCGGCCCCGCCCGCGCGCAGGCGCTCGGCGAGTGTGCCCTGCGGGGTGAGTTCCACCTCGAGTTCGCCGGTCAGGTACTGACGGGCGAACTCCTTGTTCTCACCGACGTAGGAGCCGGTGACCCGGGTGATACGGCGGTCGGCGAGCAGGATGCCGAGGCCGTGGTTGTCGGTGCCGCAGTTGTTGGAGACGACCTCCAGACCGTGGGCACCCTGCGCGTGCAGGGCGCGGATGAGGGTCTCGGGGACGCCGCACAGGCCGAACCCGCCTACGGCGAGAGTGGATTCGTCGGCGATGTCGGCCACGGCCTCTTCGGCGGTGGCCACTGTCTTGTCCATGGGGTGCTTCCTCGGGTGGGCCGGCCTGTGAAGCCGGACGCGGGGGCAGCGGGGTGAGTGGTGCTGTCACACTTACCCAATTCATCATGATGATTACATGGATAATGTGGTGTCGGGACCTATGTCGTCAAGGTGTCGAGGCACTCGCTGCGTACCTCGGCTAGAAGTGGGCGCCGGTGCGGGTTTCGATCGCGCGGTGGACCGGTCTGGATGTCGTCAATCCCCTCGCGTTCGGTGTGATCGAAAAAGCTCTAAGGGTAGAGCTTTACGGGATCCGCCCCTCGCGCCCTGGTGCCTCACCTTCTATGATGGCTGCAGAGTAGGACATGAGTCCTTCTTTTCAGGACAGGAGCAGCAATGAGGTCCTCCCTCGCGTCAGTGGTGGTCATCCCATGACCCCGGCGCAGCATCCGGTACTCGTCGTGGGCGGCGGACCTGTCGGCCTCGCCGTCGCCAATCTCCTCGCGGCGCGCGGTGTACCTCTCGTTCTGGTGGAACGCAACGCCTCCACCAGTGACGAGGCCAAGGCCATCAGCCTGGACGACGAATCCCTGCGAACCCTGCAGGCGACCGGCCTCGCGGACAAGGTTCTGGAGATCGTCGTGCCTGGAACCGGCACCCGTTACTACGACCGCAAGGGCCGGCCTCTGTTCCATGCTCGCGGCCCGCAGGCGTACCGGCTCGGCTTCCCGTTCAAGAACCAGTTCGCCCAACCCGAATTGGAGAAGGTCCTCCTCGACGAGTTGAAGTCCCGTCCCGAGGCGGATGTGCGGTTCTCGACCGAGCTGGTCACCCTGGAGGAGAGGCCGGACGGCACCGGCGTCACCGCCACCGTCCGCACGCCGGGCGCCATGGACGAGGAACTTCTAGAGGTCAGTTGGGTGTTGGCCTGCGACGGCGGCCGTTCCGCGGTGCGCGAGCTGTTCGGTATCCGCATGACCGGCACCAGCCACCAGGAGGTCTGGCTGGTCGCCGACACCACCGGCGATCATCACGACGAGCGCTACGGCATGCACCACGGCACTCCCGACCGGCCCACTGTGATCGTGCCCGGCCGGGGCGGCCGCTGTCGGTACGAGTTCCTCCTCCACCCCGGAGAAGGGGAGAAGGGTGTGCGGCCGGACTTCGAGACCCTGCGCCGGCTCGTCGCGCCCTACCGATCCCTCACCGAGGAGCAGGTGGAGCGCTGCACCGCCTACACCTTCAACGCGGTCGTGGCCGACCGGTGGCGTGACGGGCACGTCCTGCTGCTGGGTGACGCCGCGCACATGATGCCGCCGTTCGCCGGCCAGGGGCTCAACTCGGGGATCCGGGACGCCACGAACCTCGCTTGGAAGATCGATGACGTGTGGCACGGGCGAGCCCGGGAAAGCCTGCTCGATACCTACGAGGCGGAGCGCCGCCCCCATGCCACCGCCATGGTCCGCTACTCCGAACGCCTCGGCGATGTCGTTATGACCACCGACCGGCGGCGCGCCCTCGTGCGCGACATCGCCGCCCGGACCCTCCTGCGCATACCACCGGGACGGCGCTACCTCAGCGAGATGCGGTTCCGGCCCCGCGCACGGCACGAGGCCGGACTCGTCGTGGGCGACCACCCCCTGACCGGCACGCAGCTGCCACAGCCGCGGGTCCTTGTCCCGCCGAGTCTGCGCCCACAACTCCTCGACGACGTGCTCGGAAAGTCCTACGCCCTGCTGGGCGTCGATGTCCCGGACGCCGCCTGGCGACGCGTCGACGGCTCACACTGGCCCGACGACACGATTGGCATCAAGCGCATCGACGTCCTCCTCGGCGACCGGCTGCCGCCCGCGGCGGCCGCACGTGAAGCCGTGGCGGACGCGGACGGCAGGCTGGAGGAAGCGCTCGGGACCGCCCGCAACCGATTCGTGCTCGTCAAGCCCGACCGCTACATTGCCGCGGTCATGGGGCCGGACGACCTCCCCGCCGTCGCCGCCGCTCTGCGCCGACAAACCGCGTGAGCACTCTCCCGACGCCCACGGCGGCCGTCGGGGCTAGGAGAACTGCGGACCAGAGCGACTCGTCCACGTGCAGCGGCCGTTGTCGGTTCTCGAGCCCGCCGATGTCCAGATGTCCGTCGATACCGCGGATTGAGAAGGACGTACGGCAGTCGTTCCGTACGAGCACCGACTTCGGTCTCTGGCCGGAGGAGATCTGCACGGAGACCGAGCGGCTGCTCAATGACGACGGCGCTGCCTACCAGCCCATCCAGTAGTACTGGTGTTGTAGGCGCAGGAGGCATCAGGACCTTACGATGTCCTGCATGACAGGACGTAAGTCAGAAACCCCCGCCCCGACAAGCCAGTATCGGGAGCGCAATTCGACCGCCGACCGGGCGCTGGACATTCTGGGGCTGTTCTCGGAGGGCAGGCTGTCTGTGTCGGGGCAAGAGGTCGCCACCGCGCTGGGGACGGCGCGTTCGACCGCCTACCGGTACCTGCAGAGTCTCGTCGGGAGCGGATTCCTGGAGGAGGACCCGGGCGGGGGCTTCCGTCTGGGGCTTCGGGTGCTGGAGCTCGCTCGTCTGGCTAGGCGCGGGTACGGTCTGTCGGAGATCGCCCTGCCCGTGATGCGGAACCTGTCCGGTGAGATCGGCGAGACGGTGCTGCTCACCCGTCGTGCCGGAGCGGCCGCGATCTGCGTGGAACGGTGCGAGGCGGATCACCCGGTGCGGATTTCCTACGAGCGCGGCAGCGTTCTGCCGGCCAATGCGGGTGCCTCCGCCCTGGCACTGCTCGCTTGGCTGCCCGAGAAGGAGTGCCGGGAGCTGCTGGAGGGTCAGAGGCTCCAGCGGTTCACCGCGCGCACCATGACAGATGTCGATGCTGTGATGGCCCGGCTCGGGGAGATCCGCCAGGACGGGTACTGCGTGAGCCGTGGTGAACTCGACACGGACATCCTCGGCATCGCCGCTCCGGTGCGGGGAGCCTCAGGGGGTGTCGTGGCCGCGCTGAGCGTGGCCGCGCTGGAACACAGGGTCCCCGACCGCCGGCTTCCCGAGGTGGTCGAATCCGTGCGCACTGCTGCCGAACACATCGGTAATCAGTTGAAGATGGTCGGCGACTGACAGAAGAAGCCGTCCATACAGCCCAATGGCGTTCCTGCCGCGCCTCTGCGCGTTCAGTGGACGAAGCGCACCACGACTCGCGGCCGTCGGCCGATACGCGGGCGGCGCGGCCCGAGTCAGGCTCGGACCGCGCCGCCTCCGGCCCAGGTCAGGGCAGGACAGGGCCGGATATCACCGCCGCTGATGCCGTCCCCGGTTCTTGGCGGCTTCCCCGTGCTTCATGCGCACGGGGGCTTGAGGGGTTACGCGGACGCCGTGTCGTCCGCGCGGACCGTGTTCTTGTCGTGGTGGAGGAACTCCCGCAGCCGGGTGAGTGTCTGGGGATGGATCCGGTGCCAGCCCTTGTGGTCGTATAGCCAGGTCACGGCGAATCCGATGATCAGGCTGGCGAGGAGTCCGAGGCCCAGTGTGATCCAAGCACGGTCGAGTCCCGCGGCGCCCTGCGCGTCGAAGTACATGATCGCGCGGACGCCGTCTGTCACGGCGCGCTGGGGTTCGAACTGGGCGAGCCACCGCCAGAACGGGGGCATCGCCTGCAGGGGAACCGCACCGCCGGAGGTGGGAATCGACGCGGCGATGAAGAACAGCATCGCGGCGACGACACCGGGCCCGCCCAGCATGGCCAGCACGGTCAGCGTCCCGATGCCCACCGCTGAGATCGCTGCCGTGCCGAACACCCACAGCAGCAGCGAGTGCGGCAGGTCCAGGTCGAGGGCGAACGTGGACACCCCCAGGATGACGGCCGAGACGACAGCCGAAGTGACCACCATGACCAGGTACTTGGCCAGGAGGGTCTGCCGGCGGTTGATCTGCTGCGGCAACGCCACCTGGCGCTTCGGCCCCATTTCGGTCGCGCTGAAACCGAGCGCGGAGTCGGTCATGTTGTGGATGAGGTTGGCTCCGAGGAAGCCGGTCATCATCAGAAGCAGTGCGTAGAAGAACGCGGTCAGGCCCTGTCCCGTACGCGCGCCCAGGTGCACCCCGTCCCTCGCGGTAATGGTGATCGGGTCTTTGAGCAGGGTTTGATTCGCGGCCGGCACCTTCGCTCCCGCTTCTTGGGCGTGCGCGAGGATCTGGGCGCCGGCACCTGAGGAAGCCCTCTGGATCGCGCCCTCGGCGATCTGCTGACCCATGGAGGCGGCCATGGAGCCCCCGGCGTGGTTGGTCAGGACCGTGACCGCGGGCCTCTTCGGATGGGCGCCCGCGAGACTGAGCAGCTTCCTGCTGTAGTCCTGGGGCAGGACTATGGCGGCGAAGAGCTCGTTTCGCCCTAGGGCGGTCTTCGCCTCGTCGAGGGTGGCGTAAGTCTTCCACTTCACCGTCCGGTGAGGCTCCTGCTTCCGGGTGGCGATGCCCTTCACGACCTGGCCGCCGATGTTCTCCCGGTCGCCCTTCTTGACGGTGGTGCCCTTGTCGAGGCTGACCAGGCCGATCGGCGCGTCACGCAGGTCGGCCTTGGGGTTCGCCACGCTGCCGTTGAACAGCACCGTGATGAGGCCGAGCGCGACGGTGAGCAGGCTGACAGGGATGAGCCACACCCGGGGCGCGCGGAGTACGCGCAGCGCGGTGACGGCTATGGGGTGGCTGGAATGAGGGGCAGGCATGTGTCATGTCCCGACGTCGTGGACCCGATGCAGTAGCTCTAATCTTATACCTATAGAACTAGATTTAGATAGCGACCTGCGCCACTGCGCTGCTGCACCCATCACGGGGCGGGAGGTGTTGCCCTTCGTGTCGCAGGTCTGTGAGGCGGAGCACGGATTCTGGATGCCGGCCCGGTTGTTCGCTCTCAGAACGGGCCGGTGGTTCGGGCACGGTGGTCGCCCAACTGCGCGCGACCGGGCTGTGCAGATGGAGCGCGCCAGCGATGGGGCGATCCGGCCTCGGTCACCGCTGATACCGTCACGCCCCGTCTGCTTACACCGCCGATTTCTGCAGTGCTGGTGTGGTGGCGGGGGTGCGTGGCAGCAGGGCAGCAGGGCAACGAAGAGCGCGCCCAGGAGGGCCGGGATGACGAAGGCGTAGAAGCCGTTCTTCGTCGAGAAGCAGAGCGCGGCGGCAGTCGCGATGTAGCTCGGGGGTTGAAACTGATCGTCGGGTCCAGGGGTGCCCTCAGGTCGATGCCGCGGTCGACCGTGATCGTGGGCGGCCACGTGCCGGTGCTGTAGATGAGGAGCAGGCCCATAAAGATGCCACCGCACAGCAGCAGGGTGCCGCGCAGCCGTCCGGGGGAGAAGGTGTAGGTCGGACCGTTGAGGCCCTTGCTCCGCGGTTCCCCTTGTTCCTCACTGGCTTCGACGGAGGTCACGGGCATCAGCCACCACACCAGCAGAACCAGTAAGAGCGGCAGCGCGCCGAAGAGGAACATCCGTTGGAAGTGCACGTCGGGGGGCAGCATGCGGCTGAGGAGCGCCGCGGCGACCCCGCCCATCCCGATGGCGCCGAAAGCGACGTTGACGTACAGGGTGCGCCTCTGCGGCGGGGCGGTCCTGGTGACGAACGCAGCGGTCAGGCAGCGTCAGAACCGGCGCAGTCGGGAGGATGCGGATGAACTGCTCTGACGCGAGCCAGCAGGAGCTCTCGCACCCTCACTGCTGCGAGGGTGCGAGGGCTTTGGCGAGATCCCACAGGCCGGGGAGGGCCTCGGTGATGCGCTCGGCCACCTGCGGTGACAGCTGTTCGAGCGCCTCGTTGATGACGACGCTCAGGCTGGCGTCGACCTGACCGGCCGCCGTCCGCATCTTGCCCGTGGGGTGGAGCTCCACATAGCGCTTGTCGCGAGCGCTGGGCCGGCGTTCCAGGAAGCCGTCATTGGTGAGTTGCGTGACCAGGGTGCTGACGTTGTTGGGTTGCATCCCCAGGGCCGTGGCGACGTCGCCCACGCTGATGCCTGGCTGACTGTCGACCAGCCTCAGCACTTCGACCTGGGCGAGTGGGCGCCTGGACTCTCCGGCGGGTGGAGATTGACGTTGCTGAAGGACGCGGTGCAGGGTCCAGACCACTCGGGTCAGTTCCACGGGCAGCGCTTCTCGGGTGGGTTGGTTGCTCACCTCTCCAGGATATATCTAGGCGTAGACCTTTAATGTGGCGGGCCGGATGGCCGACGGGACCACCACAACACCGTCGGCCGTCCGGTCAGGCCACGCACACCCCGGGCACCGCTTCCTTGCGCATCAACGACGGGTAGGCGACCGAGCCGTCCGGGTACAGGGGCAGTGTTTTCTGGAATTCGGGGGTGTTGAACGCATTTCTGAGCGCGCTGAGGGACTCCCACACGGCCACGTTCGTCAGGACGTGGCTGTCGCCGATGCCCCGGTAGAGCTGGGCGGAGACGAGACCGGGCTGCGCTTTCATGATCAGAGAATCCTGGCGCCAGACGCTGATGACCTCGTCTACCTGCCCTTGGGGGGCGACGAAAGTGTTGACGAGAGTGACGGGCTGTCCGTCGTCCGGGCCCTGGAGCTGGGCCAGGAAGGAGGCCGAGGCGGCGTCGACGTCCTTGAGTTCGATCACGCGGACTCCTTGGAGAGAGGGGCGGGAAAACAGGTGGGGAGCGCCAGTGCCTAACTGCTGTGTGCGCCGGTCATCAGTCCGGCGAGGTCGTCGGGCTTGATGAACGAGGGCGGTGGGGGCGGCCCCCAGTTGAAGAGGCCCTTGGCGCCTTCGAAGACCTCCGGCTTCCAGAGCTGGTCGTCGACGATGCAGTCCAGGTCGGAGTAGTACTCGGAGAAGTTCCCGGCGGGGTCCTTGAGGTACCAGAAGAAGTTGGAGCCGGCGTGGTGCCGGCCCAGGCCCCAGACATGTCGTTCGGGGTGGTCCTCCAGCATGGCCGCGGCGCCGCGGCCCACCTCGTCGACATCGTCGACCTGCCAGGAGGTGTGGTGCAGGAATGCCACCGGGGCAGCGAGGACGAGGACGTTGTGGTGGTCGGTCGAGCAGCGCATGAAGGCGCCGACGTCACCCATGAAGTCCGAGATCTTGAAGCCGAGACCGTCACGGAAGAAGGCTGTGGTGGTCTCGAAGTCGGTGGTGCCCAGGACCGCGTGGCCGAGCTTGCGGGGCTGGACGGGAGTGCTGCGCAGCGTGCCGGGCGCGCGTGTTCCGACGCGTTCGGCGCGGCCGGGACCGTTGTAGGGCGTGGGCGGGGTCGTCGGCTGCGTGACCCGGGGCTCGACGCGCAGCACGGCGCGGACACCGGTGATCTTCTCGTAGGCGGTGAGGGTGCCGGCCTCCAGCGCGGCGTGAATACCGAGGCGGTCCAGCCGTGCGGCGGCCGCGGCGAGGTCGTCAGGGGTGTCGACGCCTATGACGATCTCGACGAGGCGGCGGGTGGGTGTCTTGACGAGGCGGAGCTGGCGCCCGCCGTCGCGCGTGCTGAACCAGCCGTCCAGTTCCGGACTGAGGCCGAAGGCGGTGTAGTAGGCGGCGGTCTCGGAGGTGTTGGGGACTCCCATGACGATCGAGGACAGACGGTGCAGGGACATAGGGGACTCCTGGACGCGGGAAGTACGCGGGGTGGGGGCTCAGGCGTGGAAGGTCTGGCGGAGTTCGCCGATGCCTTCGATGTAGCTGACGAGGACATCACCGTCGGAGAGCCAGCGTTGCGGGGTGCGGCCCAGTCCGACGCCGGCGGGGGTGCCGGTGAAGATGACGTCGCCGGGCAGCAGCGGAAGGATGGCCGACAGACGGGAGACCAGGGCGGGGACGGAGAAGATGAGGTCGCGGGTGCGGCCCTTCTGGACTTCTTCACCGTTGATGGAGCAGCTCAGTTCGAGATCGTCGCTGTCGGCGAGTGCGTCCGGCGTGACCAGGTAGGGGCCCATGGGAGTGAAGCCGGGGTAGGACTTGCCGAGACCGAACTGAGGTGCAGGCCCGCTGAGTTGGGTGATGCGCTCGGAGATGTCCTGGCCGACGGTGAGGCCGGCGATGTGCAGCCAGGCGTCGTCTTCGCCGATTTGGTGGGCGGTTTCGCCGATGACGGCGACGAGTTCGGCTTCCCAGTCCGTGTGTCCGTCCTCGGGGAGGTGTACGTCGGTCACGGGTCCGGTGATGCTGGAGACGTACTTGGTGAACGTGGGCGGCAGGGTGTCGGGAGACTCGAAGCCGGACTCGTCGGCGTGCGCGTGGTAGTTGAGACCCACCGCGAGGACCTGGCGCGGGGCCGGGGCCGGCGAGCCGAGGTCTGCGGCGGCGAACGGCCGCCCGGCCGGCAGTTCGGCGTTCGCGGCCCAGACCCGGAAGTCGGTCCAGCGCTCGTAGATGTTCTGCGGGTCGGGCCCGAACCGGCCGTCGCTGGCCTCCTCGACGTCGACGGCGGTGTCGTCGTCCGTGATGATGACGAGGCGCCCGGAGAGATTGGCGGTACGCACGTGCTGCTCCTTGAATGGGTGGGGGGTGGGGCGGGTCAGACCAGGGGGGTGATCTTCTCGTCGATGCCGAGCAGGGCCTTGCCGTACACCTCGATCGCCACCGTCGGGGCGGCGACCGCGTGGCGGCCCGCGGTGTTGGCGTCGCGCCAGATCCGCTGCAGCGGGTTGACCTCGGCGAAGGAAGCCGCGCCGTGCACGCTGACGAGGGTGTTGATGGCTTCGAGGACGTTCTGGATGGCCCAGCCCGTGTCCGCCCGCACGCGGGCGCGCTCGGTGTAGTCGAGGTAGACACCGCTCCGTGCCGCCTGGTCGATGGCGGCGGCGGCGCGTTGGGCGTGCAGGGTGGCGGTGTCGATGCGCAGGGCGGCCTCGGCGATCTGCATCTGCACGGCGACCGATTCGGCCTGCGTCTCGTAGAAGGTGTACGAGATCGGCTTGCGTCCGGCCTTCTCCGTGACGTACTTCAACGCCGCACGACCCAGTCCCAGCTGAGGTCCGGCGAGGACGAGGGCGAGGACGGGCACGAAGCCCGAGCGGGAGAGCACCTCGTCGGTGTGCTCGGTCGGGTACCTGCCCTCGATGGCGGCGGGCACGGACATGACGCGGTGCTCGGGGACGAAGATGTCGTCGGCGATCAGGCAGTTGCTCGCCGTGCCCTTCATACCCGCCACGAACCAGGTGTCCTCCAGTGACAGGTCGGTGCGGGGGGCGAGGACCAGGCCCTGATCGACGACGGTGCCGCTCTCGTCCGTCAGCGGAACGCCGAGTACGGCCCAGTCGGAGTGCGAGGAACCGGAGTTGTAGTACCAGCGCCCCGACACCCGCCAGCCGCCGTCGACCTTGGCCGCCGTGGAGGTGGGGCTCAGCACCCCCGTGACGCGTGCCTCCGGGTTGGCGCCGAACACGTCGTCCTGCGCCTTGGAGGGGAAGAGGCTGGTGAGCCAGTTGCACACGTTGACCAAGGTGACGACCCAGGAGGTGGACCCGTCACCCTCGGCCAGCGCTGCCGACACGTCGAGCATGGTACGCATGGACGTCTGGTGGCCGCCGTACCGCTTGGGGGTGGAGAGTTTGAACAACCCTGCTTCGGCGATGGCGTCGATCACGGGATCCGGTACCCGCCGGTCGGTCTCGGTGGCCGCCGCGTGCTCGCGCAGCAACGGCTGCAGGGCCACGGCACGGGCGATGAGATCTTCGTTGGTCGTCATCGTGGTGCGCTCTTTCTGTCGGTCCGGGGGCGGAAGTACGTGATGGGTGGGGTAAGGCAGTCAGCGTGCGAAGGCCGCGATGTGGTCGGTGATGGCGTTTCGGTGGGGGCGGTCGGCGTAGGCGGAGTGGGTGCCGAAGGTGCGGTGGCCGTAGACCAGCGGTGGGGCGGGTGTGGTCCGGGCGTGGGTGACGGTGCCGAGCAGCAGCAGGTGGTCACCGCCTTCGACCACCTCGGCCACCTCGCACGCCAACCATCCGGAGGCTGAGTCGAGGCGCGGCAGGCCGTGGTCGTAGTGCCAGGTCGTGTGGGCGAAGCGGTCGGCCCCGCGGCGGGCGAAGGTCAGCGCGAGGTCGTCCTGGGTGTGGGCGAGGACATTGACGCCGAAGCGTCCGGTGCTGGTGATGCGGGACAGGACTCCGGACGCGCGATCGAGTGCCACGGTGACCATGGGGGGCCGTAGCGACAGTGAGGCGAAGGCGCTCACGGTGGTGCCGTGGGGGAGGCCCTCGGCCGTGGCGGTGACGATCGTGACCGGTGCGCAGACGCCGGCCATGAGATCGCGGAACTCCTGCTCACCAAGGACGGGGACCATCGGATCTCCATTCATTATGATGATTATGGCGATGTTGCATCCCTGTTTCCTGAGGCGTCAAGAGGATGCGAGGATTTTCGTCATAATGAATCGACAGTGCTCGATCGGAAGGCGGAGGGGCTGTGACGGCTCAAGGTGAAGGCGCTCGGCGCGAGAAGCGCGGGGAACGGGGCGCTGCCGCGGACCCGGGCGCGGATCCGCCGGCGCTGCGGCGCGCCGACTGGGGGCAGGCGGGAGGCGCCTCGCGTGCCGAAGCCGCGGCCGACATGGTCGCCGACCTCGCCGCCCAGGTGTCTCCTGGTACCCGCCTGGGTACGAAGGACGAGCTCCGCGCTCGCTGTGGCGTGTCGGTCGGCACGTTCAACGAGACGCTCCGGCTGCTCCAGACCCGGGGCGTGGTCACCGTCCAGCGCGGTCCCGGTGGCGGTCTGTTCGCCGCGGAACAGACCCCGATGGCGCGGCTCGCGCACTCCGTCCTCGCGCTCGACGCCGCTCAGGCGGACGTGGCGCAGGCGCTGCGGATCCGGGACGCGCTGGAGCCGCTGCTGTGGCAGGACGCACTGTGGCACGCCTCTCCGGCGGACATCCGGGACCTGCGTGACCACCTTGAGCGTATGGACGACGCGGCTGAAGCGGCTGACGCCGACAGGTTCGTGCGGGCCAACTGGCAGTTGCATCTGCGTGTCGCGGACATCACCCCCAATGCCCTCCTGCGCTCGCTGTACGTGGCGCTGGTGGGGCTCGTGGACCGTCACGCGATCGCCGTCCGGCCGCAGGGCGGCGTTCCGCTCGCCGAGCATGCCCGTGACCGCTCCAGGCTGCACGCCGCCCTGGTGGACGCCCTCGACAAGCGTGATGAGGAGACGCTCATGCGGCTCGTCCGCGAGCACGACACGGCTCCGGCCGTCGACGCGGAATGAGCCCGTGATGTCGACGGTCGGGCGCAACGGGCAGACATGCGTGTCTCGCATAGGAGGACTAGTGTCCTATGTAGTCGACCGGGCGGCCAGTGCTCGGCGTACGTCCTTTTTCTCCGGAGGCGTCGTGACGCAGGTCGAGCCGAGCTTGGAGGAGATCGAGGAAGCCGTCGTCGACCTGCTCCGCAAGGAGGAGATCGCCACCCTGGCGGTCCTGGACGGGCAGGGCGCGCCGTCGGTATCGACGATGCACATCGCCGCCGACCGGCTGCGTGTCTATGTGCTCACCTCCACGCACAGCCGCAAACGCTCCGAGATGGTCGAGGACGCGCGAGTGGGCTACGTCGTCAACCACGTCCTGCCCGGAACCGGCGACGGACGCTGCGAGACCCTGTCCCTGCAGGTCAAGGGGCGGGTGACTCTCGTGGAGTCGCCGGGCGAGATCGAATGGGCCGTCAGGCTGAGCCGCGAGCAGTTCCCGTGGGCGGCGGATTCCGGCATGTTCGACCACGCCGGTGGCTCGGAGGGAGGGCAGAAGGTCTTCTTCCGTGTCGATCCGGTCGAGGCGGTGTGGACGGACCATCGCGTGGGGCCGAGGTGGCGGACGGTCCTCGACTGCACCGACGACGGCAGGAGGCTCTCCGGCATGCGCCCCTACGCGGAACTCTTCCCCGCTCGGGGGTGAAACCGAGACAGGGCCGACGGCCCGGTCCACCAGGGGAGTGGGGGAACCGGGCCGCCGGCCTGAGGGAGGGCGCTGTCAGACCTTGCCCTGCAGACGCCAGATCTGGTTCTTCTTGGTGCTCAGGGCGCTCGCCGGGTCACAGGTCCACTGGTGGATCAGGGCGCCGGGCGACGTGGAGACGTTGGAGACGTCCACGCACTTGCCGCTGTGCACGGCGACCAGCTGGTAGTCCTGGCTGTTTCCGAGCGCGGTGACGGGGTTGAGGGTGAACATCTGGTTGGTGGCGCCGTTGCAGGTGTACTGGATGACGGCGGCGCCATCGGCGGTCGAGGCGCCGGAGACGTCGAGGCACTTGCCGCTGAGTTCGTTGACGACGGTGTAGGTGTTCGCGCGCCCGGAGACCGGCTTGAGGTCCAGCATCTGCTGGTAGCCGCCCTCGCAGTTGTACTGCTGGTACTGGGTGCCGTTGGCGGTGCTGAGGTTGGTGTCGTCCAGGCACAGCCCGCTGTTCTCGCTGACGGCGACCGTGGAGACGGTGGTGTTGGACGGCGGCAGCAGGGTGACGGTGTAGCCGTCCTTGGCGTTGCTGAACGGGACGCTGACCGAGGCCGCGTTGTTGCTGACGGTCAGGGTGGTGTCGGAGACCGTCGTCGGTCCGGTGACGGCCGCTCCGTTGTTGTAGGGCACGCGCTGGACGATCGCCCGGACCTGGCTGTTCTCCACCACCGAGGTGGTGTTGAGGCCGGTGAGGTTGACGGTGACGTTGCCCGTGTTGCCGCTGCTGCCGAGCAGGATCTTCGCGTTCTTCGCGGTGTTGTCCTTGGTCGCGAGCCCGTCGGTGCCTGTGCCCGGGATCAGGTTGACGATGTTGCCGCTCTGCGAGCCGTAGTAGCGGTACATGAACCACTCGCCCAGCGGGAGGTACTGGCCGGCGCTGTTCTTGGTGAGGAGGTTGGCCTCGTAGTCGTGCAGGTTGGTGCCTCCGGCCCAGTTGCCGCGCAGTCCGTCGGCGCCGGCCCGCTCCAGGCGGCCGATGAACCACGCGCCGCCGCCCGGGGACTGCATGGACAGGGTGGCGTACTCGTTGATCTGGTACGGACGGGTGTTGACCAGCCCAGCTGCGGCGAGCGTGGAGTTGGCGCGGCCGACGTCCGTGACCGGGTCACCGGGCTCGTCGTGCCAGCTGTAGATGTCGGGGGCGACGTTGTTGGCCTTGACGTAGTTCAGATACGTCGTCCACCAGGTGTTGGAGGAGTTCGGCTGGCCCGCGGTGCTGGGCCCGACGATCAGCTGGCTCGGGAAGGCGGCCCGGACCTTCGCGTAGAACCGCGACCACATCTGCAGGTACTGGCTCTGCGAGGCGCCCCAGAAGTTGCTGCCGTCGGGCTCGTTCCACAGGTCCCACTCGACGGTCATGTTGTTGGCCTTGACGTCGCCGATGAGCTGGGTGACGAAGTTGTCGAACTGCGTCCAGTCACCGTTGTCGCCGGGCCAGCCCTGGCTCGTGGTGCCGTCGGCGCCCCACAGATCGTGCGGGAGTATGACGAACGTGCCACCGAGGGCGGCGGTTCGCTTGTACTGGGCCAGAGTGGAGTTCCAGCGGGTCTGGTAGTCGGCGAGGCTGGTGGCGTAGCCGCCGCTGTTGAGCTGCGCGCCGCCGGCCCGCATGAAGTGCCACTTGATGTCCTTGAAGAAGTGGTCCTGCGGCAGCGACCCGTCCGGGGTCATTCCGTAGATCATGCCGGACGCGTGGTAGGTCGGGGCGCCTCCGGCGGTGGCGAAGTCCACGGTCACGCTCGTGTCGGCGGCGTGCGAGGCGGTGGCGGGCAGCACGCTCGCCGCGAGCGCCGTCAGGAGGACGGTGGTTCTGAACAGCAGGCGTGGTGATCGGGTGTGCATGTGCGGCTCTCCGAGGGGTTGGGTGGGTCAGTGCTGCTTCTGTGCGAGGGGGGTGATCGAGAGCCGGTCGAAGACCGGCGCGTACGGCGACCGCTGGCCGTACGGGTTGCGGGTGTCGCCGTCGAAGTCGGGCAGCTCGTCCGCGGTGAACGTGAGCCGGTTCGTGCCCTTCTTCAACGTCACCGGGACGGTCAGCTCCCGGAAGTCGTCGAAATGGAAGGTCGTCGGGAACAGCACTCGGAGGACCGGCCCGCCGTTCACCGAGAGGTCGGCGTGGCGGGCGATCGGGTCGGGGTTGTAGTGCGTGGCGGGTGCCTGTTCGCCGTTGGAGTAGCGGATGGTCACCGCGTGCCGCCCGGACCGCGTGGCGACCACGTCGACCGTCAGGGCGTTGGTCGCTCCGCCGCCGACGTCGGTGACGGCCCGGCCCCCGGAGGCGAGCGGGTAGGCCTCCGTCACCTTGGCGGCGCCGGTCAGCGTGCCGTCCTCGGCCTGGTAGACCCTGGTCGCCAGGACACCGCCGGACGGCGCGACCCGCAGCCGGTCCAGGACCAGTGCACGCGACGTCCCGGTCACGGTGATCTTGTTGATGCCGCCGGACAGGAACAGGTGGATCCGATCGGTGCCCTTTCCGGGCCCACCGACCTGGGGCACGTCGAGCGTCTCGCCGTTGAGGGCGACGGCGGCCCGGCCACCGCCCAGGTGGTCGACGGACACGGTCGTTTCCCGGTCGGTGGGGGAGTGGACCCAGAAGGTCGCGGAGTCGCCCTCGGCCAGTGGTACGGCGCCCGGGCCCGAGGCGCCCTGTTGCGTGTAGACGGGCCGGGCGCCGGCCAGCGTCGCGTACTCGGCCTCGTAGACCGCCGGTGCGCTCGCCTGTGCGTCCCGCAGCGCCAGGTCGATCTTGTCGATGATGGCGTCGCCCTTGGTGACGCCCAGGTCAGGGTCCGTGGCGGCGAGGGTGATGCGGTGCCGGCCGGCGGTCAGCTGTACCCGGGTGTCGGTGTGGCCCCACACGACCCACTTGTAACCGAGCGGCAGCAGCAGCTCCTGCGGCTGCTCGCCGTCGACGCGCAGGAACACGTTGGTCGGCCCCTGCTCCTTCACCAGGTCGTACAGGTTGTAGGAGTTGGCGAAGACGCTGAGGTCGTACGTGCCGTCCTGCGGAACGTCCACGTCGAAGCCGAGGACGCCGTCGGAGCCAGTGCGCAGTCCGCCCACGTTGTAGGTGCCGGAGGTCGCGAAGCCGCCGACGTTGGAGGGGGTGCCCTCGGGGCCGTTCTTCGAGTAACCACCGCCGGTGTAGACGGCGTTCTCCGCCTCGTACGTCCCGCGCCAGCTCACCGAAGGCGCCTCGGGGGTACCGCCGTGGCCGCCGGGGGAGAGGATGACCTGGTACGCCGACATCTCGTTCATGCCGGTCATGGGGAGGGTGACGGTGCCGTCCGCGCCGACCCTCAGCTCCTCGTCGGCCAGACGGAGCGGCTGGGCCGAGTCACCGACCTGACCGGTCCAGGGGATCTCCTGCACGGTGGCGTGCACCGTCTTCCCGAAGAGCTCAGTGCCGACGTTCTCGAAGACGATGTCCGCGTCCCCGCTCTTCCCGCCGAAGAGAGCCCGGGACTGCCGCTTGTCCTCGTCGACGGTGGCCAGGCCCTGGAGGGTGTACTGCTGGTTGGGGTGCGGGGCGGTCACCCGAACGGTGTGACCGGACAGCTGGCCGTAGGCGTTGAACAGCCACCACTGGCCGTTTCCCCTGTTGGCCTCCACGGCCGAGTCATTGAGGTTGCCGTCGATGTTCCAGTACGCCAGATCGGCGTCGATCTTGGACTCCTCGATCGCGGAGGCCCACTGCACCATCTGACCGGGGACGGAGAGGTGGTAGTTGTGCCCGTACTCGTTGACGTTGACGGGCAGCGGGCCGACCCCGACGTCCTTCTCCATCTGCCGGTACCTGGCCACGTTGGTACGGACCGCGGCGGGGCTGGAGAGCTCGTGCCAGGTCATCACGTCCGGGACCACGTCGTTGGCCTTTGCGTACGCCAGGAAGCCCTTGACCTGGTCGTAGAGGACGCTGGTGTTGGGGCCGGCGACGCGGGCGTCCGGATCGAGGTCCTTGATGAGGTGGTAGACCTCTTTCCAGGCCGCGAAGTAGTACTGCGGGTCGTCCAGCCAGGAGACCTTGTTGTAGCTCCACTCCCCGGTCCCGAACATGTTCCCCTCGGGCTCGTTGAAGGGGACGAAGACGACGTGGTCCTTGTAGTCGCCCATGGTCAGGACCTGCCGGACCTGCTTGCGGATCCTCTCCTTGAAGTCGGCGAGCCGAGCCGGACCGTCCGCGCCAGGCCACTGGTAGGGAAAGCCGCGGTAGATGTCGGTCATGTAGACGTAGACGTCCTTGCCGCCCGAGTCCACGAAGGACGGCAGGATCTCCAGGGCGTCCGCCCCGGGATGCTGGGGGCCGTCCTGCGCCTTGGTCGACACCGTCCGGACGTGCATGCCTTCGAGCGCGGTACGGCTCGGCACACCGTCGCCGTAGACGCCGTACAGCGAGCCGGAGGCGCCACCGTGGAAGGCGCCGGTGTCGTCGGCGAGGTCGACGGTGAGCCGCTCGGGTTCCGCCGCACGGGCCGTCGTACCGGCGGCGGGTACGACGAGCAGGGCGGCGAGGGCGGTCGCGGCGGTGGTGCCTGCGGCTGCCCTTGTTCTGCTGCGGATACGTCTGCGGATACGTCGCAACTGAGGTCTCCGTGGGGTGATCCGTCCCGGGAATCGAACCGGTTCGATGACTGTCGAGCTGGCCCGGCCTGGAACGGCAAGGTCCATACCGAGGGCGGTCGAGGGTTCGTGCAGCTGTGTCGAACCGGTTCGCCGGAAGCTAGCACCGCCGGAAAAGGGGCAGCAATACCCGGAACGCAGAAAGGCGCCGGTTCCCCGGAAGTCTGCGCAAGGCATTGACAGCGGCCTCTGTCGCTCCTAACTTCCCATCACGCGAACCGGTTCGACAGACGGCTCGCTATCGAACCGGTTCGACCAAGGAGTGCCGTGAACATCGGTGAGATCGCCAAGCGGGCCGGTGTCTCGCGGAGCACCGTGTCCTACGCTCTGAGCGGCAAGCGCTCGGTCTCCGAGGAGACCCGCCGCAAGATCCAGCAGGTCATCGACGAACTGGGCTACATCCCCAACGCGAGCGCCCGTGCCCTGGCCAACGGCCGGACCAGCACGATCGGTCTGGTCTTCCCGCCGGCCGGCACCCACTACACCGGCATGCAGCTGGACTTCATCGGCAGCGTGGTGGAGGCCGCGGCGGCCTACGACTACGACGTGCTGCTCTCGCCCAGCGGTGTGGACAGCGACCGCTCGTTCCAGCGACTGCTGGCGGAGCGGCGGGTCGACGGCGCGATCCTCATGGAGATCAGGCTCCAGGACGATCGCGTCGACCACCTTGTGGAAGCAGGCTTCCCCGCTGTGTGCATCGGCCGCACCGCACATCCGGAGGGCGACTGGTGGGTCGGACTCGACCACACCGCGCTCGTGGAGGCATGCGTCCACCACCTCGCCGACCTGGGACACACCCATGTCGCCTTCGTGAACCGGCCCGAGCACCTGCTGCGGTCCGGCTACGAGTCGGCGCACCGCGGCCTCGAAGGATTCAACAAGGCCGCGGCGGAACGGGGGCTGACCACGCGCACCTACACCTGCGGCGACGACGCGGCCTCCGGTCAGGGTTGCCTGGAGCGGATCCTGCAGGAAGACCCGGCCACCACTGGCCTGGTCACCCTCAACGAGGCGGCACTCGGCGGGCTCTACCGAGGCCTCGCCGTGGCGGGCCGCCATGTGCCGCGCGACTTCTCCGTCACCGGCGTCGTGGCCGGCCGGTGGGCGGAGACGGTGACCCCGCAGCTCACCGCGGCCGACGTGCCGGCCGAGCAGATGGGCCGCCTCGCCGTGGAACTGCTCGTCGAGCGGATTGATCACTCCGACGCCGGACCGCGCCACCACCTCCTGACCCCGCCCATCTCCCTGCGTGCCAGCACCGGACCCGCCCACGGGCGTACCACCCGCGACTGACACCTGGACCGTTCTTCTCTTCTTCTCTTCCGGCGGCCGCCGCGACCGGCCCGCCGCCTTTCACCGGCCCTGACCGGCCGGGCTCTCTCCACACCCGCAGCTTCGGCACGCCCTTGCCGAAAACACAAAGGAACGCACCATGAACAGACCCACCGGACGGCGGCTGACCGCCGCGGCCCTGACCGTCGTCGCCCTCGCCGCCACGAGCACCGCATGCTCGTCCGGCGGGGACTCGTCCGCGAAGGGCGACGGCGGCGGCACCTTCACCATCTGGGACCCCTACCCGCAGTTCACCGCGGATTCGGCGTGGGCGAAGCTGCTCGACGGTTGCGGCACCGAGGCCGGTGTGAAGATCAAGCGGACCGCGTTCGACACCAGCGACCTGGCGAACAAGGCGCTGCTCGCGGCGCAGCAGGACAACTCCGCGGATGTGCTGATCGTCGACAACCCGGTGGTGTCGACGCTGGCGGAGGCGGGAGTCCTGACCACGACGGCCGACAACAAACTGGACACGTCGAAGGCCGACCCCAACCTGCTCGCGGCCGGCCAGGCGGGTGGTAAGACGTACGGCACGCCGATCGGCGCCAACACCCTCGCCCTGTACTACAACAAGACGGTGCTGAAGAAGGCCGGAGTGGACATCTCGTCGGTCAAGGACTGGAAGTCGCTGACCGCGGCGCTGGCGAAGGTCAAGGCGGCGGGCAAGAAGGGCATCACCTTCTCCGCGATCGGCACCGAGGAGGGCAGCTTCCAGTTCCTGCCCTGGTTCTGGGGCGCCGGTGCGAACCTCACCGAACTCGACTCCGCCCAGGGCGTGTCGGCCCTGTCCCTGTGGAAGGACTGGCTGAAGAGCGGCTACGCGCCCAACTCGGTCCTCAACAACACCCAGACCACCAGCTGGCAGGAGTTCGCCACCGGTGACTACGCTTTCGCCGAGAACGGCACCTGGCAGCTCGCCAACGCCGAGAAGGCCGGCTTCGACTACGGGGTCCTGCCCATACCCGGCGCCACCGGCGGCACCGCCGCGGCACCGACCGGCGGCGAGTTCGTCACCATCCCGGTTCAGGGCGACACGGGCCGCTACGCCACCTCGCAAAAGCTGGTGTCCTGCCTCACCAACACCCAGAACCTGCTCGAAACCGACACGACCCTCTCCTACGTGGCCCCCACCACCGCGGTACAGGACAAGCAGGTCGCGTCCGACGCCAAGCTGAAGCCCTGGGTCGAGGCGGTCAAGGCAGCCAAGGGCCGCACCAGCGACGACCTCGGCACCAAGTACCCCAAGATCTCCGAGCAGATGTGGAAGGCGGTGCAGTCCGCTCTCAGCGGTGCCGCGTCACCCAAGGACGCGCTGAAGTCGGCGCAGGCCGCGGTCAAGTGACGTGAGCCCGATGAAGCAGACGACGCACCTGCCGGAGCGTCGGCCGGTGCCGGACGGGGGCCGCATGGCCCCCGCCGGCCCGCGGCACCTCCGCTCCGCCCCCCGGCGCCGCCCCCGTTCACCACAGTGGGCGGCCTGGGCCTTCCTCACCCCGGTCACCCTCTACCTCGGCCTCTTCTACGCCTATCCCCTGTACCGCAACCTCGATCTGAGCCTTCGCCACTACACCGTCCGCTCCTTCGTCCAGGGCGACGCGCCCTTCGCGGGCCTCGACAACTACCGCACCGTCTTCGACGACCCCACCTTCGGCCCCGCACTCACCCACACCGTGGTCTTCACCGCCGTGTGCCTGTTCTTCCAGTACGCGATCGGACTGGCCCTCGCGGTCTTCTTCAACCAGCACTTCCGGCTCTCGGCGACCCTGCGCGCGCTGTTCCTCGTACCGTGGCTGCTGCCGCTGATCGTGTCGGCGTCCACCTGGTCATGGATGCTCAACAGCGACTCCGGAGTCGTCAACGCCGTCCTGCACGCCGTCGGCATCGCACCGGTGAACTGGCTGACCTCGCCGTCGTGGTCCCTGGCGTCGGTGATCATCGCCAACGTCTGGATCGGCATCCCGTTCAACCTCGTCGTGCTGTACAGCGGTCTGCAGTCCATCCCCGCGAGCCTGCACGAAGCGGCCGCGCTGGACGGCGCCGGCGCCTGGCGGAGGTTCTGGCACGTCACCTTCCCGCTGCTGCGCCCGGTCTCCGCCGTCACCCTGCTGCTGGGCCTCGTCTACACGCTCAAGGTCTTCGACATCATCTGGATCATGACCAAGGGCGGCCCGGCCGACTCGTCCACCACCTTCGCCACCTGGTCCTACCGGCTCGGCTTCGGCAACCTGCTGCCGGCCTTCGGCCCCGGTGCGGCCGTCGGCAACCTCCTCGTCGCCGCGGCCGTCGTCTTCGGCCTGGTGTATCTGCGGGTCCAGCGGAAGCAGGCACTGTCATGACGCGCCGGACACCGTGGAAGACAGCCCTGGGAGTCGCTCTCACCGCGATCATGCTCTTCCCGGTCTACTGGATGCTGAACGTGTCCTTCACTCGTGACCAGGACATGCGCAAGAGCCCGCCCGACCTGTTCCCCGTGCACGGCACGCTGGAGGGCTACCGGGCCGTCCTCGACGACCAGCTTCCCTACCTCGGCATCAGCCTCGTGATCGGCCTGGGCACCGTGGTGCTCACCGTGGCCCTGGCCGCGCCCGCCGGCTACGCGCTCGCCAAACTGCGCCCCCGCGGCGGCGGCGTCCTCAGCTTCCTGTTCCTGGTCGCCCAGATGATCCCGGGGATCATCATGGCGATGGGCTTCTACGCCATCTACCTCAGCCTCGGCCTGCTCCAGTCCGTGCCCGGCCTGATCGTCGCAGACTCCACGCTGGCCGTGCCCTTCGCCGTACTGATCTTCACCGCGTTCATGTCCGGCATCCCCGGCGAACTCCTCCAGGCCGCCAAGACGGACGGCGCCGGCCCCGCGCGCACCTTCTGGTCCATCGTCCTGCCCATGAGCCGCAACGCGGTGGTCACGGTGTCGCTGTTCGCCTTCCTGTGGTCGTGGTCCGACTTCGTCTTCGCCAGCACCCTCGACGGCGGCGGCGCCCACGAGCCGATCACCCTCGGCATCTACCACTACATCGGCAACAACAACCAGCAGTGGAACGCCATCATGGCCACCGCCGTCGTCGCCTCCCTGCCCGCGACGGTCATCCTCGTCCTCGCCCAGCGCTACGTCGCCGCAGGTGTGACCGCCGGAGCCGTGAAGGACTGACCGCCGTCCCCGTCCACCTCCGGCGACACCCCCCTCTCGAAGAATCGAGTAGTTCTGCATGCCCGACGCCCGATCCGGCCCGGCCTTCTCCCTCGACGACATCCCGTTCAGTACGCACGGCTCCTGGTTCGGTATCTCGCCCGTGCTGGCGGAGAAGCAGCGTTCCAACGACCTTCACCTGGTGTCCCACCAGAACGGCATGCACGCCGTCCTGCGGTTCACCCCCGTACATCCCACGTCCCTCCAGGGGTACGGGGCCCGCGCGACGGCGATCCCGAGTCTGCTCACTTGGACGACACTCGAGGGACGACAGATCGATCTCGCCTACGAGTCACGCCACACCGTACGTGTGCGGGGGGCCGGCGCAGGTCTGCGCATCACCGCGGCGTCGGAGACACTGACACCGTTCTCGGGCACATATTTCCTCCACGACCCCGTGGACGGAGGGTATGTCTTCACCTCGTACGAGACGGGCCGCCGCTATCGGGTCACCGTGCTGTCCGGGACCGTAAGTGAGGTACGCGGGAGCCAGGCCCTGGGCCGCGCCGAACGCGGTCTCACCGTCACCGCGGAGGCGGGCGGCACGTGGGAGGCAGCGGTCGAAGAACTCGACACCGCGCGTGCTCCCTACACCACACGAGCGACGTTCGCCGAGGTCGTGGCCGCGGCCGCGCAGAGTTTCACGGACTTCGCCGACGCGGTGGCACCTTGGCGCTCCGCCGAGACCCCGGCCGCCGAACTCGCCGCGTACGTCCTGTGGTCGGCGACGGTGGAGCCGGCCGGCCTGGTCACCCGGCACGCGACACTCATGTCCAAGCACTGGATGGACAAGGTCTGGAGCTGGGACCACTGCTTCAACGCCCTCGCCCTGGCACCGGGAGCACCGGCCCTCGCCTGGGACCAGTACCTGCTGCCGTTCGACCATCAGGACGCGAGCGGTGCTCTGCCCGACTCGGTGACCCACTCGGAGGTCCTCTACAACTTCGTCAAGCCACCTATCCACGGCTGGAGCCTGAGCCATTTGCGACGCCGGCTTCGTCGGCCTCCCGGCCGCACCGAACTCGCCGACGTCTACGAGAAGTTGGAGCGCTGGACAACGTTCTGGCTCTCCGCACGCCGGGCCCCTCGCGCCACACTGCCCCATTACCAGCACGGCAACGACAGCGGCTGGGACAACGCGACCACCTTCGATCCGGAACGCGTGGTCGTCACCGCCGATCTCGCGGCATTCCTCGCCCTTCAGTTGCGCGAACTTGCTGCCTTGGCGGCAGAACTAGGCCGTGATGACGACGCCGAGGAGTGGACCGGTTCCGCGGAGGTGATACAGACGGCCATGCTTGACGAACTCTGGACAGGAGAGCGGTTCGTCGCGCGGGGCGCGGACAGCGGTGACACTTGGGTGAGTTCCAGCCTGCTCGACCTGATGCCGATCGCTCTGGGGGAGTACCTACCGGATAACGTTGCCAAGAGCCTGGCCGCGCGGATCGAGACCCACCTGACCCCGTACGGACTGGCCACCGAACTGCCCACCTCGCCGCACTACCGCGCAGACGGCTACTGGCGCGGACCGATCTGGGCCCCTGCCACCGTTTTGATCGAGGACGGCCTGCGCCGCAGCGGTCACCAAAGGCTCGCCGATGAGATAAGCGCCCGCTTTCGGGCCCTGTGCGAGGCCCACGGTTTCGCGGAGAACTTCGATGCCCTGACCGGCACAGGCCTGAGAGACCGTGCGTACACCTGGACCGCCGCGGCCTACCTTCTGCTCGCGGAGAGCCACACGCATCGGGAGGCCTCGACCGACTGACTGACTGGCCTAGATCCTGGCCGATGGCCCGTTGACGGAGGATCTCGCAGGTGGCGACCAACAGCCAGTCAGCGGGCTCTGGCAGCTATCACGGGGAGTTGTCACGGCGGGCGAGGGGCGCGTTTGAATATCGGGTTCGTGCCGGAGTGCGCTGGGTTGCCCGTGGCGGTTCATGACGCTCCACCAGGTCTCTGGGGATCAGGCCGGACGGGCTCGCCCTGGCCGACGTCCCGGACATGGAGGGACGTGAACTCACTTGACAGGAAGTGCTGTTCGGCGGCGCCGCGGTACTCTCGATCCAGGTCAAGATCGCGATCCGCAGTTCCTCGCGGGTGGTCCAGCTCCGACGGTCGAGGACGTTCTTCTGCAGCAGGCTGAAGAAGGACTCCATGGCCGCGTTGTCGCCGGCTGCCCCTACCCTGCCTATCGATCCGACCATCCGGTGGCGATCGAGAGCCCGGACGAACTTCCGGGACCGGAACTGCGATCCGCGATCGCTGTGCAGCGATGCACCCGTCGACGTGTTCACGCCGGGCCACGGCGTTGTCCAGGGCAGTCACGGCCAGGCGGGACTTCATCTGCGCATCGATGGAGTAGCCCACGATCCTGTTGCTGAAGACGTCCTTGACCGCGCAGACGTACAACTTGCCTTCGGCGGTGGCGTGTTCGGTGATGTCAGCGAGCCACAGCCGGTTCGGGCCGGTGGCGGTGAAGTTGCGGCTCACGAGATCGTCGTGCACCGGCGGGCCGACCTTCTTGCCCCGGCCACGCTTCTTGTCGAAGACGCTCCACCAGCTGTTGTCCCGGCAGATCCGCCACGCGGTGCGCTCGGCCATCACTGCCCCGGCACCACGCGCTTCATCGGCCAGGAACCGGTAGCCGAATTCCGGGTCGTCGCGGTGGGCGTCGAACAGTGCGTTCGCGCGATATGCATCCTCCAGGACAGTGTCGGCCACCGGCTTGCCCAGCCAGCGGTAGTAGGGCTGTCTGGCGAGCTTGAGCACCCGGCACGTCACCGTGACGGGCACCTCGCCGGCGGCCAGCTCCTTCACGAGCGGGTAGATCCTTTTCCCGGCAGATGCGCCTGCGAGAGATAGGCCGCAGCCCGGCGCAGGACCTCATTCTCCTGCTCCAGCAGCTTGATTCAGGCCGCTGACATGACCGGACGGGCATGCCAGCACTCTGTCGAGCCGATCCAGCCAGCCGTCCACCTCGTCGTCCGAGGCGGAGTCCGCCTGCATGATCCGCTGCACGAGCGCGACCGGCTCCGCGCTTCTCATCTCCACAGCACTCATCGAGTCCCTCCACCGGGTCACCCTGGTGGGACGCGTGATCGCCCGGACAACTCCTGGCTGGATCGCGATCCTCGGCGGTGCGGAACGGCGTGCGCGACCCGCGGCGGCCGAGCGGCGCGGACCTGACGGGCATACCACCCATCCCCAGGCTCGATGACTGGGGACCTTGTACGTCGTTTCGGGCACTTCTTACGCTGCCGTGCAATTTAGTCGGGCCGTTTCCCTCCGTGACCCGGCACTGACTTGCACAGGCTCGAAGGAGAGTCCCCACGATGACTGCAAGACCAGCGACCGCGGCCACCGCCACGACGCGCCGCAACCGCACCGTCCGGATCTCGGGCGCTCTCTGTGCCGCGGCCCTGCTCACCGTCACCGCTGTGGGCTGCAGCAAGAAGAGCTCGGACAGCACGAGTGCCGGCGCCGATTCGTCGTCCTCGTCCTGCGGCACCGTCCCGGTGGCGAAGTTCAACGACACGGCCGGCCTGATCAAGGCCCTGGGCTCGGACTACACCGCGGCGTACAGCGGCTACTCCGGCACCGTGCAAAAGAGCGCCTGGGCGAACTGGCAGGGCAAGAAGTCCGGCACGATCACGGTCGGCATCTCCGAGTCCCAGCTCACGAACCCCTACCAGACACTGATCAACAACGCGCTGCAGAAGTACCTCAAGGCGCAGGGCTACAAGGTCATCGACCTGGTGTCCACCAACGAGGTCACCAACCAGATCTCGCAGTTCAACCAGTTGATCACCGACAAGGTCGACCTGATCATCTACCAGCCGCTGGCCGCGGGCTTCGAGTCGGTCGTCGACAAGGCCGCCAAGGCCGGCATCCCGTCCATCTCGGTACTCAACAACGTGGCCGACGCCAACACCGTCAACGTCGTGCCGAACGCCTTCGCGGCGGGCGAGGCGCAGGCCGCCGCCCTCGCGAAGTCGATGGGCGGAAAGGGCACGATCCTCGGCGTGCACGGGATCAAGGGCGTGCCGATCGACACGGACACCTTCAACGGTGCCAAGGCCGCACTGGCGAAGTGCTCCGGCATCACGCTGGACGACTCGATCTACACCGACTTCTCACCCACCACCGCGCAGACCAAGGTCCAGCAGTACCTGGCGGCGAACCCGACCAAGACCATCGGCGGCGTCCTGGAGGGCGGCCCGATGACCACGGGCATCATCTCGGCCTTCCAGAAGTCCAACGTCACCGTGGCGCCGGTCGCCGACAACGGTCTGACCAAGGGCGGGGTGGCGTACTGGGCCGCCAACCAGAGCAGCTACAAGGGCGTCGGCCTGTTCAACCCGGCCGACGGACTGGCCAAGGCCGTCGTCCAGGTGGCCAAGCACATGCTCGACGGTGACGGGGTCAAGGCCTCGGACATCGTCATCAACCCGCCGCTCGTGACGAGCGACAACCTGTCGAAGTTCTCGAAGTCGAGTTTCAAGACCGGCGACGCCTCCACCATCACGGTGGGCGACGTCGGCCAGACATTCGCGGAGACGAGCTACATCGACGGCTTCTTCGGCTCGTAGGGAGCAAGTACGTTGAGCGAGCAGAGCCAGGTGGCCCTCGAAGTCACCGGTCTCGCCAAGTCGTTCGGGGCGACCAGGGCCTTGCGGTCCTGTTCGCTCCGGCTTCTGGCCGGCGAGGTCCATGCCCTGATGGGCGAGAACGGGTCCGGGAAGAGCACCCTGGTCAAGATACTCACCGGGGTACACGTCCCGGACTCCGGCGGCTACCGGGTCGGCGGCCGTACGGTCCGCCTCGGTGGCCCCGCGGCGGCGATCGCGGCCGGTGTGATGGCCGTCTACCAGGAGGTTCTGGTGGTCGGCCCCCGCTCGGTGCTGGAGAACATCTGGCTCGGCGCCGACGGGGTCTTCCGGCGGAAGATCTCCGAGGCCGACAAGCGGGCCAAAGCCGCAGCCGTACTGGGCGAACTGCTCGGCGAGGCACCCGACCTGGACACTCCGGTCGAACAGCTCTCGCTGAGCGACCGGCAGGCCTGCGGCATCGCCCGCGCGCTGGTCCGCGAGCCGAGGGTGCTGATCCTGGACGAGGCCACCAGCGCGCTCGACGTGGCCACCCGGGACCGGCTCTTCGAGGCCGTCGCCCGGCGCAAGGCGGCCGGCATGGCCGTGCTGTTCGTCTCCCACCGCATGGACGAGGTCGACGCGATCTCCGACCGGGTGTCCGTCCTGCGCTCGGGCGAGTCGGTGGCCACCCTGGAGGCCGAGGACGCCACCACGGCCGAGCTGGTGCGCCTGATGACAGGCGCCGAACACCTCACCGAGATCCCCGAGGGCGGCGCGCTGGCGCACCGCAGCGGCCCCGCCGCCGACGCGCCGGTACTGCTGCGGGTGCGCGGGCTGCGGCTCCGGCCGGACGCCGACCCGGTCGACTTCGAGCTCCGGGCCGGGGAGATGGTCGGTCTGGCCGGCCTTGAGGGCCACGGCCAGGACGCCTTCATCAAGGCGCTGTGGCACGGCCCCGCGGGTGCGGGGTCCGTCGCACGCGTGGAGGTGGGCGGCGAGACCGAGATCCGCTCGGAGCAGCGGGCGGCGGCGGCCGGCATCGGGTACGTACCGCGCGACCGGCGCGGCGAGGCCCTGTTCGGGACGCTCTCCATCCGGGAGAACTTCTCGGCCGCGACCCAGGACCGCGACACCCGCTTCGGGCTGCTGTCGCGGGCATCCGCGCTGGGCCGCTTCGCGGAGTACCGGTCCGGCCTCAAGGTCCGGATGGGCCGCGAGTCCGACCCCATCACGACCCTGTCCGGCGGCAACCAGCAGAAGGTCGTCATCGCCCGCTGGCTCGCCCGCCGCCCGGACGTACTCCTGCTCAACGACCCCACCCGGGGTGTGGACATCGGCGCCAAGCGCGACATCTACGCCCTCCTCGACGAGCTGACCGCACGCGGTGTCGCGGTCGTCATGCTCTCGACGGAGGTCGACGAGCACATCGAGCTCATGGACCGCGTCCTCGTCTTCCGCGAGGGCTCGCACTCCGCGACCCTCGACCGCCGGTCCCTGACCCGTCAGTCCCTGGTCGCCGCGTTCTTCGGCCGCACGGTCACCTCCTCGGTCGCCGGCTCCGCCTCCCCGGATGGTGACTCATGAATTCCCTCGATTTCCTGAGGGGCCTGCTCGGCAAGCGCCCGTACGCGTTCGCGGGGCTGCTCGCGCTGGTCCTGCTGGCGGTCAACACCGCCCTCCAGCCGGCGTTCCTGGCCTTCGGCAACTGGGCGGCGGTACTCGCGTCCTTCGCGCCGCTGGCCGTCGCGGCGATGGCCAGCACCCCGGCGATCCTCTCGGGCGGTGGCGGCATCGACATCTCGATCGGCCCCTTGCTGACCCTGATCGACATCGTCATCGTGGCGAACCTGTTGCCCAACGGGCTTACTTCACCCTTCGTGGTGATCCCGGTCTGCCTGGCGATCGGCGCGGCGATCGGCGCGGTCAACGGCGTCCTCGTGGCCGTACTGCGCTTCCAGCCGGTCGTGGCCACGCTCTGCGCCAACATCGTCATCGGCGGCCTGGCCACCCAGGTCCAGGGCGACACCGTGCCCTCCGGCAGCACCTCGTGGACCAAGGACCTGGCCGGTTCCTTCGGGCCGGTTCCCGGCGCACTGCTGACCATCGGCGCCCCGCTGCTGATCTGGTGGGGCCTGTCCCGTACGCCGTTCGTCAAGGCGCTGTACGCGGTCGGCGGCGACGACGTCACCGCCTTCTCCGCCGGCGTGAACGTGCCGAAGGTCCGGATCGCCGCCTACTCCCTCGGCGGGCTCTACGCGGGCATCGCCGGAATCGCCCTGATGTCCCTCATCAGTGAGGGCGCGGCCAGCATGTCCGCGCAGTACACGCTGCTCGCCATCGCCGCGGTGGCCCTGGGCGGCACCTCGCTGGCCGGTGGCCGGGGCTCCCTGTTCGGCTCGCTGCTCGGCGCGGCGAGCATCTACCTGATCAACAACCTGCTCAACGTGGTGAGGGTGTCCACTCTGTGGTCCACCGCGATCTACGGCGCGATGCTGCTCTTCGCCGTGGTCGTCGGCGCCGTGTTGACCAACGCCCGCAGGAGGGCCGTCGCATGACCACAGACACCGCGGTCGCGGACCCGGCGACGGGAACGGGCGGGGTTCCCCTGCTCCACACGCTCAACGAGTGGCAGCGCCGGGTACCGCTGCTCCAACTGCTCGCCCTGGCCGCGCTGTACGTGTACGGCCTGAGCACCATCGAGGGCTTCGGCTCGCAGCGGGTGCTCTACGCGATCCTCGTCAACGCCTCGCTGCTGGGCCTCGCGGGCGCCGGGCAGACCATCGTCGTCCTGGTGGGCGGGATCGACTTCTCCATCGCGGCGTTCATCTCGGCCGGCAATGTCATCATCGCCGAACTGTGCGGCACCGACCACTGGTCCACCGGGGCCGCGGTGGCGGTCGCGCTGGCCGTCGGCGTGGTGGGCGGACTCGTCAACGGAGTGCTGTCGTACCGCTTCAAGGTCGAGCCGCTCATCGTGACGCTGGGCGTCAGCGCGCTGCTGTCCGGTCTGGTGCTGAAGTGGATCAACGGCTCCGCGACCGGCGTCGCCCCGGCGTGGCTGGGCAGGCTGACGGCCGCCAACGGCACCACCTTCGGCATCGGCATCCCACCGGTGGTCGTCATCTGGGCGGTGGTGGCGATCGTCATCGGCCTGGTGCTCACCCGCACCCGCGCCGGACGGAACCTCTATCTGACCGGCGTCAACCAGTCGGCAGCCCGGCTCGCCCTGGTGCGGGTCAACCGCACCTGGATCTACGCGTACGTCGCCAGCGCGGTGCTCGCCACCTGCGTGGGCATCCTGCTGGCCGGCTACTCGGGCTCGGGCAACGTCACGATCGGCGACCCCTATCTCTTCCAGTCCCTGGCGGCGGTCATCGTCGGCGGCACCATGTTCGGCGGGCGCGGCGACTACTGGCGTACGGTGCTCGGCGCGCTGGTGCTGTCGGTGGTCGCCCTGCTGCTCAGCGCCAACCAACTGTCGTCGGCCGCACAGGACATGATCACCGGTGGGCTGATCCTGGTCGTCGTCGGGCTATACGGCCGGGAAAAGCGGCTACGCGACCGCATCTGAAACACTCAGGGCCCGCGCGCGAGCCGGCCGGCGGTGCGGTACCGCCGGCCGGCTCCGCCGCGTATACGACAACGACGCGGGCGGTCGCGTTGCCTGCGACGTGTCAGGACACTCTCCCAGCGGTGGGGTACTCGCTGCACCAGCGACGGCGAGGCATAGGGACCGGATCATTCCGGTTCCCGCCGCTCTCCCGGACGGCGCTAGGAGACCACTCTCAGATCCGATCGCGGATGGGCGGCCGGGGCGGCGTCCCCGGCGCCGGTCTCCTGCGTGAGCGACCCGTCCAGCGATGCGCCCACCTTGCGCAAGGTCTCCCGCAGCCAGCGGTGAGCCGGGTCCGTGTGCCGGTTGTGGTGCCAGTACATGGCTTCCACCAGCGGTACGACCGGGAACGGCGTGGGGACAGCGAGACAGCGTGTGAGACGCTCGTAGCGCGTGGCGAGCCGTTCCGGAACCAGTGTGACGAGATCGGTGCCGCTCACGAGGAACGGCAGCACGCTGAACCCCGGCGTGCTGACCTGCACCTTCGGCCTGATACCGAGAGTCTCCAGCTGACGGTCGGCGGGGGTGTAGCTGTTGCCGATGACGCAAGCCGCGTGCGGCATCTCCGCCAGGTCGCGCAGGGAAAGCGTCCCATTGACCAGGCGCGGGTTTTCCGGGTCGACCAGGCACACGAACCGGTCGTGCATCACGGCCTCACTGACGCCCGGCAGCTGGTAGCCGAGCGGCACGATCATCAGGTCGTGGCAGCGCAGGTGGCTTTCGTTCTCCGGCTGCCCCTCCACGATGGGGTGGAAGTCGATGCGAACGCCTGGCGCCTCCTGGGCGATGATCCGCAGCAGCGGTTCCAAGAGCACCGTCATCACGTAGTCGGACATCACGACGGAGAACCGCTGCCGGCTACTCTCCGGATCGAACTGCCGAGTCAGCGACAAGGCCTCCTCCGCCTTGTGCAGAGATGCCTGTACAACCGGCAGAAGCCGCTCCGCGAGCGGCGTCAGCTCGTACTCGCGGCCCACCCGCACCAGCAACTCGTCGTTGAAGTGCCGGCGCAGCCGGGCCAGTGAGCCACTCATCGCCGACTGGCTCGTGCTGAGCCGGAAACCGGCATGCGTGACGTTCTTCTCCTCCAGGAGCGCTTCCAGCGGCACCAGAAGATTCAGATCGATCGCTCCGAGACTCACCGACATCCCCTTCCGGCCACGTTGATGAGAAAGCGATGAAACGCGAGAGTAATCACCGGAACACGGCCGAGGAAGGGAGCCGGTGGAACGTGGAAAAATGCGATGTGAGCCATCCGAGCGATCCATACTCGCAGCTCAGGGTGGCCGCACATGGCCGAGTTCGATAATGAGCGTTTCTCGCTCTTGGCCCCCCTTGTCCCCCCTTGCTCGTGAGGCAGATCGCGATCGCCTCCGACTCCACGAACGAGCCGCGTGCCGCGATCGCGGAAGCCTGCCGTGGAGCGGCAGAGACAGGGTGGGGTGTGTCGATGGAGTCGGCTGCCTACCTCGAACTCGACCGACGCGGCACTGAATCACTGGTCATCAGCGGCTGGTTCCATGTCGTAGGGCTCGAATTCGATGTAGTCGAGGGGGTTCTCGTCGCGGCGTCCGAGCGGGGGCAGTCCCTCGGCCGCGTATTGGCCGCGCAGCCATTCCAGCAGGGTTTTGGTGAGGCCGGTGTTGAGCGGTGGTCCTTGGTCGGCATGGCGCGGTACGACGATCAATGGCCAGTCGTCCGGCGTGGCACCTTCGGTCAGCCAGCACAGTTGGTCGCCGTCGATGGAGTCGGCGAAGGGCAGGAATCCCCCGGGCTCGGGATACACGGCCAGCGGATGGTACTCAGGGAACTCGGCTCGCTGCCCCTGGTAGGTCTCCGCGTACCACTCGGCCCATGGTGCGAGCGCATACTGGCCCTCGCCGAACGGGATGTGGAAGCGCAGCCAGCCGCACCAGGAGCCGGCCCCGTACCGCTCCATCAGCCGTACGTACTCGCCGGGCAGGCGTGTACCCAGCCGTTCGTACAGCCAGTCCCAGTTGTGCTTACCGAGCGAGGGTGTCTCCGGCGGCGGGACGAATGCGATCAAAGTCCCCAGCCCGCTGCCTGCGGTGAGCGCCGCCCGCTGCTGAGCGGTTGGCTCAGGTCGCCGAGGCGGCGGTGTCCACGGGGTGCGCTCCAGATCGGTTTGCATGCCACTTCGGGCGGCCACCGGGCGCATGCCGTCGGCCACGAGCCGGGCCAGCGTCGGCACGAGCGGGGTCGCGAAGCGCCGCCAGGGGTCGCGGCCCGCGTTCTCGTCGTCCTGACAGTGCATGACGACCGGCCACTGGTCGGGGTCGTCGGAGGCCGTGGTGTCCCAGTAGAGGGTATCGGCGGTACGGGTGGCGCCGAAGGGAAGGACACCGGGGGCGTCACGCCGAGTCCGCTGGACCCAGGTCCCATAGTCGAACCAACCGCGGTTGACGCAAGGCATGTGAAGCCAGAGCCAGGCGCCGATGTCGAGTGGGCCGTACATGGCAGCGATGGCCTTGTAGTCGGCGGGCAGGCTCGTCCCCAACCAGGACTCGACTGCCGGCCAGTCGACAGGTACGGCGTAGTCGGCCGGCGGATCGCCGAAGATCTCGGCGAAGGCGTTGACGTGCGGGTCTGAAGCGTTCACGGGTCTATGGACCTTTGCCGGGAGCGAACGGGTGTTGACCGGGAGGGCGGGGAAGCACCTGGGCTTCTTCCAACCTGCGGCAAGGACGGGGTGGTTGGGCTGACATTGTGGTGAAGCCCCTGGTAGATGGGTTTTCGATCAAGAGAACCGTCTCCGCCGGAGGCTTCGCATGCCTGTCTACCCGTCGGACGTCGGCGTGTCCAGTTATGCCCTACGCCTCCTGTCCACCTGTCTGCGGCAGCACCGTCGCACGACCGGCTCCCACTGGCGGCGTCCGAGCATCGGGTCCGGCCGGCCGGATGCCGGTTCAGATGGGGTGTCCGGCGGCGTGGTCGGCCATGACGGCGGGTAACTGACCTGGCCTGTGCTCCGCAGTGTGGACAGGCCGCAGTGCCGGTCGTGTCCGGCTGGCACTCGAAGGTCTTCTGCCCACGGCATCGTCCGGCGCCGGGTCCGCCCCGGCCGCCGGGGAGGAGGTCGGCCGGCTGCCGGGGCGGAGACAAGGGCCCGTGTTCGACCGGGCTGTCGTCGCGGGGCCTCCCGATTCGCCGAGGCGTTCGGGGACTTGGGAGGGCCCCACGCCATGGGCGTCAGACGCGTCCTGTGCCGGCTCCGGCGAGCGTCTGCGTCGGCACGATCACGCTCAGACCCAGCACGCCCAAGTCGACGCTGCCGTCGGACTCGGCGTACCACCGCCAGTGCGCCCCGGGCACGTCGCCGACCGTGAGCACGATCCAGCCGCCGCCGTCGGGTGCCGACAGGTCCGCCAGCACCCGCGCCTCCTCGGCCGTCGGCGCGTCCAGCAGGACGACGAACCCGGTGACCTCGCCGGTGCGGGCCGCACCCCGCACCAGACCGACGCCCAACTCCTGGGCGGAGTTCAGGACTTCGTCGGGCGCCTTGCCCTTCACATCCGCCACCGAACGCACCCGCACCAGACCGTTGAGCCCCGGCAGGGCGCTCGCGCTCGGGTCCACCGAGACCACCACGGTGCGCTGCCGGGGCAGTTCCAGCAGCCCCCTGACCAGTGCGGCCACGGTGTCCTGGGCGACCGTGAGGTCACCGCAGACGCTCAGCGCGCCGTTGATCTGCCCGAGGTCGACCATGACCTGCGCGTCCCGCTCGCCCACCCCGACCCGGGCCAGGTGCGGCATGGCCAGGCCCAGGTCGGCCGAGGGGTCGCCCTCGACGACCGACGGCAGGTTCGTGCGCTCCCAGCGGGTCGGGGCCAGCGCGGTCCACGGCGCCGGGGCCTGCGCCGCTCCCGAGACCGAGGCGAGCAGCTTGGTGGGCTCGGCCAGCACGCTGTACACCCGGACCGGCCGGGCCGTCTCCGAGGCGGCCGCCGGCACGATCTCGCGCAGCGCCTGACGGACCATCACCGGCGTCCGGGTGTCCGCCGCCAGCCGCCTGGCCAGCGCACCCCGGCGACGCCGCCGCAGCGCCAGGGCCATGCCGCGCGGCAGCCGGGGCCGCAGTACCCGGCCCGCACGGGCCGCGCCGGAACCGGTCGCCCGGGCCGCCCGGCCGAGCGGGCGGCGGGCGACGATCGTCACGGTCAGCGCGGTGACCCCGGCGATCCCGCCCGCGAGCAACGGCAGCGGGACCTTGCCGCTCACCGCGGCGAGCGGTCCGCTCGCCTTCGCGGCCTTCGTGGGCGCCGTACTCGCCGCGGCCGTCGACGAGTTCTGCCCGGACCCGGCGGACCCGGCGGACCCGGCGGACCCGGTGGACTTCGACTGCGGCAGGACGCCGACCTGGACGCCGGAGCCGGCCGCGTCCTCCGGGAGGATCAGCGCGAAGCCGGGCTGCAGCTGGTCGGGGCTGACGAACACCGAGCCGTCCGGCAGCAGACGCCCGCTGTTGAGCACCAGGATCTCCTCGAACCGGTTGCCGTCGCCGAGGGTGCGCTGGGCGATGTCGAACAGCGTGTCCGGCTTGCCGCCGTTCTCCTGCGGCGACCTGACGACGTAGAACTTCGTCACGTCCTCGGCCAGCAGCACGTGGCCCGGCCGGGTCGGGACCGCCGCGTGGGCGGGCGCGGGCAGCGCCATCCAGGTGACGAGTGCCAGGGAGCACACCGCCATCGCCTGTGCGGTCCTGCGCTGCACGTCCGTCCGCCGGACCCGGACCGTCGTCGCCGGTGCGTCTCGCATCTTTCTCGTCCTCCTCCGTCAGGGCCGTCGACGCGCGGCTGGGAGCGCGTCGGCCGTCACACGGGTGGATCGCCCGGTCGGTTCAAACTCTCTGAACCGTTCCCGGACCTGAGCCGTGCACAGGGCGCCGAAGAACGAGAAGCGGGGAGGCGCCGAGATGGCACGACGGCACACCACGGGCTGGGAGGTCCTGGGGTTCACCAACGACCCCACCCCCGGCGATCCGGAGGCCATCCGGACGCTGGCCGGCACGTACCAGGAACTCGGTGACGGGGCCGGCGAGGCCTTCGACTTGCTGAGCTCCGACGGGGCGATCCGGCAGGGCAAGGGCAAGGCGATGGACGCCCTCCGGGAGAAGATCAACAAGGATCTGCCGGGGATGCTGGCCAGGACCCGGGACTCCTTCCGGGACGCGGCCGAGGCGTACACCACGTACGCCGACACCCTGACGAACGCCCAGGACATGCTGGACCGGGCGATCGACGAGGGCCAGGAAGTGGCCGCGACCGCGCAGTCGGACGTACCGGCACTGGCCGCGGACGCCACCCCGGACCAGGTCGAGGCGCACGACACCCAGCAGGGTCAGGTCGACGAGGCGAAGAGCCGGCTGTCGGCCGCCGAGGGGTTGGGGCGGCAGGCGGAGCAGCTGCGACAGGACGGGTCGCGGCGGGCCTCGGTCATCCTGGACGAGGCGGCGAACGAGGCGATCCCGGAGCGCGGTTTCTTCAAGAAGCTCGGCGACTTCCTCGCCGACAATCCGTTCATCGAGATCATCGCGGGCATCATCGTCGGGATCGTCGCCGTCTTCTTCCCCTTCGTGGGCGTGCTCCTCGGGGCGGCCCTGCTGGGCCTCTCCCTGATCCGGATGGCCTCCCAGGGCAAGTTCGACGTGGGAGACATCGTCATCGGCATCCTGACGCTGGTACCCGGCGGTGTGCTGCTCGGCGCGCTCGGCAAGGTCGGCGGCACGGTGGCCAAGCTGGCGAAGATCGCCCCGTTCCTCGCCAAGCTGGGCAAGGGAGCCGGTACCGTCTCCGCCACCCTGACGAAGATCATTCAGGGCTCGACCGCGTTCCGCAAGGTCATCGCCCCGCTGGGCAAGGGCCTGGTGGGGCTCGGCGAGAACCCGGCGCTCGCCGCCTTCGGCAAGGTCGCGGTCGACGTGGGCACCGAGTTCACCCTCGGGTTCGCGGCGTCGGGCATCACGGCGCTGGCCGACGGCAAGAAGTTCGACCTCGGACCCGCCGCGATCGGCTCGCTGATCGGCGCCGCCTCCGGCGGTGCGCTCTCGCTGTTCGGCGGGACCAAGTTCGCCAACAGGTTCAAGGACGCCTTCACCACCGAGGGCAAGTTCAAGAGCAACATCGACAAGGCGTTCTCGCTGGAGAGCCTCGGCGTCACGAACGGCAAGTTCAAGCCCAGCGGCGTCTTCCACGTGGACGGCAAGGGAGTGCCCCAGAAGACCGGCTTCCACGGCATCAACGGCTCGACCGGCACGGACGCGTCCACCGGCGAGCTGAAGACCAAGGTGACCACGCCGGACGGCACCAAGACCGAGGCGAAGGTCGTGCCGCCCGGCCCGAAGGACGTCGACGGGCCGCGCGGCGACGATCTTCCCTTCGCGCCGCCGGACGCGGACACCAAGATCAAGACCACCACCCCCGACGGCTTCACCTCGGAGACCAAGAACGGCGCGAACACCATCACGTCGCCGGTCGGGGACAAGGTCACCTCGGACGGCACGACGACCAAGATCGAGACCCCGCTGCGCGGCCCGGAGTTCGGGGAGAAGGCGTTCGACGTCGGCGCCGGGGAGTTCGCGGGGACCATCAAGGACTCCTTCGGCGGGCTCGGCGCGAAGGCGCCCACGATCGGCACCGAACTGTCGCCGAACGGCTTCAAGACCTCCGGCTCCTTCGGCGAGGTCGACCACCGGAACGGCGTCACCACCATCAGCTCGCCCGGCGCGGACGGCAACGGCCCGACGCCCCAGTTCACGCTGAACGGCCACGAGATCAGCACGCCCGGCGGCGTCGGCGCCACCGACCGCCCGGACTTCGGCTCGGTGCACGCCCCCGGAATCTCGGTCGACCACCAGAACGGCGTCCACTCGGTCTTCACCACCCCGCACCCGGACGGCGGCACCCCTGCGGTCATCACCCACAACCCGGCCGACAACAGCATCGGCGTCAACCTCGGCCACAACACCACGATCACCGCGAACGCCGGTCACATCAACAACGGGGTGTCCTTCCCGAGCGGCTCGCACGCCTCGGTCGACAACGGCGGCACCGTCCACGTGAACAACGGCGGTCCGGGCGGACAGGGCGTCACCGTGCCGCCCGCGCACTCCACCCAGCCGGTCACCGTCACCGACGGCGCCACCACGACCACCCTGCCGCAGGGCGGCGGCGCGACCGTCACCACGCCCGGCGGGCACACCACCACCCTCGACAACACCGGCTTCACCGTGCACACCGGGGGCGCCAACCCGGACACCGTGCAGTTCCACGGCGGCAACGGCAACGGCACGCTCGACGTGACCCCGGCCGGCGGGCACCCGCCGGTGACCGTGCACCCGAGCGGCGACGTCTCCGTCGGCGGCATCAGGACCGACCACACCGGCGGCGGCAGCGCCACCAACGGCACCCACACGGTGGACTTCTCGCCGCACGGCGTCACCTTCAAGGGAGCCGACGGCAACGGCTTCGGTGTCAGCCCGGGCGGACGCTTCGACGTCGACGGCATCCACCACACCCCGGACGGGGTCGTCACCGCCGGGTCGACCACGCTGCACAAGGACGGCTCCGCGGCCATCGCGCACGACGGCCAGAAGTTCGACGTCGGCCCCGACGGCCAGATCACCGTGACCCCGCCGAAGGGCGCCCCGAACGCAGACGGCGCCCCGGGCAAGGAAGGCGTCCCCACCACCGAGGGCGTCCCGACCACCGAGGGCGTCCCGCAGCCCACCCCCGGCCACCCCGTCACCCTGGGCAACGCCACCATCAGCGTGGACGGCAGCGGCTCCCACACCGTCACGCTCACCGGCAAGAACGGCACCACCGTCTCGGTGAACAACGGCACGACCACCCTCAACCAGGGCCCCGTCCAGGTCAGTCACGGCCCGAACGGCATCACCGGCAGCACGGGCGGGGCCCACCCCGTCCAGATCAGCCACGGGCCCGACGGCACCTCCACCGTCAGCCACGGCGGCACCACGGTCAGCACCGCCCCGAACGCCCCGACCACCGTCGGCCCGCACGGCGCCGGCGGCCCGCCCGCGGTCACCGTCACCCCGCCGAAGGGCGGGAACCCGGTGCAGGTCACCACCGCCGACGGCAGCACCTCCACCCTGACCGGCAACGGCGCCCACACCGACGTGGGCGGCAACAACGCCGCGAACGCCACCGTCGGCCCGAACGGCGCCGTCACCACCTCGGCCCCGGCCGGCGCCCACACCACCGTCGACCACGGCCCGAACGGCACCGTCGCCACCGACAACGGCAGCGGCTTCGCCGTCGACAACAACGGCACCGTCACCGACGGCACCCTCACCGTCCACCCGGACGCCGACGGCCACGCCACCATCGCCAACCCCGCGGACGGCGGCACCCAGGCGACCCTGAGCCCGAACGGGATCGACACCCAGGGCGTCAGCACCACGGTGAACGGCGACGGAGACGTCGTCCTCACCCACCAGCCGAACGGCGCGCAGTCGCCCAGCACCGCCACGATCGGCCAGGACGGCTCCCTCTCCGCCCAGGGCCCCGACGGCGCGATCGCCGGCCGCGGCCCACGGCCCCACAACCCCGGCGAGGGCGGTGGGGTCCCCGCGACCAGCACGACCGTCATCGGCGCGGACGGCAACGTGATCACCTCGAACGGGCAGACCGTCACCCACTCGGACGGCGGCTTCACCACCACGATCACCCACGGCCCGGGCGGCCGGACCACCAACACCGTCCACGACAAGTCCGGCGTCGGCCACAGCATCGACGGCAACGGCCAGGCCACCGTCCACAACTCCCCCTCCGGCGCCGACATCGGCGGCAGCAACACCCAGGTCACCGTCCACACCCCGGCACAGGAGGGCTGGGGCCTGTTCGGCAAGCCCAAGACGACGGGCGGTGAGAACACCCTGTCCAACGGCCCGAACGGGCCCACCATCACCACCCACGGCGCCGACCCGATCGCCGAGCCCGGCAGCACGGTCGTCCACCACACCGCCGACGGCCACGAGGGCGAGTTCACCACCACCTACGGTCCGGCCCAGGGCACCTTCGGCCCCGGCGGCGTCCACAGCCTCGGCCCCTCCGGAACCCACCTGGACCCGGTCACCCATCAGCCCATCGACACCGCGGGCCGCCCGATCGGCAACGGCCCCGGCCAGACCCCGATCAGCACCATCGACGGCAACGGCCACAGCGGCATCACCGTGAACGCGCCCGGCGGCGGCCCCACCGTGCACCACGAGGGCTTCCTCGGCGGCAAGACCACCGTCGACACCGGGAACGTCACCGTCACCAAGACCCCCGGCGACAAGGAGAACGCGGGCACCGCGGGCCAGAAGGCCGGAATCCTCGACGGACCGCACAACCCGCAGACCCAGACACCCCCGCACGGACCCGAGACCTTCACCGTGGGCGGCAACAACGGCGGGCCCGGCGTGGAGGTACCGGTCGGCAGCGGCAAGTCCACCGTCCACGGCGGCCACTTCGACGTGAAACCGGCCGGCAACGGCACCTTCGAGGTCTCCCTCCCCGGCGGCGGCGGAGGCGGCCACGGCCCGGGCAACACCGTCACCGTCGGCAAGGACGGCACCCTGTCCGGCCCGGGGGTGACCACCGACGGCCCGCCACCCGGACAGCAGGGCCCGGCCGGACCCCCGCACGCCAAGCTCAGCAACGGCACCACCATCACCCAGGGCCCCGGCGGCACCACCGTCACCAGCCCGCACGGCGGCGCCACCAGCACCTTCGACCACGGCACCGCGACCACCCACGACCCGGCGAACGGGGTGACGATCACCCAGCACCCGGGCGGCAAGGCCACCTTCACCAGCACCGCCGGCGGCGACACCACCACCGTCCACGTCAAGAACGGCGGCGTGGACGGCACGGTCACCAAGCCAGACGGCAGCACCTTCAAGGTCGACGTGGGCACCAGCGGCGCCGCCAAGGTCAAGGACGGCAACGGCAGGACCGTCGCCGACGTGGACGCGGCCGGCTCCGTCAACGAACAGCACTCACCGGTCCACGAGTACTACTCGTACACCAGCAGCCCCACCTCGGTCACCGACCTGCGCGAGTACGGCTACCAGGCCGTCACCGGCGTCCTCAAGGGCGTCTTCAGCTCGGGCATCAGCGCCGCCTACGCCATCGACAACCAACACGCCGACCCGCTCACCACCCTGGAGAACGCCGGCATCCGCCTCGGCAACGGCATCGGCAGCGGGCTCGCGAGCACAAAGCTGGAGAACACCCACATCTTCAAGACCAAGGGCCCCGAGACGGCCATCTCCAGCATCCCCACGAAGGTCCTCGGCGGCCTGAACAACAACGCCGACGTCGACTTCGCACATTCCAACGACGAAAAGCCCATCACCCTCTGAACCACTTCGGCGACCCACGCGTGTGTAGGGCGCCGAACCGAAAAGGCAGAAAAGACAGAAGAGAAACGGGAGAAATTCCAATGGCCGACTACATCGTCAACGACGAGAAGACCGCCGCCTCCGCCGCCAGCACCATGAACGAGTACGACACCGCAGTGGCCCAGCTGGAGAAGATCGCGCGGGACCTCCACGCCCTGACGGAGGACGGCTACAACACCCCCGGTGCCAAGAAGTACTTCCTCCCCTTCGTGGACGAGTTCAAGCAGCACTACCAGCAGGTCGTCGACGGCCTGACGGGCATCTCCAAGTACGTCGACGGCGTCGGCAAGGGCTTCAACCAGCTCGACGACAGCATGGGCAGCAGCCTCAGCCAGTAGGTCCAGGCACACCGGCCGGGCCGGGTCCGTCCCCGCGGCCCGGCCCGGCCGCCGTCGACACCATCTCTCCCGCGTGCACCGAGGAGCACCGACCATGCGTGTGACCGTGACCGCCGTCGACCCGCAGCAGGGCCAGACCGCGGACATCATGATCGAGGCCGACCCGTCGGTTCCGGTCGGCGAGCTCGCCGAGGAACTCGGCCGACGGCTGCGCGGCGGTGACCCCGACGCGCCCCCCGCCCTCTTCCACAGCGGCACCGAGCTGCCGTACGACCAGCCGGTGGGCGCCACCGGCCTGCGGGCCGGCAGTCTGCTGTCCCTGGACCGGCCCGTCGCCTTTCCCGGCCGGGAACCGGACGGCGTCGTCGAGGTGCGCGCCGTCGGCGGCACCGACGCCGGCGCCGTCTTCCGGCTGCCGCCCGGCGACTACGAGATCGGCGCCGCGCACGCCTGCCGGATCCGGCTGACCGCCGACGACCTCGCCGAGACGGCCGCCCTCCTCAAGGTCTCCGCCGCCGGCACCGCGACCGTCCGTTCCGCGCCGGGTGAGCAGGCCCTGCTCGACGACACCGCCGTACCGGACTGGGCCGACTGGCCGGCCGGCGGTGTCCTCAAGGTCGGCCCCACCCTGCTGGAGCTGACCGAGCCCACCCTGCCCGACGCCGCCCTCGTCCCCTCCGAGGACGGGGTCGGCCTCGACTACAACCGCCCGCCGAGGCTGCTGCCGCCGCCCGTGCAGAACCGGTTCAAGCTGCCGGTGCCGCCCGGCAAGCCGCCCCGCAGCAAGATCCAACTGCCCCTGATCTTCGCGCCGTTGGTGATGTCCCTGGTCTCCGTACTGCTGCTGCACAACACCCGGTTCCTGGTCTTCGGCCTGCTGTCCCCGGTCCTCGCCCTGGTCAACCAGCTCTACGGCAAGAAGCGCGGCAAGGAGAACCACCAGCAGCAGGTCGCCGAGTACGAGCGGAAGAAGGCCGAGCTGGAGGAGGAGGTGACCGAGGCGGTCCTCGCCGAGCAGCGGGCCCGCCGGGCCGCGAGCCCCGATCCGGCCAGCGCCCTGCTCATCGCCGCCGGGCCCCGCCTGCGGCTGTGGGAGCGCCGCTGGCGCGACGACGACTTCCTGCTGCTGCGCCTCGGCGTGGCCGACCGCCCGGCCTTCGTGGAACTGGAGGACCCGGCCCAGGCCGAGCACCGCCGCCGCCTCACCCGCACCACCCGGGCCGTCCCCGTCACCGTGCCGCTGCGCGCGGCCGGGGTCCTGGGAGTGGCCGGCCGAGACGCGGCCGATCCGCTGGTGCGCTGGCTGACCGCCCAGGCGGCCACCCTGCACAGCCCCACCGACCTGCGGATCTGCGTCCTCGCGGGCAGCGGCGGCGAGGACCGCTGGTCCTGGGTGCACTGGCTGCCGCACACCGCCCCGCTCGGCGAGGACACCCGCAGCATGGTCGGCGCCACCGCCGAGTCCACCGGCCGCCGGATCGCCGAGATCTGCGCCGTCATCGCCGCCCGGCAGACGGCGGGGGAGAAGGCACCGCGCGGCGGCGCGGCCGGTGAGCCCGACATCCTGGTCGTCCTCGACGGCGCCCGCCGGCTGCGGGCCCTGCCCGGCGTCATCCAGATCCTGCGCGAGGGCCCGGCCGTCGGCGTGTACGCGGTGTGCGTGGACGACGAGGCCCGGCTGCTGCCCGAGGAGTGCCAGGCCGTCGCCGTGGTCGGCACCGACGGCCGGCTGCGGGTCGAGCGGACCGGCGCCGACCCGGTGGACGGCGTCCTGACCGACGCTCCGGGCCGCGCCTGGTCCATCGGCGTCGCCCGTGCCCTCGCCCCCCTGCGGGACGTCGGCGACGAGGCCGAGGAGAGCCTGCTGCCCGGCTCCGTACGGCTGCTCGACGTCCTCGGCCTGGAACCGCCGGTCCCGGACGGGATCGCCGCCGGCTGGGTCGTGCGCGGCCGCAGCACCAGGGCGGTCCTGGGCACCGGCGTCGACGGGCCGTTCTCCGTCGACCTCGCCGCCGACGGACCGCACGGACTGATCGCGGGCACCACCGGCTCCGGCAAGTCCGAACTGCTGCAGACCCTGGTGGCCGGCCTCGCCGTCGCCAACCGCCCCGACGAGCTGAACTTCGTGCTCATCGACTACAAGGGCGGCAGCGCCTTCGCCGAGTGCGAGGATCTCCCGCACACCGTCGGCATGGTCACCGACCTCGACACCCACCTCGTGGAACGCGCCCTGGTCTCCCTCGGCGCCGAACTCAAGCGCCGCGAGCACATCCTGGCCGTGGCCGCCGCCAAGGACCTCGACGACTACACCGACAAGCGCACCCGGCGGCCGGAACTCGGACCGCTGCCCCGACTGGTCCTGGTCATCGACGAGTTCGCCTCCATGGTCCGCGAACTGCCGGACTTCGTCAGCGGGCTGGTCAACATCGCCCAGCGGGGCCGCTCCCTCGGCATCCACCTGATGCTCGCCACCCAGCGGCCCTCCGGGGCGGTCACCGCCGACATCCGGGCCAACACCAACCTCCGTATCGCCCTGCGCACCACCGACACCTCCGAGAGCCGGGACATCATCGACGCCCCCGACTCCGGCCAGCTCTCGCCCCGCACGCCCGGCCGCGCCTACGCCCGGCTCGGCCACGCGGCCCTGCTGCCCTTCCAGACCGGCCGGATCGGCGGCCGCCGCCTCTACCCGGGGGCCGCCGACGACAAGCCCCCCGCGCCCGTCCTCACCGAACTCCACTGGGAGGCGCTCGGCGACCCGCTGCCCCGCGCGGCGGAGACCGAGCAGGCCGTGCAGCCCGTCACCGACCTGTCCGTGCTGGTCGAGGCCGTGCGCGGGGCGGCAGAGCAGCTGACGGTGGAGCCCCCGCGCCGGCCCTGGCTGCCGCCGCTGCCCGACTCCCTCGAGCTGGCCGGCCTGTCCACGGCGCCCGCCGCTCCGGGGCAGCTGCCCGCGGTTGCGTACGGCATGGTCGACGTCCCGGCCGAGCAGGCGCAGCGCGAACTCGTCTTCGACCTCGACCGGATGGGCCACCTGCACGTCATCGGCTCGCCGCGCAGCGGCCGTTCGCAGACCCTGCGCACCCTGGCCGCCGCCCTGGTCCGGGCGCACGGCACCGCCGACCTCCACCTCTACGGCCTGGACTGCGGCAACGGCGCCCTGCAGGCCCTCACCGGACTGCCGCACTGCGGCGCGGTGGTGGACCGCGGCGAGGCCGAGCGGGTCGTACGGCTGACGAACCGGCTCACCGCCGAGGTGGCCCGGCGGCGCACGCTGCTCGGCCGGCACGGCGTCGCCGACCTGACCGAACTGCGCCGGAACCTGCCGGAGGAGGAGCGGCCCGCGCACATCGTGCTCCTGCTCGACCGGTTCGAGGCCTTCGAACGGGAGTACTCGGCCTTCGACCAGGGCAGTGTGCTGGACGCCATGGTCCTGCTGATGCGCGAAGGGGCCGGCGTCGGCGTGCATCTGGTGATCGCCGGCGACCGGGTGCTCGGCCAGAGCCGGTTCTCCGCCACCACCGAGGACAAGCTGGTGCTGCGCCTCAACGAGCGCAACGACTACTCGACGGTCGGGCTGACCGTGCGCAACGTCCCGGAGGACCTGCCCGCAGGCCGCGCCCTCCAGCCCAAGGACGCGACGAGCGCCCAGATCGCGCTGGTCGACGGCGCGGACCCGAGCGGCGCCGCCCAGACCCGCGCGCTGGCCGCACTGGCCGGGCGCACCACGCAACGGGACGCCGGGGTCCCGGCGGAACGGCGGCCGTTCCGGGTGGACGTCCTGCCCGACCGGCTCGGCTTCGAGGAGGCGCTCTCGCGCAGGCCGAAGCAGGTCTCCCCGCTGTGGGCGATGGTCGGCGTCGGCGGCGACGAACTCTCCGCCCAGGGCACCGACCTCTCCCAGGTCCCGTCCTTCGTCATCGGCGGGCCGCCGCGCTCCGGCCGCAGCACCGTGCTGCTCACCATGGCCCGCTCGCTGCTCGACCTGGGCACGAAGATCCTGGTGGTCACCCCCCGGACCTCGCCGCTGCGGGGGCTCGCCGGACACCCCGGGGTGGTCGGGCTGTTCACGGACGCCGACGTCGAGGTCGCCGACTTCCGCGCCGCGCTCGGCAAGGTGGACTCACCGGCCGGCGCGATCCTGGTCGACGACGCCGAACTGATGATCAACTCGGAGCTGGACAACGACCTCGCCTCGCTCGCCCGGGGAAGTGCCGGTGACGGCTGGGGCCTGATCGTGGCCGGCAACAACGAGGTCCTGCTCGGCGGTCTGTCCGGCTGGCAGTCCATCGTGCGCCGCAACCGCTGCGGAGCCCTGCTCTCCCCGCGCTCGGCCAGCGACGGCGAGCTCGTCGGTGCCCGCCTGCCGCGTGGCCTCATCGGCCAGGACAACGAACCGGGCCGGGCCCACCTCCAGGTCGGCGACGGCCGCTTCCTGACGGTCCGGGTACCGAAGACCACGGTCGACTAGCCGGGCCGCACGGCGATCGGCCCCCGGCTTCCCGGCCGGGGGC
>NZ_JBHXMA010000031.1:0-143011 GCF_042721035.1 Streptomyces sp. NPDC058464
ACCTTTGCGCCGGGGGCCCCCCGGGGCCTTTTAGTAAACCCTCTCAGGCTTGTTCGGGCCCCCTTATGACTTAGGGGCGCCCTTCCTGCCGTACGACCGGACGTCAGCTGCTGGAGCCGCGGCCGAGCTCCCACAGCTGGAGGCTGGCGGAGGAGTTGAGGGCGTAGGCGACGCCCGTGATGTCGTCGCGGGCGGCGACGTACTGCTTGCCCTGCCACAGCGGGAGCAGCGGGACGTCGGCGGCGACGTCGTCCTGGATCTCGGTGAGGCTGCTGGTGGCGCTCGCGCGGTCGGCCTCGCGGCGGGACGCCGGGATCAGCGTGTTGATGATCCGGTTGTTGACGTAGGGCGACTTCAGGAAGTTGTCCTTGTCGAGGAAGGGCGCGAGGAAGTTGTCGGCGTCCGGGAAGTCGGGGAACCAGCCCATGCCGTAGACGTCGTAGTCGCCCTTGCGCTCGTTCGTCTGGTAGCTCGACCAGGCGGTGCCCTCGATGCTGACGTCGAACAGGCCGCTGCCGTTGAGCTGCTGCTTGAGGACCTCGAACTCCTGCTTGGTGGCCGGACCGTAGTGGTCGGTCGTGTAGTGCAGCGTGAGCTTCACCGGGGTGGTGATGTTCGCAGCGGTCAGCAGGTTCTTGGCCTTGGAGACGCTGGGGTCGCCGTACTTGTTGAAGAAGGAGTTGGAGTGGCCGGTGATGGAGGCCGGGACCAGCGAGTACAGCGGCTCGGCCTGCGAGCCGTACACCTTGGCGACGAGGTCGTCGCGGTTGATGAGCTGGGCCATGGCCTGGCGGACGGCCTTGGACTTGACCGAGGGTGCGTCGGTGTTGAAGCCGAGGTAGCGGATCTCCAGACCGGACATCTCGACGAGGTCGACGTTCTTGTCGGTGCCGGCGTCGAGCTTCTTGATCTGGGCCGGCGACATGGTGCGGGTCATCACGTCGATGTCGCCCTTGTCGATCGCCTCGCCCATGGCGTCGGCGTCCTTGTACGAGCGCATGACGACCTGCTCGTTGTTCACCTTCACGCTGCCCTTGTAGTTCGGGTTCTTGGTGAAGGTGGCGGAGACGATCGCGTCGTCCTTGACGTCGGCCTTGAAGGTGTAGGGGCCGGAACCGTCGATGTCGAAGCCGTCGCGGAGCTTGTCCTTCTCGTAGTCCTTCGGGTTCAGGATGCCCGCGACCGGAGTGGACAGCTTGTACGGGAAGGTGGCGTCGGCCGTCTTGAGGTGGAAGATCACCTCGCGGTCGCCCTGGGTCTCGATGGTGTCGATGTTCGTGAGCAGGCCGTAGACGCCACTGTCCGACTTGATGCGCAGGGCCCGCTCGATGGACCACTTGACGTCGTCGGCGGTGACGGCGTTGCCGTCGGAGAACTTCAGGCCGTCACGCAGCTTGCAGGCGTAGCGCTCGCTGCCGCTGTCGGTGAAGGAGCAGCTCTCGGCCGCGTCGGGGACCGGGTCGCCCTCGCCCTTGGGCTGGGACATGAGGGTCTGCACGGTCTGGCGCAGGATGTTCCAGCCGCCGACGTCGTAGGAGTACGCGGGGTCGATCGGCGCCGGAGCGTCCTTCGTGGCGGTGAACGTGTCAGTGGTGCCGACCACGATCGCGTCGCTACTGCTGCTCCCGCTGCCGGATCCACCGCACGCGGCGAGCACCGGAGCAAGCAGGCCGACCACGGCCGGCAGCACCAAAGTCTTGCGGTTCATGCTCGAAGTTCTCCAGAGCTGTTCGTGTCCGTGTATACCGCATGCGTGGGGTGTCGAAGCGGGTCACGGGGGTTACGGCGATGTTCTCGCGACGAGATTAGTCGGCGCCCGCAGGAGGGTTGGCAGCGGCGCGAGTTGAGGTCCCATCACGCAGGGGAACCGGTTGCGGACACACCGAAAACCCTTCGGCGGCAGGATTAGTGCAGCGTCTCCCCAATCGGGACACAAGGTCACCCCGTTTCCCCCCGAACGGGGGTGGGCTGCACAATCGGGCAACGTTGTCGAGCGTCTGGCACGTGGGGAACCTCACACGCGCATTTCTGTGATGGGGTATCGGAATTCAGCCGGTTGAACAGTTGCGAATTCTGTTGAATGACCGGTGCCGGGATTTCGCCCAATGGTCTTTGCACGCTGGGTGAACGCCCGGCGCATTTCCGTCATCAGGCAGCCCTCAGGCCGCCATCAGTCCCCGCAGAAAAGCCAGGTCGACCTCTTCCAGGGAGGTCACCACGGTCCGCCGCTCGGCGGGGGCGATCGGCGCGACCGACGGGACGGCGACCACCTGGCAGCCGGCCGCCTCGGCGGCGGCGACACCGGTCGCGGTGTCCTCGACGACCGCACATCTGGCCGGATCCACCCCCAGTCCGGCGGCGGCGAGCAGATACGGGTCCGGGTAGGGCTTGGTGCGCGAGACCTCGTCGCCGGCGACCGACAGGCTGAAGTGCTGGGGGCCCAGCGAGCTCAGGACCCGGTCGATGATGCGCCGGTGCGAGGCGGAGACCAGGGCGGTGGGGATCTGCTGCTCGTACAGCTCGGCCAGCAGCCGCTGTGCGCCCGGCATCAGCGGCAGGGCGGAGCCGATGCGCTCCTCGAAGCCGTCGTTGAGCAGCACGCTGAGCTCGGCGAGCGTGATGGCGGCGCCGGTGGCCTCGATGAGGAACCCGGCACTGCGGGTCATGGGGCCGCCGACCACGACATGGCGCCAGGAGTCGTCGAGGGCGTGGCCGAGGCGGGCGAAGATCTCGACCTCGACGTCCCACCAGAAGCCCTCGGTGTCCACCAGGGTGCCGTCCATGTCGAGAAGCACCGCCTGGAGGGCGGAGCCTTCCGCCGTACGGGTTCCGAGCGCGGGGACCGTACTGGTCATCCACGTACCTCCTTGAGGGACGACCAGGCCGGTTCCCGCGCGGGGAACCGGCCTGCTGTGGACCGACCAGTGTACGACTTATCCGATCAGTGTGCTCTGTGGGACACGTCTCGGTGCCGGCGCAGCGCTCAGCGTGCGTTGAAGTACTTCGCCTCCGGGTGGTGGATCACGATCGCGTCCGTGGACTGCTCGGGGTGCAGCTGGAACTCCTCGGACAGGTGGACGCCGATGCGCTCGGGCCGGAGCAGTTCGGCGATCTTGGCGCGGTCCTCCAGGTTCGGGCAGGCGCCGTAGCCGAGGGAGAAGCGGGCTCCCCGGTACTTCAGGGCGAACATGTCCTCGATGTCGCTGGGGTCCTCGCCGGCGAAGCCCAGTTCGGAGCGCACGCGCGCGTGCCAGTACTCGGCGAGGGCCTCGGCCAGCTGGACGGACAGGCCGTGCAGTTCGAGGTAGTCGCGGTAGGAGTTGGACTCGAACAGCCTGGCGGTCTGCTCGCCGATGCGGGAGCCGACGGTGACGACCTGGAGGCCGACCACGTCCGTCTCCCCCGACTCCTCCGGGCGGAAGAAGTCGGCGAGGCACAGCCGGCGGCCCCGGCGCTGGCGGGGGAAGGTGAACCGGGTGCGTTCGTTGCCCTGTTCGTCCAGGATGATCAGGTCGTCGTCCTTGGAGACGCACGGGAAGTAGCCGTAGACCACGGCCGCTTCCAGCAGGTTCTCCGTCTGGAGCTGGTCGAGGAGGCCGCGCAGCCGGGGGCGGCCCTCGGTCTCGACGAGCTCCTCGTAGGAGGGTCCCTCGCCGGTGCGGGCCTGCTTGAGGCCCCACTGGCCCTTGAAGAGGGCGCCCTCGTCGAGCCAGCTCGCGTACTCCTTGAGCTGGATGCCCTTGATGACGCGGGTGTCCCAGAACGGCGGGGCGGGCACCGGGTTGTCGACGGCGACGTCGGAGCGGACGTGGCCCTCCTCGGGTCGCTCCTCGACCTCGACGGTGGCGGTCGGCCGCACCCGGCGCTGCTTCAGCTCGGGCAGGACGGCGCCGGGCAGCCCGCGCTTGACGCCGATGAGCGCGTCCATCAGGCGCAGGCCCTCGAAGGCGTCCCGGGCGTAGCGGACCTCGCCCTCGTAGAGCTCGTGCAGGTCCTGCTCGACGTAGGCGCGGGTGAGGGCGGCACCGCCCAGGATGACCGGGTAGGTGGCCGCGAGGCCGCGCTGGTTGAGCTCCTCCAGGTTCTCCTTCATGATCACCGTGGACTTGACCAGCAGGCCGGACATGCCGATGACGTCGGCCCGGTGCTCGTCGGCGGCCTCCAGGATCGCGGAGACGGGCTGCTTGATGCCGAGGTTGACGACGTTGTAGCCGTTGTTGGACAGGATGATGTCGACGAGGTTCTTGCCGATGTCGTGGACGTCGCCGCGCACTGTGGCGAGCACGATGGTGCCCTTGCCCTCGGCGTCGGACTTCTCCATGTGCGGTTCGAGGTGGGCGACGGCGGCCTTCATCACCTCGGCGGACTGCAGGACGAACGGCAGCTGCATCTGGCCCGAGCCGAACAGCTCGCCGACGACCTTCATGCCGTCCAGCAGGGTCTCGTTGACGATGTCGAGGGCCGGGCGCTCGGTCAGCGCGAGATCGAGGTCGGCCTCCAGGCCGTTCTTCTCGCCGTCGATGATGCGGCGCTTGAGGCGCTCCTCCAGCGGCAGGGCGGCCAGTTCCTCGGCCTTGCCGGCCTTCAGGGACTTGGCGGTGGCGCCCTCGAAGAGCTGCATCAGCTTCTGCAGCGGGTCGTAGCCCTCGGTGCGGCGGTCGTGGATGAGGTCGAGGGCGGTCTGCACCTCCTCCTCGCTGAAGCGGGCGATCGGCAGGATCTTGCTCGCGTGCACGATCGCCGAGTCCAGGCCCGCCTTGGCGCACTCGTCGAGGAAGACGGAGTTCAGCAGGATGCGGGCGGCCGGGTTGAGGCCGAAGGAGATGTTGGACAGGCCGAGGGTGGTCTGGACGTCCGGGTGGCGGCGCTTGAGCTCGCGGATCGCCTCGATGGTGGCGATGCCGTCCTTGCGGGACTCCTCCTGACCGGTGCAGATGGTGAAGGTCAGGGTGTCGATGAGGATGTCCGACTCGTGGATGCCCCAGTTCCCGGTCAGGTCGTCGATGAGCCGTTCGGCGATCTCGACCTTCTTCTCGGGGGTGCGGGCCTGGCCCTCCTCGTCGATGGTCAGCGCGATCAGCGCGGCGCCGTGCTCGCGGGCGAGCTCGGTGACCTTCGCGAAGCGGGACTCGGGGCCGTCGCCGTCCTCGTAGTTGACGGAGTTGATGACCGCGCGGCCGCCGAGCTTCTCCAGACCGGCCCGGATGACGTCCACCTCGGTGGAGTCGAGGACGATCGGCAGGGTGGAGGCGGTGGCGAAGCGGCCGGCCAGCTCCTCCATGTCGGCGACGCCGTCCCGGCCGACGTAGTCCACGCAGAGGTCCAGCATGTGGGCGCCCTCGCGGATCTGCTCGCGGGCCATCTCCACACAGTCGTCCCAGCGGGCCGCCAGCATGGCCTCGCGGAACTTCTTCGAACCGTTGGCGTTGGTGCGCTCGCCGATGGCCAGGTACGAGGTGTCCTGCCGGAACGGCACGGTCTGGTAGAGGGAGGCGGCGCCGGGCTCGGGGCGCGGGCTGCGCTCGGGCGGGGTCACCCCGTGCACCCGCTCGACGACCTGGCGCAGGTGCTCGGGGGTGGTGCCGCAGCAGCCGCCGATGAGGGAGAGGCCGTAGTCGCGGACGAAGGTCTCGTGGGCGTCGGCCAGCTCCGCGGGGCTGAGCGGGTAGCTCGCGCCGTCCTTGCCGAGGACGGGCAGGCCCGCGTTCGGCATACAGGACAGCGGGATGCGGGAGTGCCGGGAGAGGTAGCGCAGGTGCTCGCTCATCTCGGCGGGGCCGGTGGCGCAGTTCATGCCGATCATGTCGATGCCGAGCGGCTCCAGCGCGGTGAGCGCGGCGCCGATCTCCGAGCCCAGCAGCATGGTGCCGGTGGTCTCCACGGTGACGGAGACGATGACCGGGACGTCCAGTCCCGCGACCTCGCGGGCGCGGTGGGCGCCGATCACGGCCGCCTTGGTCTGCAGGAGGTCCTGGGTGGTCTCCACGATCAGCGCGTCCGCGCCGCCCGCGATCAGGCCCTCGGCGTTCTGCTGGAAGGCGTCGCGGATCGTGGTGTACCCGACGTGGCCGAGGGTGGGCAGCTTGGTGCCGGGGCCGATGGAGCCCAGGACCCAGCGCCGGCGGCCGTCGCGGGCGAAGTAGCCGTCGGCGGTCTCCCGGGCGATGCGGGCGCCGGCCTCGGACAGCTCGAAGACCCGCTCGGGGATGTCGTACTCGGCCATCGCCGCGTAGTTGGCCCCGAAGGTGTTGGTCTCGACGCAGTCCACACCGGCGTCGAAGTACGCCTCGTGGACGGAGCGGACGATGTCGGGGCGGGTGACGTTGAGGATCTCGTTGCAGCCCTCGAGATTCTCGAAGTCCTCCAGGGTGGGATCCTGCGCCTGGAGCATGGTGCCCATGGCTCCGTCGGCGACCACCACACGTGTGGCGAGCGCCTCCCGGAGCGCGGACACACGGGTCCGGCTGTCGGCGGAAGGGGACGGCGGCAACGAGGCCATGAAGGGCTCCCTTGAATGCGACGGCTGTCGGCTATGCGTTTCCCCGGGCGGACCCGGACATGGACGCACGGCGCCAGCGTAACCGGGAGTGGGCTTGGATGGGCAGGGCGTCCATGTGGCGGACGAGTGACCCGGTGGGCGGGCAGTATGACGCCGGCCATGGCGTTTGGGCCGCTCACAGGTCATGGTGCGGGGCGGACGTGTGTGGCCGGATGCCCAAGGGCGGGCCACACCTGAAGTAACGGATGTCGACCGACCATTGGCGGGGAGTCGGCATGGACCGGTAGTGTTCGGCATTGCCGAACGACGGTTACGGCGATGTGACGGTGAGGGTCACAGGGGACGGAGGCAGAACGGCGATGGCACGGAACATCCAGTCGCTCGAACGGGCGGCCGCGATGCTGCGGCTGCTCGCGGGCGGCGAGCGACGGCTCGGCCTGTCGGACATCGCCTCGTCACTGGGCCTCGCCAAGGGCACCGCCCACGGCATACTCCGCACCCTCCAGCAGGAGGGGTTCGTCGAGCAGGACGACGTCTCGGGGCGCTACCAGCTGGGCGCCGAGCTGCTCCGGCTCGGCACCACCTACCTCGACATCCACGAGCTGCGGGCGCGGGCGCTGGTGTGGACGGACGACCTGGCCCGCTCCAGCGGGGAGAGCGTCTACCTGGGCGTGCTCCACCAGCAGGGCGTGCTGATCGTGCACCACGTCTTCCGGCCCGACGACAGCCGGCAGGTGCTGGAGATCGGCGCCATGCAGCCACTGCACTCCACGGCCCTCGGCAAGGTGCTGTCGGCCTACGACCCGGTGGCGCACAGCGAGGCCCTGGAGGCCGACCGCAAACCCTTCACCGACCGCACCACCTGCGACCTGGACGCCTTCGAGCACATCCTCGACATCACGCGGGCGCGCGGGTACGCGGCGGACGTGGAGGAGACCTGGGAGGGCGTGGCCTCGGTCGCGGCCCCGATCCACGACCGCCGCCGGATGCCGGTGGGCGCGGTGGGCATCACGGGCGCGGTGGAGCGGCTCTGCAAGGACGGGGAGTTGCGGCCCGACCTGATAGCGGCGGTGCGGGACTGCGCCCGTGCGGTGTCGCGGGACCTGGGCGCGGGCCGGTTCTGACGGCGCACCCCTGATCGACGGCCGAGGCCGGTTCGCGTGTCGGCGGACCGGCCTCAGTCGTACCCTGAGATGGACATAACAGGGCAAAAGTGCAGATCAGTGGAGTTACCGCAGGACACCCGGCGGACAACCCGACCCATCGATAACCCACAGCAATCAATAACGATCGCACTTTCGATAACAGAACTCTTGACGCACGCGTAACGCCGGAGCAAGACTCCCGTCCATCGGTCGGCATTGTCGAACACCTACCGGCAATACGCGCTAGAGTGTGACAACGCCAAAGGCCGGCATCGCTCTCACCCCCGAGGGCGCCAACACCCCGAAGGGACTCGGGGTTCGGCTTCCCTGGACGAAGGACAAAGGAGTCGCGGGTGTCCAGCTCCGACATCTTCATCGGCGAGACCATCGGTACCGCCATACTCATCCTGCTCGGCGGTGGCGTCTGCGCCGCCGTGACCCTCAAGGCCTCCAAGGCCCGCAACGCCGGCTGGCTCGCCATCGCCTTCGGTTGGGGCTTCGCCGTCCTGACGGCCGTCTACATCTCCGGACCGCTGTCCGGTGCCCACCTCAACCCGGCCGTCACCGTCGCGCTCGCCATCAAGAACAGCGACTGGAGCAACGTCCCGGTCTACCTCGCCGGACAGCTGCTCGGCGCGATGATCGGCGCGGCCCTGGTGTGGGTCGCCTACTACGGCCAGTTCCAGGCGCACCTGACCGACAAGGAGATCGTCGGCGGTCCCGGCGCTCAGGCCACCAAGGTCAAGGCCGTCGAGGCGCAGGAGACGGGCGCCGGCCCGGTGCTCGGCATCTTCTCCACGGGCCCGGAGATCCGGAACGTGGTGCAGAACCTCGCCACGGAGATCATCGGTACCGTCGTGCTGATCCTCGCGGTCCTCACCCAGGGCCTCAACGACAAGGGCAACGGCCTCGGCGTGCTGGGCGGCCTGATCACCGCGCTGGTGGTCGTCTCGATCGGTCTCTCGCTCGGCGGCCCGACGGGCTACGCCATCAACCCGGCCCGTGACCTCGGCCCGCGCATCGTGCACGCGCTCCTCCCCCTGCCCAACAAGGGTGGTTCCGACTGGAGCTACGCCTGGATCCCGGTGGTCGGCCCGCTGATCGGCGCAGCCATAGCCGCGGGTATCTACAACGTCGCCTTCGCTTAGAGCAGCAGGCTTCGCCGAAGCAACAGACGTACCGCCACACACCACGGAACCTTGAGGAGCACACAGTGACCGACGCTCACACCGCAGGCCCCTTCATCGCCGCGATCGACCAGGGCACGACCTCCAGCCGCTGCATCGTCTTCGACAAGGACGGCCGTATCGTCTCGGTCGACCAGAAGGAGCACGAGCAGATCTTCCCGAAGCCGGGCTGGGTCGAGCACAACGCCAACGAGATCTGGACCAACGTCCAGGAAGTCGTCGCCGGGGCCATCCAGAAGGCCGGCATCACCCGCGACGACATCAAGGCCATCGGCATCACCAACCAGCGCGAGACCACCGTGCTGTGGGACAAGAACACCGGTGAGCCCGTCCACAACGCCATCGTCTGGCAGGACACCCGCACCGACGCCCTCTGCAAGGAGCTCGGCCGCAACGTCGGCCAGGACCGCTTCCGCCGCGAGACCGGCCTCCCGCTGGCCTCCTACTTCGCCGGCCCCAAGGCCCGCTGGCTGCTCGACAACGTCGACGGCCTCAAGGAGCGCGCCGAGGCGGGCGACATCCTCTTCGGCACCATGGACACCTGGGTCATCTGGAACCTGACCGGCGGTGTCAACGGCGGCAAGCACGTCACCGACGTCACCAACGCCTCCCGCACCCTGCTCATGAACCTGCACACCATGCAGTGGGACGACAAGATCGCCGAGTCGATCGGCGTGCCGCTGCAGATCCTGCCCGAGATCCGCTCCTCCGCGGAGGTCTACGGCGAGGTCACCGGCGGCAAGCTCGGCGACCTGCTCGGTGGCATCCCGGTCGCCTCCGCGCTCGGCGACCAGCAGGCGGCCCTGTTCGGCCAGACCTGCTTCTCCGAGGGCGAGGTCAAGTCCACCTACGGCACCGGCACCTTCATGGTGATGAACACCGGCGACAAGATCATCAACTCCTACGCAGGCCTGCTGACCACGGTCGGCTACAAGATCGGCGACGAGCCGACCGTGTACGCGCTGGAGGGCTCGATCGCCGTCACCGGTTCGCTGGTGCAGTGGATGCGCGACCAGATGGGCCTGGTCTCCACCGCGGCCGAGATCGAGACGCTCGCGCTCTCGGTCGAGGACAACGGCGGCGCCTACTTCGTGCCGGCCTTCTCCGGCCTGTTCGCCCCGCACTGGCGCTCCGACGCCCGCGGCGTCATCGCCGGCCTGACCCGGTACGTCACCAAGGCGCACCTGGCCCGCGCCGTCCTGGAGGCCACCGCCTGGCAGACCCGCGAGATCGCGGACGCCATGGTGAAGGACTCCGGCGACGAGCTGGTGGCCCTCAAGGTCGACGGTGGCATGACCGCCAACAACCTGCTGATGCAGACCCTCGCCGACGTCCTCGACGCACCCGTGGTGCGCCCGATGGTCGCCGAGACCACCTGCCTCGGCGCCGCCTACGCCGCCGGCCTCGCCGTCGGCTTCTGGTCCAGCACCGACGAACTGCGCGCCAACTGGCGCCGGGCCGCCGAATGGACCCCCCGCATGGACGCGGACGTCCGCGACCGTGAGTACAAGAACTGGCTCAAGGCCGTCGACCGGACCATGGGCTGGATCGACGACGAGAGCTGACGAGAGCGCACGCACGCTCTCACGATCGAGCTCTGACGAGGAGTAAGAACCCCACATGACCAGTCAGTCCACCCTGCAGTCCGTACCTGCCCTGGGGACGCACCCGGCCTCCGGCTCGCTTCCGAGCCGTGCCGAGACCAGGGAGCAGCTCTCCAAGGCGTCGTACGACCTTCTCGTGATCGGCGGCGGCATCCTGGGCATCTCCACCGCCTGGCACGCCGCGCAGTCCGGGCTCAGGGTGGCACTGGTCGACGCCGGCGACTTCGCCGGCGCCACCTCCTCCGCCTCCTCCAAGCTCCTCCACGGCGGTCTGCGCTACCTGCAGACCGGCGCGGTGAAGCTGGTGGCGGAGAACCACTTCGAGCGCCGTGCGGTCTCCCGCCAGGTGGCCCCCCACCTGGCGAACCCGCTCACGTTCTACCTCCCCGTGTACAAGGGCGGTCCGCACGGCGCCGCGAAGCTCGGGGCGGGCGTGTTCGCCTACTCCGCGCTCTCCGCGTTCGGTGACGGCGTCGGCCACCTGCTGAGCCCCGCCCGGGCCCAGCGGGACGTGCCGGAGCTGCGCACCGAGAACCTCAAGGCCGTCGCGGTGTACGGCGACGACCAGATGAACGACGCGCGCATGGCGCTGATGACGGTCCGCGCGGCCGTCGAGGCGGGCGCGGTCGTCCTCAACCACGCCCAGGTCACCGGGTTGCGCTTCACCCGGGGCCGGGTGACCGGCGCCGACCTGAAGGACGCGGTCTCCGGCGAGGAGTTCGGCGTCAACGCCCGTCTCGTGCTCAACGCGACCGGCCCCTGGGTCGACCACCTGCGCAGGATGGAGGACCCGAACGCGGCCCCCTCCATCCGCCTCTCCAAGGGCGCCCACCTGGTCCTGAAGCGGACCGCGCCGTGGAAGGCCGCGCTGGCCACCCCCATCGACAAGTACCGGATCACCTTCGCCCTCCCCTGGGAGGACATGCTGCTGCTCGGCACCACCGACGAGGAGTACGAGGGCGACCCGGCGGACGTCTCCGTCACCGAGAAGGACATAGCCCAGATCCTGGACGAGGCCGCGTTCTCCGTCCGGGACCAGCAGCTCCAGCGCGACCTGATCACGTACTCCTTCGCCGGCCTGCGGGTGCTGCCGGGCGGCCCCGGCAGCACCGCCAAGGCCAAGCGCGAGACCGTGGTCACCGAGGGCAGAGGCGGCATGCTGTCCGTCGCGGGCGGCAAGTGGACCACCTTCCGGCACATCGGCCGCACCGTGATGGAGAAGCTGGAGGCGCTGCCGGGCCACCCGCTCGGCGACGACTTCGAGCCGATCGCCTCGCTGCCGAAGAAGCTGCCGCTGCCCGGCGTCGCCAACCCGCGTGCCGTCGCCCACCGCCTGCTGGTGGACAGCCCGGCCCCCGGCCCGCGGATGGCCGCCGACACGGCCAAGCACCTGGCCACCCACTACGGTTCGCTGGCCTTCGACATCGCCCGGCTCGCCAACGAGGACCCGCAGCTCGCCGAGCGCGTCCACCCGGACGCCCCGGAGATCTGGGCGCAGGTCGTCTGGGCCCGTGACCACGAGTGGGCCGAGACCGCCGACGACGTGCTGCGCCGCCGCACCACCCTGACGATCCGGGGCCTCGCCACGGACGACGTCCGGGCCAAGGTCCAGGACCTGCTCGACAAGAAGTGACACTCCAGAAGTGACACGAGGAACAGGCGGTTGCCGGGTCCTGCCCTGACCGGCCCGGCAACCGCTGAAGACCCGGCCCCGCCGTACCGGGGGCGGGCAACAGGAGGGGCGGCTCCCATCCCCTGGGGAGCCGCCCCTCCGGCATGTCCGCCGGAAGGCCGTATGCCATCGCTCCGTGCCTCCGGTAACTGCCCGCGAGGCACGTCGCACCACCACCCGCCCCCCGAACACTCCCGCACGCTCCCTCACACGTGTTTCGAACGGCGGGTTTGCCGACAGCCCCGCGACTAGAACGGGTCGTCACGGCACGACGGCTCGACAGCAGGCGGTGCCGGCACGGCACGATCCGGGAGCGGCATATGCACGGCGGATGGCACAGTGCCCGGGTGCGGCGGCGCCTGGGGTTGTCGGCGTGCGCGGCGGCGCTCGCCGCCCTCACGGGCGTGCTGCGGTTCTCGTGGCACGACGCCGCCACCGAGGGCGTCCTGGTCTCGGCGATCGGCACCCTGGTGTCGGTCGCCGCGCTCGTCGCCGACGTGCTGCGCGGCGACGCCGACCCGGCCCCGCGGTCGGCCGAGGAGGACCGGCGCCGGGCCGCGGACGCGCTGGCCGAGGCCGTACGGGAGCAGTGGGCGGCGGAGGCCCGGCTGCGGCGGCTCCAGGACCCGGAGCCGATCAAGGTGGGCTGGGCGGCCGCGGACCGGCGGCTGGCCGACCATCCGGAGAACGTCGGGCGCGGCGGCCGGCTCCCCGCGCCACGGGCGCGGCGGGTCGAGGACCTGGCCGCGTGGTTCGCCGGTCTCCCCGGCCGGCGGCTGGTGGTCCTGGGCGGCCCCGGCTCGGGCAAATCCGTGCTGGCGATGCGGTTCGTCCTCGCCCGGCTCGCCGCCCGGCGCCCGGGCGGACCGGTGCCGGTGCTCTTCCCGCTGGCCGGCTGGGACCCCCGGCACACCGGGCTGCGCGACTGGCTCGCGGACCGGCTGGCCGCCGACTACCGGCCGCTGGGCGCCGTGCTCGACGGGTCCCGCACCCTCGCCCGGTCCCTGCTGGACACCGGTCTCGTGCTGCCGGTCCTCGACGGCTTCGACGAACTGGCCCGGCCCGCCTACGGGGAGGCCGTACGGCGCATCAACGCCGAACTCGACGACGACCTGCCCCTGCTGCTCACCAGCCGGCGCGCGGCCTGGTCGGCCGCGGTGGCCGACGGCGACGTGCTGACCGCCGCCGAGGTGGTCGAGCTCCAGCCCCTGGACCTCGCCCAGGCCTCGGCCCACCTGGAGCGGACCGCACGGCCGCTGCGCACGGCCGACGGGACGCCCGGCACCGTGTGGACGGCGGTGCTGCGGGAACTCGCCCGCCACCCCGACTCCGCTCCCGCCCGGGCGCTCACCACGCCCCTGATGGTGACGCTCGCCCGCGCGGTGTACGGCGACACCTCCCGGGACCCGTCGGAACTGCTCGACCGGGAGCGCTTCGCCTCGGTCGGCGCGGTCGAGGAGCACCTGCTCGGGGCGTTCGTCCCGGCCGCCTACGCGGACACCGACCCGCGGGCGGCCGCGGACGCGGTACGGCGGCTCACCCTGCTGGCGCGGGCGCTGCACCGGCGGGACACCGGACGGCTGGCGTGGTGGGAGCTGGAGTCGCTGCTGCCGCGGGCGTTGCGGGTGTTCGGGCCGGGTCTGCTGTCGATGGCCGTGCTGTCGGCGCTGCTGCTGCCCGTCACGGTCACCCGGGCCGTGCACCAACTGGCGGGCGTGGAGGATGTCCTGTCGCTCGTGGCCGCGCTGGTGGGGCAGACCCTGGGCTTCGCCTTCGGGGTGGCGCGGCTGCTGCCGGACGGCGCGGACCGGCCGGACGGCGGGTCCGCGGGCGAACCGGACCGGCGGTTCCTGCTCCGGCAAGGACTGACCGTCGTCGGCGTGAGCGGGGCGCTGTGGGCGGCCGTCGCGTACACCGACGACCTGCGGTTCGGCTTCCGCTTCGGCTCGGTGACCGACGGCTGGCTGCCCGATCTGCTCGGCGGAGCCCTGTTCTCCCTGCTGTTCACCCTGTTCTTCGGGACCGCCGGGCTGTCCCGGCGGCCGGTGCCGCTCGGGCTGCCGTGGAGCGGCGCCGGGGAACGCGCGACGGCCCGGCTGTGCGGGGCGGTCCTGCTGCTCGGCGGAGCGGGCACGGCGGGGACGGTGCTGCTGGGCAGGACCGGCGATCCATGGACGGTGCTGGTGGGCGTCACGGCCGCCGGTGCGGGGACCGCCCTGCTGGTGAGCGCCGGCCGTCGCGCCGGACGGGAGGGCGCCCTGCCGGCCTGGCCCGGCCGGGTGGTGAGGCGGTTCGCGGCGGGCATGGTCCGCGGCACCGCCCTCACGCTGCTGACCGGCGTCACCGCCTGCACGCTCGCGGGGCTCGCCGCCACGGGCGTGACCCTCCTCAAGTCCGGTGCCGCGCCCGATCTCGCCGGACGGCACCTCGACGGCTGGCGGTTCACGGAACACGACGGGGTCAGGTCGGCGGCCACCACCCGGCCGGTGCGGGGCACGCTGCTGCTGCCCGGTGCCGGGGCCCGTCCGATCGCCTACCCGTGGGGCGCGGAACCGCCCGACTGCACGATCCCGCTGGTTCCGGAGCGCCGGTGCGTCGCCTTCCACGCGCGGGAGACGGAGTTCGAGTCCCGGGGCGGAGCGGTGACCGTGCGCCTCGCCACGGCCGCCGCACGGCCCGCGACGCGGGAGCCCGCCCGGCCGTCGGCCCGCGGGCCGGTGACGGTCGCGTACGCGGCCGACCTACGGTCGGTGCTGCCGTCGCAGGCCCGTGCCTGGCTGACCCAGGGCCCGGCGACGGCGTTCGTGGCCCGGTGCCTGCCGCCGTTCGTGGCCGCGGGGGCGCTGGTCGGGCTGGTGGGCGGATGCGTGTGCGGGGTCTACCGCGCGCTGAGCGTGCCGTCCGACACCATGCGCGCGGCCGGCCCGGGATCCTCCCTGCGCACGGACCGCACGGCGTCCTTCACCCGCGGCGGTGTCGTCGCCCTGCTCGTCGCCTGCGGCTGTGTGCCGGTGGTTCTGCTGCCCGGCGACTGGGGTGGACTGGTGCACGTCGGCACCCAGCTGTGGCTCCCGCTGGGCACCACGGCGGTGGCCCTGAGCGCCTGGGGCCGGTTCGCCGTCGCCCGGGTCTGGCTCGGGGTGACCGGCAGGCTGCCGTGGCGGCTGATGGCGTTCCTCGGGGACGCCCACCGGCGGGGCGTCCTGCGCCGGTCCGGGGCGTACTTCGAGTTCCGGCACCTGCGGCTGCAGTCGCACCTGGCGCACGACGACACCCCCGCCACCGGTGCGTCCGACGCCCCGCCCCGCCCTCGCGAGGCACCCGGCGCACCGGTCGGGGAGCGGGGCGACAGGCACTCCCGGTAGTCGGCGGGCCACCGGCCGGCACAGCCTGACCAGGCCGCATAATGGGGCTGAGACATCGGATGTCTGAGCGGCAGGGAGGCCGGTATGGCAGTCACCGACGAGGCGATCGAGAAGATCAAGGACATGATCGTCTCCGGTGCGCTGCGCCCCGGTGACCGGCTGCCCAAGGAGAGCGAGCTCGCCGCCGAACTGGGCCTGTCCCGCAACTCGTTGCGGGAGGCGGTGCGGGCCCTGTCGCTGATCCGGATCCTGGACGTCCGGCAGGGCGACGGCACGTATGTCACCAGCCTGGACCCGCAGTTGCTTCTTGAAGCGATGAGCTTCGTCGTCGACTTCCACCGCGACGACACGGTCCTGGAGTTCCTCGCGGTGCGCCGGATCCTGGAGCCGGCCGCGACCGCGATGGCCGCCTCCCGGATCAGCGAGCAGCAACTGGACGCGCTGGCCGCCCAGTTGGACGCACTCGGCACCGCGCCCTCGGTGGAGGAACTGGTCGCCTGCGACCTGGAGTTCCACCGGGGCATCGTGCAGAGCTCGGGGAACTCGGTGCTGTGCTCGCTGCTTGACGGCCTGTCGGGGCCGACCACCAGGGCCCGGATCTGGCGCGGCCTGACCCAGGAGGACGCGGTCGCCCGGACCCTGCGGGAGCACCGGGCGATCCTGGCCGCCCTGCGCGACCGGGACGCGGAGGCGGCCCGCTCCTGGGCGACCGTGCACATCGCGAGCGTGGAGCAGTGGCTGCGCAGCAGCCTGTGAAGCGCTTGCCCACTGCCTGGAACCCGGTGTGTTCGAAGGCGGCGAACGGGGCAGTGATCCGTTCACTCCCCCGTGCAAGGGGGCTGCGGGCGCCCCCGCCTCACGCCGTAAGGTTGGGGCGTACGCGAGGGCACGTCGGAAGGAGGCACTGGGTGATCGAGCTGGAGGGGGTTCCCGAGCTGATCGACCCAGTCATGGTGGCCGCGTTCGAGGGCTGGAACGATGCCGGCGACGCCGCCTCCACCGCGGTCGCGCACCTGGAGCGGGAGTGGAAGGGCGAGGTGTTCGCGGCCCTTGACGCCGAGGACTACTACGACTTCCAGGTCAACCGCCCCACGGTGTGGATGGACGCGGGCGTGCGCAAGATCACCTGGCCGACGACACGGCTCTCGGTGGTCCGGGTCGGCGGCGACAAGCCGCGCGACCTGGTGCTGGTCAGAGGCATCGAGCCGTCCATGCGCTGGCGCTCGTTCTGCAACGAGCTGCTCGGGTTCGCCCACGAGCTGGGCGTCGAGCTGGTGGTCGTCCTGGGCGCGCTGCTCGGTGACACCCCGCACACGCGTCCGGTGCCGGTCAGCGGGGTGACGTCCGACCCGGACCTGGCCCAGCGGATGGACCTGGAGGAGACCAAGTACGAGGGCCCGACGGGCATCGTCGGCGTCCTCCAGGAGGCCTGCACGCATGCGGGCGTCCCCGCGGTCTCGCTCTGGGCGGCCGTCCCGCACTACGTCTCCCAGCCGCCCAACCCCAAGGCCACCATGGCCCTGCTCAACCGCCTGGAGGACCTGCTCGACCTGCGGATCCCGCTGGGCGAGCTGCCCGAGGACGCCCGCGCCTGGCAGGTCGGGGTGGACCAGCTGGCCGCGGAGGACAGCGAGGTCGCCGAGTACGTGCAGACGCTGGAGGAGGCCCGGGACACCGCCGAGCTGCCGGAGGCGTCGGGTGAGGCGATCGCCCGTGAGTTCGAGCGCTATCTGCGGCGCCGGGACGTGAGCCCGCCCGGCGGTCACGCCACGGCCGACGGCAGCGACAGCGCGTCGTACCTGCGGGACAACCCCGGCGGCCGGACCCGGCCGCCCCGGCCACCGAAGCCCGACACGCCCGGGACCACGGAGAATTCCGGGGACACCGGCGACTCCGGAGACCCGGGCCCGGACGGCGAGGACACCTCCGAGGACTGAACAGGGGCGGTACGCGTGGTGCGTACCGCCCCCTTCTGGTCGGGTTCCCGGCGTCAGGCGCCGACCACGGTGACGGAGTACGTCGTCTCGGACGTCGGCGTGGTCGTGAAGCGCGCGTTGGGCAGGTAGAGCCGGCCCCCGTACGCGGCGACGGTGGTCGGGACGTCGAAGGCCGGGTCGGTGATCCGGCGCTGGAAGACACCGCTGCGGCCGTCCGCGGCCAGCCGGAAGACGTCGATGGCGTTCTGCCGGTTCTGCACGGCGTACAGCGTGCGGCCGCGGACCAGCAGGCCGTCGCCGTTGGTGAGCGGGGCCGCGTCGCCGAGGTCGACGGCCTCGGTGATCCCGGTGGCCGGGTCGACGCGGTGCAGCAGACCGACACCGGCCTGCACGACGAGGAGTGCGGAGCCGTCGGGGGTGCGGGCGATGCCGTTGGCGTTGATGGCGCCGTCGGCCGACTGGACCCAGTCGCCGGTCAGCGGCAGCCGTACGACGTCCTCGGCGGCCGGGAGTTCGCCGCCCCGGCCGAGCGGGAGGCCGTAGAGCACCGGCTGGTACGACTCGGTGAACCAGGCGGCGCGCGGGGTCAGCACGACGTCGTTGGCGAAGCTCGGGGTGGCGGTGGCGAGGCTGTAGGAGGCGAGGGTCTCGCCGCTGCGGGCGTCGACCACACGGGCGCCGAAGCTGCGCGCGGCCACGAACAGGCGTCCGCGGGGGTCGAGTTTGAGGCCGACGGCGGGGGTACCGGGGCCGGTCGAGATCACCTTGCCGGTGCCGGTGCGCAGATCGGCGCGGTAGAGGGAGCCGTCGGCGAGAGAGCCGAGGTAGGCGTAGGGGCCGGCGCCGATGGTGATGCCCTCGGGCTGCCAGCCGGCGGGAAGGGCGAGGGAGGCGGGCCAGTCGGCGGCTGCTACGCGGGTGCCGACGGTGAGGGCGCCGAGGGTTGCCGCGCCGGCGGTGAGCAGCCGGCGTCGGTTTAAGGGGTGGGCCACGGGGTGCCTTCCGCGTGGGGGGACCGGCAGTTGGCCGGTCCGTTCGGTCAACTGACCGTGACAGCCCACCACATGGGTCACATGGAGCACACTCGCGTTGCGGGATCGACAGGGTTTCGACAGTTGGGGGGTGCGCGTCGAGTACCGGCCGCGCGCCGGTGGGGGCTGAGCGCGCAGTTCCCCGCGCCCCTGACAAGCAAAAGACAAAAACAGGGGCGCGGGGGTTGGTGCTTCCTAGAGGGCTACGCCCAGCAAGGCGTCCACTGCTCGCGACACGACCCCGGGCGCACCCGTGTCCGTGCCGCCCTGCTCCTGCTGGAGTGCTGCCCAGCGGTCCACCGCCGTCAACGCGGCAGGCGCGTCGAGGTCGTTGGACAGGGCCTCGCGGATCTCCTCCACCAGGGACTCGGCGGGCGGGCCGTCCGGGCGGGAGACCGCCGCTCGCCAGCGGTCCAGCCGGGCCTCCGCGTCGGCCAGGACCTGGTCGGTCCACTCCCAGTCGGCGCGGTAGTGGTGGGAGAGGAGGGCGAGGCGGATGGCGGCCGGGTCGACGCCGTCCTGGCGGAGCCGGGAGACGAAGACCAGGTTGCCCTTGGACTTGGACATCTTCTCGCCGTCGAGGGCGACCATGCCGGCGTGGACGTACGCCTTGGCCATCGGGAACTCGCCGGTGAGCACCTGGGCGTGCGAGGCGCCCATCTCGTGGTGCGGGAAGGCCAGGTCGGAGCCGCCGCCCTGGACGTCGAAGGTCATGCCGAGGTGGTCCAGGGCGATGGCCACGCACTCGATGTGCCAGCCGGGGCGGCCGCGGCCGAGGGAGCCGCCGTCCCAGCTCGGCTCGCCCTCGCGGGCGGCCATCCAGAGCATCGGGTCGAGGGGGTTCTTCTTGCCGGGGCGGTCGGGGTCGCCGCCGCGCTCGGCGGACAGCAGCCGCATCGCGGCGGCGTCGAGGTTCGAGACCTCGCCGAAGTGGGGGTCGGACTCGACGGAGAAGTAGATGTCGCCCTCGAGTTCGTAGGCCGCGCCGAGTTCGCGCAGCCGCTCGACCAGCGGCACGATGCCGGGTATGGCCTCGACCGCGCCTATGTAGTGCCGCGGCGGCAGCATCCTGAGGGCGGTCATGTCCTCGCGGAAGAGGGTCGTCTCCTTCTCGGCGAGGGCGACCCAGTCGACGCCGTCCCGCTCCGCGCGCTCCAGAAGCGGGTCGTCGACGTCCGTCACGTTCTGGACGTAGTGCACCTGCCGCTTGGTGTCGAGCCACACGCGCTGAACCAGGTCGAACGCGTTGTAGGTCGCCGCGTGCCCCATGTGGGTCGCGTCGTACGGCGTGATGCCGCAGACGTAGATACGGGCGACGGGACCGGGGTCGAGAGTGACCAGACCGCCGGTCGCGGTGTCGTGGATCCTCAGGTCGCGGCCCTGACCAGGCAGGGCGGGGACCTCGGAAGCGGGCCAGGCATGCATGTACATGAGCGTAACCGGACCCGAGTTCGGTATACGAACCGGAGGGCCGGGAAGGCGCTCTTGATCTCGGACGCGGAATGTGCTGGTGGGGCTATACGGGCGGCCAGGGGATGGCCGGCCACTCGCCGCTGGGTTCCGGGTGTTTTCCGGCGGTGAGCAATGTCTCCACCCGCGCCCGGGTGGCGTCCAGCTCGGCCGCGGTGATCAGTTCGGCCAGCCGGGTGCCCAGCGACCCGCCGAGGGCCCCGCGCAGCCCCGTGAGGACCTCGACGGCCTCGCCGGTCAGGTCCTCCCCCGCCCAGCCCCACAGCAGGGTGCGCAGCTTGTTGTCGACGTTGAAGGTGACGCCGTGGTCGATGCCGTAGAGCCGGCCGTCCGCGGTGGGCAGCAGGTGGCCGCCCTTGCGGTCGGCGTTGTTGATGACGGCGTCGAGGACGGCGAGCCGGCGCAGCCGTTCGTCGTCGGCGTGCACCAGCAGTGCCGTCCTGCCCTCGCCGACCTCGGCGAACCCGATCGCCTTCCAGCCGGGTTCCGGCTCCTCCGCGTCCACCAGGGCGAGCAGCTCGCTGCCCTCGGGGTCGACGTCGATCCACAGCTGGACCATGCCCTCGCCGTACGGCCCGTCGCGCAGCACGGTGGGCGGGACCAGGTCCCAGCCGGTGGCCGCGGCGACCTCGTAGGCGGCGACCTCGCGCTGCGCGAGGGTGCCGTCGGGAAAGTCCCACAGCGGGCGTTCCCCGGCGACCGGCTTGTAGACGCAGGACGCCTCCTGGCCGTCGTGGGCGACCGTGCAGAACAGCGCCGCGTTGGAGGCGTCGCGGATGCGGCCGCGCACCTTCAGCTCACCGTGGGCGAGCAGTTCGGCGGCGGTCACGCTCCGCGGCGGTATCCGTTCTGGCGCGGACATACGTGTCCTTCCGGGTCGAGCGGGAGGCTGCACAGCGGGCACGGCGGCCGCCCGGCGTTGACGACGTCGAGGGCGCGCTTGCAGAAGGCCCTGGCCTGCGCGCCGGTCAGCCGGACCCGCAGCATCGGGGGCCCGTTCTCCTCGTCCTGCAGGAGCCGCTCCTCGGCCTCGGCGAGATCCTCCTCGGAGTCGGCGTCCAGCTCCACGAGGGCCTGCGCCTCGACGATCATGCGCTCTTCCTCGCCGTCCCAGGCGAGTGCCATGGTGCCGACGCGGAACTCCTCCTCGATGGGGGTGTCGAGGGGGGCGCTGTCGCTGATCTCGTTGGGTGCGACGGCGGGCACGGCCGCGTTGCCGCCGCTGCGGCGCACGACCTCGTCGAGGAGTTCGTCCATGCGTTCGGCGAGCGCGGCGACCTGGGTCTTCTCCAGGGCCACGCTGGTCGTCCGGGGGCCGGCCGTGGCCTGGAGGAAGAACGTACGGCGTCCGGGCATCCCGACCGTGCCCGCGACGAAGCGGTCCGGCGGATCGTAGAGGAACACCTGACGGGACACGTCCTGTCTCCATGGGAATCGAGAGTGCGTGGGTTTCGGGAGGGCGACGACGCGACCGGGGGTCGCTTACGTGGATCGCTTCACCCTACTGCGGCTGACGATCACGGCGCGCCGGCGCCGCCACCGACCGGGGCGTCTTCCCCGGGAGGTTCCTCGCGGGGGGCAAGGGAGGCGAAATCGCCGGTGTCCCCGAGGCGAACGAGAAACGGCCTGAGGCGGGTGTAGCGGATCGCGGTGACGGAACACGGTTCGACGGAGATCCGCTGGAAGAGGTCGAGGTGCAGCCCGAGCGCGTCCGCGACCAGGGACTTGATGATGTCACCGTGCGAGCACATGAGATAGACGGCGTCCGAGCCGTGGTCGCGCTCCACGCGCGCGTTCCACTCGCGCACCGCCTCGGCGGCGCGGGTCTGCATGGCCCGCATGGACTCGCCGCCGGGGAACGCGGCCGCCGACGGGTGGGCCTGGACGACCTCCATCAGCGGCTCGTCCTTGAGCTCGGCGAGCTTGCGGCCCGACCAGTCGCCGTAGTGCGCCTCCCCGATCCGCTCGTCGGTGTGCGCGGTGAGCCCGGGGCGGGCGTCGAGCAGCGGGCGGAGCGTCTCCTGGCAGCGTTGCAGCGGGCTGGTGACGATCTCGGAGAGGGGCAGTCCGGCGAGCCGGCCGGGCAGCGCGGCGGCCTGGGCGGCCCCGCGCTCGTCGAGGGCGACGCCCGGCGTCCAGCCGGCCAGCACACCCGAGGTGTTGGCGGTGGACCGTCCGTGCCTTACGAGGATCAGCGTGGGCATGCGGCCCAGGGTAGGCGCACGCCGAAGTGCACAGGCGGGTGGGCGACGGGAGAATACGCTCCGTGATCGTCGATTGCGCCATCTACCGGGACGGGGAGCGGACGGAGACCCCGCAGGACTTCTCCGACGCCCTCGCGGAGGCACGCGCGCGTGGCGACAGCTTTCTGTGGATCGGCCTGTACGAGCCGACGGAACGCGAGTTCGACCTGGTCACCGACGAGTTCGGGCTGCATCCGCTGGCCGTGGAGGACGCCCTGACCGCCCACCAGCGGCCCAAGCTGGAGGTGTACGACGACTCGCTGTTCGTCGTCCTGAAGCCGGTGACGTACGAGCCGAAGAGCGACACGGTGACCTCCGGCGAGCTGATGATCTTCATCGGGGACTCCTTCGTGGTCACCGTGCGCCACGGGACGCCCTCGCCGCTCGGTGACATCCGGCGGCATCTGGAGGAGCAGCACGAGATGCTGAGGCACGGGCCGACGGGGGTGCTGTACTCGATCTCCGACGCGGTCGTGGACCACTACCTGGAGGTCTCGACCGAGCTGCAGAACGACCTGGAGGAGCTGGAGGCCGAGGTGTTCTCGCCGGGCGGCGGCTCCCGGAACACGGCGTCGCGGGTCTACACCTTCAAGCGGCAGATCCTGGAGTTCCGCCGGGCGACGGTGCCGCTGGCCCTGCCGATGACCAAACTGGCGGGGGTGGGTCCGTACGGCAGCGGTATGACGGTGCCCTTCGTGCACGAGTCGGCCCGCCCGTTCTTCCGGGACGTGAACGACCATCTGCTGCGGGTCAACGAGGGCGTGGAGGGGCTGGACCGGCTCGTGACGGACGTCCTCGGCGCCCATCTCGCGCAGATGAGCGTGCGGCAGAACGACGACATGCGGAAGATCTCCGCGTGGGCGGCCATGGCGGCGGTCCCCACGCTGATCGCGGGGATCTACGGCATGAACTTCGACCACATGCCCGAGCTGCACTGGATCTGGTCGTACCCGGCGGTGATCCTTTTCATGGCCTGCCTGGAGACGACTCTGTACCGGCTGTTCAAGCGCCGCGGGTGGATGTGAGCGGGCGCCGCGCGGCCGTCGGGCTTTCCGGGGCTCAGGCGAACTCGGGGGCGGGCGTCGCGGGGCCGCCCAGGGCGTTCCTGCGCTCCGGCATCCGCAGGGAGACCATCCGGCGCCAGCCCGCGGCGCGCTCGTAGGCGTAGACGGCGTGGATCCCGACCGCGAGCAGCGCGGACCTGGCCCTCGGCCAGCCGAGGATGCGGCCCATGCGGGCCATGACGGCGAGGCTGACGTCCCGGTAGATGCGGATCTCGGCGAGGGCGCAGGCGCGGAGGGTCCGCTGGATGGCGCGGCCGTGCCCGGCGGCGGCGAAGCGCAGCAGTTCCTCGTGGCAGTAGGCGAGGTGGTTGTCCTCGTCACCGGAGATCATGCGCACCGCGCGGCCGACGTCCGGGTGATCGCCGAAGTACCGGCGCAGCAGCTCCATCTGCTCGGAGGCGCGCTGCTCGGTGACCCGGCTGTGGGCGAGGTAGGTGACGATGTCCGGCACGGTGAGCGGCCGGTCGGCGCGGAGCCGGTCGTGGGCGAGCCCGATGCCGTGCCGTTCCAGGATCATCGTGTAGTCGGTGTCGGCCGGCACCGGGACGGGTGTCAGCCCGCGCTTCCTCAGCAGGGCGTGGAAGATGCGCCCGTGCTTGTCCTCGTCGGCGCCGTGGCGGGTGATCTTGGGGGCGAGGCCGCGTTCGCTCGGCGGTACCAGCGCGGCGATCCGTCCGTTCTCCCAGCCGCCCTGGGACTCGCCGCTGGCCGCGATGGAGCAGAAGAGCCGGAAGGACTCGTCGTTGTCGAGGATCTCCTGGAACAGACTCCTGGCCGAAAGCATCGTGGGCACCTCTCTGGAGGACTCACCAAACCCGCAAAGAACGAGTCAAATGCCGCATCGGAGTCGCTGCAACAGGTGTGCTGGCGGACTCGGCCGAAAGGAGGAGTCCCGGGGTCACGCCAGAGGCGTAACCGCGCGGGCACCGGCGCGTTGTTCTGCGTGACGGCCGTGGCGGGGAAGACCCCCCGAGCCCCCACCACGGCCGCGGACTTCTCTCACCTCTCAGGTGGTCGCTTCTCAGGTGGTCACCTCACAGGTGGTCACGCGAGCCCGGCGCGCTCCAGGGCCTCGGCGCCGGCCCGCAGCGAGGCGAGCCGCTCGTCCAGGGCGAAGCCGGCGGGCGCCAGGGAGAGGGTGGTGACCCCGGCGGCCGCGTAGGCCTTCATCCGGTCGGCGATCCGGTCCACGGAGCCGAGCAGCGTGGTCTGGTCGATCAGCTCCTGCGGTACGGCGGCGGCTGCCCCGTTCTTGTCCCCGGACAGGTACTTGTCCTGGATCTCGGCGGCCTCGCGCTCGTAGCCCATCCGCCGGGCGAGCTGGTTGTAGAAGTTCTGCTTGCGGCTGCCCATGCCGCCGACGTACAGCGCGGTGTAGGGCCGGAAGGTGTCGGCGAGGGTGGCCACGTCCTTGTCGTCGCCGACGGCGAGCGGCAGCGTGGGGCAGATGTCGAACCCGTCGAGGGTCCTGCCCGCCTTCTCCCGGCCCGCACGCAGGTACTTCACGGCCGTCTCCTCCAGGTGCTCGGCGGAGGGGAAGATCAGCAGCGCGCCGTCGGCGATCTCGCCGGTCTGCTCCAGGTTCTTCGGGCCGATGGCGGCGATGTAGACCGGGATGTGCTCGCGCTCCGGGTGCACGGTCAGCTTGATCGGCTTGCCCGGGCCGCCCGGCAGCGGCAGCGTCCAGTGCTCGCCCTCGAACGACAGCCGTTCCCGGCTCATCGCCCGGCGCACGATCTCCACGTACTCGCGGGTGCGGGAGAGCGGCTTGTCGAACTTGACGCCGTACCAGCCCTCGGAAACCTGCGGTCCGGAGACGCCGAGGCCGAGCCGGAAGCGGCCGCCGGAGAGGGAGTCGAGGGTCGCGGCGGTCATCGCGGTCATCGCGGGCTGCCGGGCGGGGATCTGGAAGATGGCCGAGCCGACGTCGATGCGCTCGGTCTGGGCGGCGACCCAGCTGAGCACGGTGGCGGCGTCGGAGCCGTAGGCCTCGGCGGCCCAGCACACGGCGTACCCGAGCCGCTCGGCCTCCTGCGCCACGGCCAGATTGTCCCCGTCCATCCCGGCGCCCCAGTAGCCGAGGTTGATACCGAGCTGCATGGCCGTTCCCCTTACCGATCAGTAACGTCGCTGTTGCGGAGACCTTAGCGCGAGGCGCCCCGAAAGGAGCGCGGGGCGTTGTCGACATGCGGCTCCGCCGCGTGGGCGCGATCAGCCCCCCTCCGGCCGACAGCCCGCCGACTCCCGAAAGCCCCACGGCAAAGACGTCGGCTCCCCCCTTCTTCCATGGAAATCGGTTATCCACAGGCAACCCAACGCACCAGCTCTGGCCAGTAATCTCGCGGGCATGGAGCAGAGGCATCTCGGCCGAACCGGCCTGCGCGTGTCCCGGATCGGGCTCGGCACCCTCACCTGGGGCCGGGACGTCGACGAGCACGACGCCGCGGACATGCTGAAGGCGTTCTGGGAGGCCGGCGGCACCCTTGTCGACACCGCGGACGTGTACGGCGACGGAGAGGCCGAGTACCTGCTCGGGCAGCTCATAGAGGGGCTGGTGCCACGCCGGGACCTGGTCATCTCGACGAAGGCGGGCAGCGTGCCCGACCCCGACCGTCGTTTCGACGGCTCGCGCGGTCATCTGCTCGCCGCGCTGGACGCCTCCCTGGCCCGCCTCGGCACCGACTACGTCGACGTCTGGCACGTGCACGCCTACGACCCGGACACCCCGCTCGAGGAGACCCTGCAGGCCCTCGACCTGGCGGTGAGCAGCGGGCGCGCCCGCTACGCCGGGGTCTCCAACTTCTGCGGCTGGCAGCTGGCGAAGGCGGCGACCTGGCAGCTCGCGGCGCCGGGCACCCGCACCCGGCTGGCCAGCACGCAACTGGAGTACTCGCTGCTCCAACGGGGCGTCGAGCGCGAGGTGCTGCCCGCCGCCCTCGACCTGGGCATCGGCCTGCTGCCGTCCTCCCCGCTGGGCCGCGGTGTGCTGACCGCGAAGTACCGGCACGCCACTCCCCCGGACTCGCGCGGTGCCTCCGAGCATCTGGCGCCGTTCGTCGAGCCGTACCTCGACGACACCGCCACCCGGATCGTGGACGCGGTGCAGACGGCGGCGGACGGGCTCGCGGTCACCCCGCTCCAGGTGGCGCTCGCCTGGGTGCGGGACCGGCCGGGCGTGGCCGCGCCGATCGTCGGCGCGCGCAACGCGCAGCAGCTCGCGGGGGCACTGTCAGTGGAGGCGCTTAGTCTTCCTGACGAGATCTGCCGGGCGCTCGACGACGTGTCGGCGCCCGTGCACCGCTATCCCGATCACGACTGGAGCACGCTGTGAGCACGGAGCCGGGGCTGGGCGCCAAGCCCGAGGCCGACGAGGACACGACGGCTGTCGGAACCGGCGCGCCCGGGACCGACGGAGCGGACGGCGGCGACGACGACGCGGAGGCCACCGGATCCGGTGCGGGCGGCGGCGCCGGTGCGGCGGGCGCGGCGGGATCGGGAAGTGCCGTGCCGGACGCGGAGAGCGGCGAGGCCGCCGGTGGCGATGGCGCGACCCAGGTGTCCGAGGCCGCGGCCGAGTTGGCCGCCCAGCGGGTCGAGCGGGAGCGGATCGCGCAGCGGAAGGCCGAGAAGAAGGAGCCCATCGAGAGCGGGGCCAAGCTCAGCGGGACGGCCGCGGATCTGCTCGCGGCGATCCGGGCGGTGGAGAGCGGGGAGAAGCCTGCGGCCACCGTGTTCGCGGACCCCGGGGCGGCCCCGCGCCGGGCCCCGGCACCCGAGCCCGCCCGCAGGCCCGAGTCGGCGCCTGCCGCCTCCGCACCCGCCATGCCCGCCATGCCCGCCATGCCCGCCGCTCCCGCCGCGGAGGCGGTCGCCGCGGTACGCGCGGTGCTGGCCGGCGGTGGTGCGCCCGAGTCGCTCGCCCCCCAGGTCGCCGCGGCTCTGGGCGAGGGCGCGGACACGCTGCTGCGGGAGGACCCCTGGCAGCTGCTCCGGGTCACCGGTGTACGGCCGGACCAGGCCGACGGGTTCGCGCGGGCGTTGCTCGGCGCGGAGTGCGGTCCGGACGACGAGCGGCGTGGCCGGGCGGTCACCGGCTGGCTCCTCGAGCAGGCCGCCGTGGCTGGGCACACCGCGCTGGAGATGCCGGCGCTGACCGCCGCGCTGGCCCAGCGGGCGGTGTCCGACCCGGAGGATGCCGTGCAGAGCGCGCTCGCGGAGGGCGAGGCGCTGGTCTTCCAGGACGCCCTGGATCCGGGCGCCCCGGAGCCCGAGGACGACGAGGCGGAGCGGCCGGTGCGGGTCCTGGTCGGCCTGGAGCGGTACGCACTGGCCGAGGAGAGCCTCGCCGACGGGCTGGCCCGGCTGGTCAACTCCCTGGCCAAGGACGCCTCGGAGCCCTGGGAGGCGGCCGCGGCGGCGGCCTCCGGCGGTGCGGCCGAGCTGGCGCGGGCGGTCGCCGGGCACGGCCTGGTGCTGCACACGGGCGGCGAGGCGGCCCGCGCCGAACCCGCGGCCCTGCTGGCCGCCGCCCGCACGGCCGGACTGCGCGCCTTCGCGGCCGCCCACACCCCCGACGGCAGCCGGCGCCTCACGGTAGGCGAAGAAGCCGCCGGCACCGTCGCCGACCTGCTCACCGGCGCCACGGGCCCCGGCCGGGACGCGGACGGCGCCCTCGATCTCGACCTGCTGATCGTGCTGGACGCACCCCAGCTGGACGTGGAGGACGCGGCCATGCTCGTGGAGGCGCTGCCCGACGGGGCCCGGCTGGTGCTGAGCGGGGATCCGGCGACGCTGTGGTCCGCGGGTCCCGGGCGGGTCTTCGCCGACCTGCTGGCGGCCCGCGTGTGCCCGCAGATCGCCTCCCGCACGCCCGACCCCGGCCCGCTCGGCGAACTGGTCTCCGGGATCGGCGTCGGCGAGCTCACCCAGGTCGAGGCGCCCGGCAAGGAGGTCGTGATCGTGCCGGTGCGGGACGCGGGCGAGGCGGTGCACCGGACCGTGCAGCTGGTCGCCGACTCCGTTCCGCGCGCGATCGGCGTCCCCGCCGAGCAGACCGTGGTGATCACCCCCGGCCACGGCGGAGCGGCCGGCACCCGCGCCCTCAACGCCGCCCTCAAGGAACGGCTCAATCCGGGCCCCGGCCGCTTCGGCGGCTTCGACCCCGGTGACCGGATCGCCTACTCCCCCGCGCCGGGCCGTACGGTGCCCGGCCAGGTGGTGAAGGCCGACGCCGATGGGCTGCACCTGTCGTGCGCGGGTGTGCCGGTGGTCGTACCGAAGGAGCGGGTGGAGCAGTCCGTCCGCCACGGCTGGGCCCTGACCGCCCACCAGGCGGCGGGGAGCCGCTGGCCGGCGGCGGTCGTGGTACTGCCCGGGGACGCCGTCCAGGCTCTGAGCCGCCCCTGGGTGTACACGGCGTTCAGCCGGGCGGAGCGCCACCTGTCGGTGGTGCACGGCGTGGAACAGGCCCTGGCGAAGGCGGTGGCCGAGTCCCTGCCGAAGCCGCGGACGACCCGCCTGCCGCTGCTGCTGAAGACGCAGGTCCCCGCGGCGAACTGACCGGTGCCGCCGGCGGCACGGTCCGGGCACGAGCCGCCCCTGGCCGCGCGATCCCCGTCCCGCCGTCGGGCTTGTTCCCGTCCCCCGGCCGGATGTCGTTCCCGCCGCCACGGCGACCAGCCGCAACGGCACCGGCCGGCGGTACCCGTCCGGCCTCAACCTCCGGAAGGCACCGCCGGCCGGGGGTTGAGGCCGATCAGCGCTCGGCGTTCATCAGCGCTCGGCGTCCAACGGCTCCAGGTCCTCGTCCTCGTCCAGGTCGAGGTCGTCGTCCAGCTCGTCGGCGCGCCGGGTGTCCTCGCCGTCCTCCGCTTCCTCGCCGTCCTCGTCGTCGAAGACCGCGCTGACGTCGAAGCGGCACACCACCCGCTGCGGATCGACGCTCTCGAAGGGCAGCTCCAGCCACTCGCCCGGCTCGGCCTGCTCGTCCGCCGCGGTCACCCACAGCGTGGAGTCGCCCTCCTCCAGGCCGAACTCCTTGTGCCGGGAGGCGATCTCGTCCGGCTCGAACTCGCCGAACAGGATTCCCAGCGCCCCGTGGATCGTGCCGGCGGCGTCCTCGTCCGCGCCGGGGCCGTCGTCGTACTCCGCGGCCTCGACCCGCTGGGCCTGGGCCAGCAGCCGCTGTGGTTCCGCCACGGCGTAGTCGCGGCGGATCAGCACGCTGATCGCGTTCGGTTCCTCGGGGCCCGCGTACGGTGGCAGCGAGTCGTCCGTACCGGGGATCTCGAAGGGCGTGACCTCGTCGTAGCGGTCGTAGAGAAGCTCGTCGTAGACCTCGGCGGCCGCGGCCAGCTGGTTGAACGCCTCGTAGACAGCCGGGTCGTCCTCCCCCGACCTGCGTTCGACCGCGGCCAGATGGCGGTCGAGCGCGGTCTTGACCGCCTCGGCGGCGGCGCGTACCTCGGCAGCGGTGGGCTGCACAGCATCAGACATAGTGCAGACGCTATCCGTACCGGGCACCAGCCCGCACAATAGATGCGATGCCGGAATACGAATTTGTCGACGTGTACGTACCTCGCGGGGTGTCCCGCAAGGAGGCGACACGCCTGCTGACGGACCATGCCGAGTACGGACACTGGGAGTTGGACCGACTGAGCCTCATGCGCGACGGCAGCCGCAAGGTGCGGTTGCGCCGACGGATCATCCGCCAGGTGCGTGCCACATGGTGAGACTGGCCGACTGACGGAAGGGGCCCCGCGTCGACGGGGCCCGTCCCGTTCCACGCACCGGTTCCGGTGCGTCACCGTCCGTGCACTACGCCGCGGCGCGCGCCCTGCGGTAGAGCACGGCGCCCGCGAGCAGCGCACCCGCGCCGGCCGGGAGCACGAGACCCAGCGGCATGTCACTGCCGGTGTGCGCGAGCTGCGCGGCGGCGACGGGCCGGCTCACCGAGGCGCTGCCCAGCGGGTCGACGAGGGTGGACCCGTGGGCACCGGTCGGGACGGTCGTGTTCCCGGAGTGAGCGGGGGGCGTGCCCAGGTGCCCGCCGGGAGTGCCAGGGTGTCCCGGACTCCCCGGAGTCCCCGGGTTCCCCGGCTGGCCGGGGTGGCCCGGCTGACCCGGCGTTCCGGGGTTCCCCGGTGTTCCGGGCGGCGTGCTCCCGTGCCCGCCGTGCCCGGGAGGCGTGCCGTGCCCGCCGTGGCCGGGCGGCTGCGTGGGGTGACCACCGCCGGGGTGCCCGGGGTGGCCCGGGTGTCCCGGGTGCCCGGGATACCCCGGGTGCCCGATGTGTCCGGAACCCCCGCCGTTGGCGCACTCGTTGCCCACGGCGGTGTTGCCGACGCCGATGACGTTGACGCTGTTGCCGCACACGTTGACCGGAACGTCGACCGGCGCCTGCACGGTGTTGCCCGAGCCGACACCGGGCGAACCCGCGGTGTGGCCCCCGGCGTGCGAACCACCGTGGCCGCTGTGACCGCCGTGGCTGCCATGGCCTCCGTGGCTGCCGTGACCTCCGCTGTTGCCGTAACCCGTCGAAGCACCGCCCCCGCCGCCGTGGTTGGCGCACTTGTTGCCCATCGCCGGGTTGAGGGCGCCGACGACGTTACCGGTGTTGCCGCAGACGTTCACCGGCACGTGCACCGGCGCCTGCACCGTGTTGCCCGACAGCACGCCGGGCGAGTCGGTGGCGGAGCCGACGGCCCCCGAGTCGGCGTGGGCGTAACCGCCCGCCGCGGCGATCACGCCGGTCGCCGCGGCCACTGTCATAAGACCCTTGCGGGTGCCCTGTCGCATTTTCTGAATTCCCCCCTGCCTTCGATCCTGACCTTGCATTCACCGCAGGGAAATACCTGCGGAAAAACCGGCGGCCCCCGGAGCGCATGGCGCGCGCTCGGGGGCCGACGGAAAGACGCCCCTCAGGGAGTCGGCGTCACTTGTTGATGCAGGTGTTGCCGAAGGCGGGGTTCAGCAGCCCGATCACGGAGATCGTGTTGCCGCAGACGTTCACCGGGACGTGCACGGGAACCTGGATCACGTTGCCGGAGACGACACCCGGGGAACCCACGGCAGCGCCCTGGGCACCCGAGTCGGCGACGGCCAGGCCCGCACCCGCGAGAACCAGACCACCAGTGGCAGCCGCAGCAGCGACGACCTTCTTGAGCATTATTCCTCCTTGTTGGCAATGCGATTCCAAGTAGCGGATCGCATCTGGAGTAACGAGGAGGGAGTAATGGAGCTACGAGCTTATCGTCGCATTCACTCTTCTCAGTCGACTTCGCACAGCCGCCCGATTACCTGAAGCCATTGCTTCACGACGCGTGCTTCACGACACGTGTTTTACGACGCGTCGATGAAACGGTCGAGCACGCGCACGCCGAACTGCAGCCCGTCCACCGGCACCCGCTCGTCCACGCCGTGGAACATGCCCGCGAAGTCCAGCTCCGGCGGCAGCTTGAGCGGCGCGAAGCCGAAGCCGCGGATGCCGAGGTCGTCGAAGGACTTGGCGTCGGTGCCGCCGGAGAGCATGTAGGGGATCGCCTTGGCGGTCGGGTCCTCGGCGAGCAGCGAGGACTGCATGGCCTCCACCAGGGCGCCGTCGAAGCTGGTCTCCAGCGCCTTGTCGGAGTGCACGTCCGCGCGGACCACGTTCGGGCCGAGGATCCGGTCGAGGTCGGCGAGGAACTCCTCCTCGTGCCCGGGCAGGAAGCGGCCGTCCACGTGCGCGGTGGCCTCGCCGGGGATGACGTTGACCTTGTAACCGGCGTTCAGCTGGGTCGGGTTGGCGGTGTTGCTGAGGGTCGCGCCGATCAGCTTGGCGATGCCGCCGAGCCGGGCCAGCGTCGACTCCATGTCCTCCGGGTCCAGCTCGGTGCCGAGCGCGTCGCCCAGTTCGTCGAGGAAGGCCCGGGTGGTCTTGGTGACCCGCACCGGGAACTTGTGCCGCCCGAGCCGGGCGACGGCCTCGGACAGCTCGGTGATCGCGTTGTCGCGGTGGATCATCGAGCCGTGCCCGGCGGTGCCGGCCACCTTCAGCTTCATCCAGTGCATGCCCTTCTCGGCCGTCTGGATGAGGTAGAGCCGCCGCTGCTCGTTCACCGTGAAGGAGAAGCCGCCGACCTCGCTGATCGCCTCGGTGACCCCCTCGAAGAGGTCCGGGTGGTTGTCGACCAGGTGCCGGGCCCCCCAGGTGCCGCCGGCCTCCTCGTCGGCGAGGAAGGCCAGCACGATGTCCCGGGGCGGCTTGCGGCCGCTGCGCAGCCGGTCCCGTACGACCGCCAGGGTCATGGCGTCCATGTCCTTCATGTCGACGGCGCCCCGGCCCCACACGCACCCGTCCGCGACCTCGCCGGAGAAGGGGTGGTGGGTCCAGTCGTCGGCGTTGGCCGGTACGACGTCGAGGTGGCCGTGGATGAGGAGGGCGGGCCTGGACGGGTCCGCGCCCTCGATGCGGGCCACCGTCGAGGCGCGGCCGGGGTGGGACTCGAAGATCTCGGGATCGAGGCCGACCTCGGCGAGCTTCTCGGCGACCCACTCGGCCGCCTTGCGCTCGCCGGGACCGGAGTGGTCGCCGTAGTTGCTGGTGTCGAACCGGATCAGCTCGCGGCAGAGGTCGACGACCTCGTCCTCACCGGTGACGCCCCTGGCCGTGTCCGTCTCGCTCACGCTGCTTCCTTCCGCTGTCACTGCCGCCCGGTCCCCGCCATCCTCCCTCCCTTCCCGCTCGGGGCCCAAGGCCGGTCCCGGCCCGTCACACGCCGTTCACGCCCGCGGGCCCGGAAACAGGGTGTGATCGACCGCCCCCGAAAGCCTGGTAGTGTTTCCTTCGTCGCCGCGAGGGAAACCCGCATGGAAGACTTCGCACGACAGACACCTTGTCCGGGTGGCGGAATGGCAGACGCGCTAGCTTGAGGTGCTAGTGCCCTTTATCGGGCGTGGGGGTTCAAGTCCCCCCTCGGACACCATGAAGAAACCCCTGCTGAGCAGGGGTTTCTTGGTTTTTCTGGGCAGGGGGTGCCGTCGGCGACCACCTTCCGGTGGGCGCCGCTCTCTCAGTCGAGGCCGGCTATTCGGCCGTCACCGTGGGCCACTGCGGAGGTGAACGCGCGGAGCGCGGTGCGGTCCAGCAGGAGCGCGGGCCCGTCGGGCCGCTTGCTGTCGCGGACGGCGACCGTCGCCTCGTCGACGATCCCGCATTCCACGCAGTCGGACTGTGATGCGGACGCCGAGGACTTCCACCAGGTCACCGGTAGAGCCGACGCGTCGTCAACGTGCTTCATTCGCTATTCGTTCTTCCTTATCTGGGTGATCAGTTCCACCGACGCCTCGACGGACTCGGCGGCAGACGTGAGGCGTTGCCACGCGGCCCGGTGCGTGGAGACCCGATCACGTTCCTCGATGTACAGGGCGGAGGTCAGCCCTTCCTGGTGGACGACGTCCAGATCGGTGTGCGGACCGAAGCCCAGGATGCTGAAGGTGCCGGTGAGCCCGGCGTGCAGGGGAGCGTCCGAGCGCAACACCTGGATGTTGATGTTCGGGCGCCGCCCCATCGTAAGCAGGCGCCCCAACTGTTCGTACATCAGGGCGGGATCCTCGGTGGTGGAGCGCAGCGCCTGTTCGGAGATGATCGCCCAGAGCGCCAGCGGGTCGCTGTCCCGGGTGAGGACGGCCTGGCGTGCCAGCCGTACCTCGACGAGCGCGTCGACCCGTGCCTCGACCGCCTCGGACATGGCGGTCGCCCGGATGATCTCGCGGGCGTACTCGGCGGTCTGGAGCAGTCCGGGGACCATGCCCAGCTGCCAGGTGGAGACCGTCTCGGCCTCCGCCTCCAGGCTGATCAGGTCCTCGTACACCGGGGTGAGGACACCCCGGTACGAGTGCCACCAGCCGCGCCGGCCGCCCTCCTTGGTGAGCGTGATCAGGGCCGCGCGCAGCTCGTCGCTGACGTCGCGGCCGAGGTCGCCGTACAGATGGAGCAGCGCCTGGATGTCCGCTGCCTTGGGGGCCGTCTTGCCGGTCTCCATCCGGGACAGCTTGGAGGAGACGAACGCGCCTTCGGAGTGCTCGGCGACCTCGTCGAGGGTGAGTTCGCCGCGCAGCTCGCGCAACTTCGCACCGAGCCGTCGCCGGCGCACCGTGGGCGTGCTCACGGCTTCCCCCTTCTGTCCGGTGAACTGCCCGACAGTCTGCCCGTGCCGCACCAACCCTCGCCACCGACTGACGACTTGTGCCGCAAGTCTCTCAAGGTGATGCGCAAAATTTCACATCCCGTGGGACGTATTGCTATCGACTGTGCCGTGAAGGCACCATGAATCCGGGAAATACGACAGTGACCGCACTCGCATGGCGAACCACCGTGCCTGCGTTGGGACATGCCCGTGAGGGGATGCACATGATCGAACGCCAGCGGAGCACCACGACCGAACCCCGCGCCCTGCAAGTCGCCCCGCCGCCGGTCCTGTTACTGGCCAGCGAGCCCCAGTCGGCCAAAGCCGCCCGGCTGTTCGTGAGCGACTTCATCGCGCACCACACCCCGGACGCCTCCCGTGACCACATCGACGCGGTCGCCCTGGTCACCTGCGAGCTGGTCACCAACTCTCTGCGCTACGAGACCGACCCGGACGACCCGGTCCGTCTCCTCATCGACACCGACGGCTCCCGGACCCGGGTCGAGGTGCACGACCCGCTGGGCCGCCATCCCCGGCTGCGGCCCATCTCGGTCGAACGGGACCGCGGGCGCGGTCTGCTCATCCTCGACGCGCTGTGCTCGGGCCGCTGGGGCGTGGGCAACCTGCCCTGGGGCAAGTCCATCTGGGCGGAGGTCAGCGCCGTGTGACGTCCGGCGTTTCGTGACGTTTCCTCTCCCCCCACGGCGACGGCCGGCTCCGCGGCGATCCCCCCTCCCCGCCACGGCGCCGGCCGTTGTCGTACAGGCCGTCGGACACATGGAGTTGGCCTGTCTCACGCTGTGTGGCCCATCTCTCGCCGGCTGCGGAGAATCCCTGGTCAGAGGTGGCTTAAAATTCAAGGGACTGCTCCGAACGGCTGCTTCCAGGTGGCCGTCAGATGAACGGGAGCCTAGCGTCGTACTAATATTTCCGGCTTGTTACCTAGCCGGAGCCGGACAACCCCAGGCACACCTGCGGGCCCGCCGGCACCCCGGAGGTTCCGGGAACGAGACGCGAGGACCGGATGGCAGCGATTGACGAGAGCAGCGCTCTCGGCCTGCTCGACGAAGAGATCCGCGAGGAGTTCGGGGACACCGCACGTTTCTCGGCCGGGGCGGCGGCCTCGCCGCGCACGCTCGTGGACGTGTTCGAGGCAACGGTACGGGCCCATCCCGACGAGCCCGCACTGGACGACGGCACCACCCAGCTCACCTACCGCGGGCTCGCCATAGAGGTGGCGCGGCTGCGGCGGCGGCTGGCCGAGGCCGGCATCGGACTCGGCGACCGGGTGGGCGTCCGGGTGCCGTCCGGAACCAACGATCTGTACGTCGCCGTTCTCGGCGTGCTCGCGGCCGGCGCCGCCTATGTCCCGGTCGACGCCGAGGACCCGGACGAGCGGGCCGCACTGGTGTTCGGCGAGGCGGAGGTGGCGGCCGTCCTCGGCGAGGGGCTGCACATCGACGTACGCCGCGCGTCCGAGCAGCCCTCCGGCCGCCCCGGCGCCGAGCACGACGCCTGGATCATCTTCACCTCCGGGTCCACCGGCAAGCCCAAGGGCGTCGCCGTCACCCACCGCAGCGCCGCCGCGTTCGTGGACGCCGAGGCCGCGCTGTTCCTGACCGAGGAGCCGATCGGGCCCGGCGACCGCGTCATGGCGGGCCTCTCCGTGGCCTTCGACGCCTCCTGCGAGGAGATGTGGCTCGCGTGGCGCTACGGCGCCTGCCTGGTGCCCGTGCCCCGCTCCCAGGTCCGCTCCGGCGCCGACCTCGGCCCCTGGCTGGTCGACCAGGAGATCACCGTCGTCTCGACCGTGCCCACCCTGGCCGCCCTCTGGGAGCCCGAGACCCTCAACGACGTCCGCCTCCTCATCTTCGGCGGCGAGGCCTGCCCGCCCGAGCTGGCGCAGCGCCTGGTCACCGAGGGCCGCGAGGTCTGGAACACCTACGGCCCCACCGAGGCCACCGTCGTCGCCTGCGCCGCCCTGATGACCGGCGAGGAGCCGATCCGCATCGGGCTGCCGCTGAACGGCTGGGAGCTGGCCGTCGTGGACGACGCGGGCGTGCCCGTGGCGATGGGCGAGAGCGGCCAGCTGGTGATCGGCGGGGTCGGCCTCGCCCGGTACCTGGACGCCGAGAAGGACGCGGAGAAGTACGCCCCGCTGGAGTCGCTGGGCTGGGAGCGGGCGTACCGCAGCGGTGACCTGGTGCGCGCCGACCGTGAGGGCCTGGTCTTCCTCGGCCGTGCCGACGAGCAGATCAAGCTCGGCGGGCGCCGAATCGAGCTGGGCGAGGTCGACGCGGCCCTCCAGGCCCTCCCCGGCGTCGCGGGCGCCGCGGCGGCCGTACGGACCGCCCGCAGCGGCAACCAGCTCCTGGTCGGCTATGTCGTCACCCAGGACGGCTGGGACCACGCGGCCGCCGTCGAGAAACTGCGCACCGAGCTGCCCGCCGCCCTCGTGCCGCTGCTGGCGCCGGTCGCCGAGCTGCCCACCCGTACCTCCGGCAAGGTCGACCGCAACGCCCTGCCCTGGCCCCTGGAGGGCCTGGAGACCGGCGGCCCGGCCGAGCAGCTGTACGGCACCGAGGCCTGGCTCGCCGAGCAGTGGACCGAGGTCCTCGGCATCCCGGTGGGCAGCGCCTCCGACGACTTCTTCGCGATCGGCGGCGGCAGCCTGTCCGCCGCCCAGCTCACCACCCGGCTGCGCACCCGCTACCCGAGCGCGGCCGTCCTCGACATCTACCAGCAGCCGGTGCTGCGCAAGCTGGCCCGCCACCTGGAGAAGTCCGCGCAGGACGACGGCGCCGAGCGCACGATCGCGCCCGTGCCGCGCAGCGCCCAGCTGGTGCAGCTGCTGCTCCTGCTGCCCCTGTTCACGCTCCTCGGGCTGCGCTGGACCGTGGTCCTGGCCGCCCTCGGCAACGTGCTGAGCGGCTACGGCTGGCTGCCCACCGCACCCTGGTGGCTGGTCGGTCTCGGCGCCCTGGTGCTGTTCACCCCGCCCGGCCGGATCGCGGTCGCGGCCGGGGGCGCGCGACTGCTGCTGCGGGGCGTGAAGCCCGGCCGGTACGCGCGCGGCGGCTCCGTGCACCTGCGGCTGTGGGCGGCGGAGCGGCTGGCCGAGTTCACCGGGGCGACCACGCTGACCGGCTCCTGGCTGGAGCGGTACGCGCGGGCGCTCGGCGCCAAGATCGGTCCCGAGGTGGACCTGCACTCGCTGCCGCCGGTGACCGGACTGCTCAGGATCGGGCGGGGCGCGGCCGTGGAGTCCGAGGTGGACCTGTCCGGCTCCTGGCTGGACGGCGACCGCCTGGTGATCGGCCCGGTCCGGATCGGCGCCCACGCGGTCGTCGGGACGCGCAGCATGCTCTTCCCGGGCGCCCGCGTCGGCAAGCGCGCCGAGGTGGCCCCCGGCTCCGCGGTGACCGGGCAGGTCCCGACCGGCCAGCGCTGGGCCGGCGCCCCGGCGGTCAAGCTGGGCAAGGCCAAGCGGAACTGGCCCAAGCACCGGCCGCAGCGTGGCACGTACTGGCGGGTGATGTACGGCCTCACAGGGCTCGGGCTCAGTGCGCTGCCGGTGCTGGCGGGTGCGGCCGCGCTGCTGGTGGCCGGGCGTTTCGTGGCCCCCGGGGACGGCCTGGCCGAGGCCCTGCGGGGCGCGGCGGTCGCGCTGGTCCCGGCGACGCTGGCCTTCGGGCTGGCGTACGCCCTGCTGATCCTGGTGGCCGTCCGGCTGCTGAGCCTGGGCCTGCGGGTCGGCACGCACCCGACGCACAGCAGGGTCGGCTGGCAGGCCTGGACGGTCTCGCAGCTGATGGACCGCTCCCGCGAGACCCTGTTCCCGCTGTACGCCGGGCTGATCACGCCGGTGTGGCTGCGGCTGCTCGGGATGCGGATCGGGCGCGGGGCCGAGGTGTCGACCGTGCTCGCGCTGCCGAGCCTGACGACGGTCGGCGAGGGCGCGTTCCTGGCCGACGACACGCTGACCGCGCCGTACGAGCTCGGCGGCGGCTATGTGCGGATCGGGCGCGCGGAGATCGGGCGGCGGGCCTTCCTCGGGAACTCCGGGATGACCGCGCCGGGCCGCAGTGTCCCGGACGGCGGTCTGGTGGGTGTGCTGTCGGCGACGCCGAAGAAGGCCAAGAAGGGCACGTCGTACCTGGGGCTGCCGCCGGTGAAGCTGCCGCGCAGCGCGGCCGACGGCGACCAGAGCCGGACCTACGAGCCGCCGACGCGGATGCTGTGGGCGCGGGCCCTGGTGGAGACGTGCCGGATCGTGCCGGTGCTGTGCTCGGTGGCGCTGGCCGGGCTCACGGTGGCCGCCCTGTGCGCGCTGGGCGCCTGGGCACCCCTCCTGTCGGGGCTGGTGCTGCTCGGTGCCGGTGCCGTCGCGGGCCTGGTGTCCGTGCTGGCCAAGTGGACGCTGGTCGGGCGGCACCGCAGCGGTGAGCACCCGCTGTGGAGCTCGTTCGTGTGGCGCAACGAGCTGGCGGACACCTTCGTGGAGGTGCTGGCGGTGCCGTGGCTGGCCGGCTCGGTGCCGGGTACGCCGGTGATGACGGCCTGGCTGCGCGGCCTCGGCGCGCGCATCGGCAAGGGCGTCTGGGTGGAGAGCTACTGGCTTCCGGAGACCGATCTGGTGACCCTGGAGGACGCGGCCACCGTGAACCGCGGCTGTGTGCTGCAAACTCACCTCTTCCACGACCGGATCTTGCGGACGGATACTGTGGTTCTCCGTGAGGGCGCCACACTGGGTCCTGGCGGGATCGTGCTGCCCGGCAGCACGATCGGGGCCCGTACGACCCTGGGTCCCGCGTCGCTCGTCATGGCGGCGGAGTCGGTTCCCGACGACACCCGCTGGCTCGGCAATCCGATCGAGGCATGGCGTCCCTGAGCGCGGGCCGCTCGGTGGCCGCGGGCATCGGTGCACCGAGAGACGGTTCGAGCACAGCGCAGGGAGCGAACGCGGAAGTGGCAGTGCAGCAGTCAGCGGGTCCGGACCCGTACTTCCCGGACAACGGCGATCCCCGGTACCGGGTGCATCGCTATGAGCTCACGCTGGACTACCGGCCAGGCCCCAACCGCCTGGCCGGCATGGCCCGGATCAACGCGATCGCGGGCCGGGCCGCGCTGCCCGAGTTCCAGCTGAACCTGGCCGACTTCAAGATCGGCCGGATCCGGGTGGACGGCCGCCAGCCGCACTGGACGCACCGCGGCGGCAGGCTGCGGATCAAGCCCGCGAAGCCGCTGCGCGCCGGGGCCGCCTTCACCGTGGAGATCCACTGGTCGGGCAACCCGAAGCCGGTGAACAGCCCGTGGGGCGGGATCGGCTGGGAGGAGCTGACGGACGGCGCCCTGGTGGCCAGCCAGCCGACCGGTGCGCCCTCCTGGTTCCCGTGCAACGACCGGCCGGCCGACAAGGCGTCGTACCTGCTCTCGATCACCTGCCCGTCGGCGTACTCGGTGGTGGCCGGCGGCCGGCTGCTCACCCGCACCACGAAGGCGTCCACGACGACCTGGGTGTACGAGCAGGCCGCGCCGACGTCGAGCTACCTGGTGAGCCTCGCGATCGGCAAGTTCCAGACGGTGCTCCTCGGCGACCCGGGGTTCGGCGGGGTGCCGATGCACGGCCACATACCGGCGCATCTACTGCCGGAGTTCTCCAGGGACTTCGCGCGGCAGCCCGCGATGATGGACCTGTTCCAGCGGCTGTTCGGGCCCTACCCCTTCGACGAGTACGCGGTGGTCGTCGCCGACGAGGAGTTCGATGTCCCGGTCGAGGCCCAGGGGTTGTCGCTGTTCGGCGTCAACCACGTGGACGGGGCCCGGGGTTCGGAACGCCTGGTGGCGCACGAACTCGCCCACCAGTGGTTCGGCAACAGCGTGTCCATCGCCGACTGGCGGCACATCTGGCTGAACGAGGGGCTCGCCAAGTACGCCGAGTGGCTGTGGTCGGAGCGGTCCGGCGGCCGGAGCGCCCAGCAACTCGCCGCCCTCGCACACCGGTTGCTAGCCGGGCTGCCGCAGGACATCCGGATCGCCGCCCCGGGCAAGAAGTCGATGTTCGACGACCGGCTCTACGAGCGGGGCGGGGTCACCATCCACGCGATCCGCTGCGCGCTCGGCGACGAGCGGTTCTTCCACATGCTGCGGTCGTGGGCGGGGCTGCACCGGGGCGGGTCCGTGACGACCGCGACGTTCACGGCCCACGTCAACCGGTTCGCGGACGAGCCGCTGGACGGGCTGTTCGACGCCTGGGTGCACCGGACGGCGCTGCCCGCGCTGCCCACCCTGGTCCTCCCGGCCCGCCCGGCCCAGCCGCCGACCAACGCCGAGTCGGCGTAGGGGGCGGGCCCGTGACACCGAAGCGGTCCTCCCGGCAGCGGCCCGCCGCCGCCTGCCCGTGCGGTCTCGCGGAGACGTACGAGCGGTGCTGCGGCCGGTTCCACCGGGGTGAGGCGGCCGCGCCCACGGCCGAGACGCTGATGCGCTCGCGCTACAGCGCCTTCGTGAAACGCGACGAGCCGTACCTGCTGCGCACCTGGCATCCCCGGACCCGCCCGCCCCGGGTCGACTTCGACGCCGGGATGCGCTGGACCGGCCTGGAGATCCTCGCGACGACCGACGGCTCGGCCTTCCACACCACCGGCACGGTGACCTTCCGCGCGTCCTTCGGCGACGGCTCGCTGCACGAGCGCAGCCGGTTCGAGCGGGTCGAGGGGGCCTGGGTGTATCTCGACGGGGAGTTCCTGGACTAGGGCGCCAGGATGTCCAGCTCCTGCAGCGCCCCCACCGTGATCTCCCGCGTCAGCTGCTCCGCGCGGACCGCGTCGCCCTCCCGGACCGCCTCGGCGACCTGGACATGGAGGGTGACGGCGGCCGGGTCGGGGTCCTCGAACATCACGTCGTGCTGGGTGCGGCCGGACAGGACCTCCGTGACCACGTCCGCGAGGCGGGCGAACATCTCGTTGCCCGACGCCGCCAGGATCACTCGGTGGAAGGCCACGTCGTGGAACAGGTACTCCTCCAGCTTGTGGCCCCGCGAATGGGCCACCATGCCGAGCGCGCACTCGGTGAGCTCGGCGCACTGCGCGGCCGTGGCGTGCCGCGCCGCCAGGCCGGCCGCCACCGGCTCGACCGCCGAGCGCAGCACGGTGAGCGAGCGCAGCTGGTGCGGGCGGTCGGCGCCGGCCAGGCGCCAGCGGATGACCTGCGGGTCGTAGACGTTCCACTCGGCCTTGGGGCGGACGGTGACGCCCACCCGGCGGCGGGACTCGACCAGGTGCATGGACTCTAGGACCCGGACCGCCTCGCGCATCACGGAGCGTGACACTTCGAAGTGCTGGGCGAGTTCGTCCGTGCGCAGGACGCTGCCCGGCGGGTACTCGCCCGCGGTGATGGCGGGGCCGAGGGAGTCCAGTACTCGGCCGTGCAGGCCCCGGCCCGGTGTGGTCATGCACTCAGCGTACCGAGTGGATCACCCAGCCAAAAAGTCAGACTTATATGTCACACACTCTTGAATTCGTCGTACCTAATGCGTTTCAGTGTGGCGACCCCTTCCGAACCTTCCGAGGAAGACACAGCGAGGCACTGATGCGCACCCCTCACGTCGTCGTGGTGATGGGCGTCGCCGGCACGGGCAAGACCACGATCGGTCCGCTGCTCGCCGCCCGGCTCGGCGTCCCGTACGCCGAGGGCGACGACTTCCACCCGCCGGCCAACATCGCCAAGATGTCGGCCGGGCACCCGCTCGACGACGCCGACCGGTGGCCGTGGCTGGACGCCATCGGCTCCTGGGCGCACGGGCGGGCGGGGCTCGGCGGGGTGGTCAGCAGCTCCGCGCTGAAGCGGTCCTACCGTGACCGGCTGCGGGCCGCGGCCCCCGGCATCGTGTTCCTGCACCTGACCGGCGACCGGCGGCTCATCGAGGACCGGATGTCGCACCGGCAGGGCCACTTCATGCCGACCGCGCTCCTTGACTCCCAGTTCGCCACGCTCCAGCCGCTGGCGGCGGACGAGGCGGGCGTCGCCGTGGACGTCTCGGGCACGCCCGAGGAGATCACCGCACGGGCCGTACGGGCGCTGGAGACGCTGCCCGACCTCACCCCGCAGTAAGCCCCTCCCCCCTCCCCCTTATCTGTCCCCATCACTGCAAGGAACCCCCGTGACCAGACTCAGCGTCGAGATGCTGGCAGCGGACACCGTCGCGCCCATCACCTCGGCCGGACACGCCCGGCTCGGCATCGCCGTCCTGCTGGGCTTCGCCGTCATCGTCCTGCTCATCACCAAGTTCAAGCTCCACGCCTTCCTGGCGCTCACCATCGGCTCGCTCGCGCTCGGCGCGTTCGCCGGGGCGCCGCTCGACAAGGCCATCACCAGCTTCACCACCGGGCTCGGCACCACCGTCGCCGGCGTGGGTGTCCTGATCGCGCTCGGGGCGATCCTGGGCAAGCTGCTGGCCGACTCCGGCGGCGCCGACCAGATCGTCGACACGATCCTCGCCAGGGCCGGCGGGCGTGCCATGCCGTGGGCGATGGTGCTGATCGCCTCCGTGGTCGGGCTGCCGCTGTTCTTCGAGGTCGGCATCGTGCTGCTGATCCCGGTGGTGCTGATGGTCGCCAAGCGCGGCAACTACTCCCTGATGCGCATCGGCATCCCGGCCCTCGCCGGTCTGTCGGTGATGCACGGTCTGGTGCCCCCGCACCCGGGCCCGCTGGTCGCGATCGACGCGGTCCACGCGAACCTGGGCGTGACCCTGGCCCTCGGCGTCCTGGTCGCGATCCCGACCGTGATCGTCGCCGGTCCGCTGTTCTCGAAGGTCGCGGCCCGCTGGGTGGACGTGCAGGCCCCCGACCGGATGCTCCCGCAGCGCCCGTCCGAGGAGCTGGAGAACCGCCCCGGCTTCGGCGCCACCCTCGCGACCATCCTGCTGCCGGTCGTCCTGATGCTGGCCAAGGCGCTGGTCGACATAGTCGTCGACGACCCCGCCCACACCGTCCAGCGGGTCTTCGACGTCATCGGCTCCCCGCTGGTCGCCCTGCTCACGGCCGTGATCGTCGGCATGTTCACGCTGGGCCGGCCGGCCGGGTTCTCGCGGGAGCGGATCTCGCAGACCGTCGAGAAGGGCCTCATGCCCATCGCGGGCATCCTCCTCATCGTCGGCGCGGGCGGCGGCTTCAAGCAGACGCTGATCGACTGCGGTGTCGGCCAGATGATCCTGGAGATCTCCAAGGACTGGTCGATCCCGGCGCTGCTGCTGGCCTGGCTGATCGCGGTGGCGATCCGTCTCGCGACCGGCTCCGCGACGGTCGCCACGGTGTCGGCGGCGGGCCTGGTGGCCCCCCTCGCCGCCGACATGTCGACGGCCCACACGGCCCTCCTGGTCCTGGCCATCGGCGCGGGCTCGCTGTTCTTCAGCCATGTGAACGACGCCGGATTCTGGCTGGTGAAGGAGTACTTCGGCCTGAGCGTCGGCCAGACCCTCAAGACCTGGTCGGTCATGGAGACGATCATCTCGGTGGTCGCGGGCGCCCTGGTCCTGCTGCTGTCCCTGGTGATCTAGGGGCGGTACGGGACCGGAGTCCGGCGGTGCGTCTCACTCGGCACCGCCGGACTCCGCCGTCTCGGCTGATCGCCGTTGCGGCGGAGACAACTGCGAGGGACGCCCTTCCTCGTTCCGACGCGACGGCGCTCGGCCACGACGGCGGAATCCGGCGGTGCCCGGTGCACCGTCGGAGGGCGTTCGACGGGCCCGCCGGGCGGCTACGGCCGCCACAGCGGGTGTTCGCGTTTGGCCCACTCACGGCTCACTGTTCCCGTGCGCAGGCCTCGTCTCGCCTCCGGGTCGCCCAGGGCCATGCCGACGTGGCCGGCCAGGACGATGCCGATCGTGAGGGCCAGCCAGTCGTGGACGAAGGTGGCCGAGGTGCGCCACATCAGCGGGGTGAGGTGGGTGAACCACATGAGGAGGCCGGTGCCGAGCATGACCAGGGTCGCGCCGGCGATCCAGTTCGCGTAGATCTTCTGGCCGGCGTTGAACTTGCCCGCCGGGCGCGAGGACGGGCGCTTGTCGCGGCTCAGGGCGGCGCGCAGCCAGAGCCTGTCGTGCGGGCCGAAGCGGTTCAGGAAGCCGAGGTCCCTGCGGAAGGCGCGGGAGGCGAGGCCCAGGAGGACCGGGACGGGGAGGGCGAGGCCCGCGCACTCGTGGATGCGGACGACCAGTTCCCGGCGGCCGACGAGGACCGCCAGCTGCGGGATGTAGAGGCAGGCGGCCGTCGCGACGCAGAGGCCCATCAGCAGCGCCGTGGTGCGGTGGACCCAGCGCGCGGCAGGGGTGAAGCGGCGCAGCCGGTCCGTGGCGGCCGGGGCCTCAGCTCGTAGGCTCATCGTCACGTCCGTTCGAGCGGCCGACCCAGGCGTCGACGTCGTAGCCCAGCCTCTCCCAGTACCCCGGGTCGACCTTGTCGGTGACCGTGATGCCGGAGAGCCACTTGGCCGACTTGTAGAAGTACATGGGGGCGACATAGAGGCGGACCGGGCCGCCGTGGTCGTGGGTGATGGGCTTGTTCTGCATGCGCAGCGCGACCAGGACGTCCGGGCGGCGCGCCTGGTCGAGGGTGAGGCTCTCGGTGTACGCGCCGTCGAAGCAGGTGAAGTGGATCGCCTTGGCGGTGTCCCGGACGCCCGCCAGGTCCAGGAGGTGGGAGAGCCGGACGCCCTCGAAGGGGGTGTCGGGGACCCGCCAGCCGGTCACGCACTGGACGTCCTTGACCAGCTTGGTCTGCGGCAGCGCCCGCAGGTCGGCCAGGGTGTAGGTGCCCGGCTTGTCGACCAGTCCGTCGATCTTCAGCTGGTAGTCGGCCGCGGTCTTGTCCGGCACCGATCCGGTCACCGAGTAGTACCGGAAACCGCCGCCGTTCGGGAGCAGTCCGGTCAGGCCCGTGGGGTCCTTGCCGGAGAAGGCCCCGAGGACCGACTCGGTGACGCGTTGCAGCACCGGCGCGGTCACCAGGCCGAGCGCGCCGAGGCCGATGGTGCCGAGGAACACCCGGCGGCCGACCGGACTGCCCTCCTCGGTGCGCCGCGGCTCCTCGGATTGTTCAGAGTTCACGTACTCATTCGAACACCATCCGGGCGGGCTCGGCCACGAAATCCGGCGGACGTAAGGAATCCACAACCTCTTCTCATCAACCTCCCCTCAACCTCCCAGCGCCCGCTCCCGGGCCGCCCGGAACGCCTCGCACGGATCGCGGTCCGGGTAGGACCAGGGTGCCGAGGTGGCATGGCGGCCGATCCGCTGGAACAGGGCCGCGGCCTCGGCGTACCGGCCGGCGCCGGAGGTGGCGTGGGCCAGGTGGTTGAGGTCGATGTGGCGGCGGGGATGCTCCTCGATGCCCCACTCCAGCCACCAGTCGAAGGCAGCGCCCAGGGCGCGCAGCGCGGACGGCTCGCTCCAGTGCCCGGCGGCCGCCGGGTCGGCGGGGGCCCGGCCGGTGGCGGCCAGCACCCGGTGGCGTTCGGCGTAGGCGACGACCGGCAGGACGGCGAGCGGGGAGTCGGCCGGGGCCTCGGCCGCCGCGCGTTCCGCGAAGGCGCACAGTTCGTACGTCTCCCCGGTCTCGGTCTCCGCGATCCGGGCCGCCATCAGGTGGTGGGCATGGTGGTGCTCGGGATGGCGGCGGCGCACCTCGGCGAAGGTCAGGCGCGTCTCCTCGTCGGTGCCCAGGTAGCGGGCCAGCAGGAGCAGGCCGAGCCACGGGGTGGGGTCGGCGGGGGCGAGCGCGGCGGCACCGGCGCAGGCCTCGCGGGCCCGCTCCGGGTCCTCCTTGCCGCGCAGGGCGCGCCGGACCAGGGTCAGGGCGTACAGGGTGGCGGCGTCGGCGGAGCCCGGCTCGGCGAACAGCCACTCGCGGGCCCAGGCGACGGCGTAGGGCTCGCGGGCCAGGACGGTGGCCCGGTGGCCGCGACGGTCCCAGTCATCACCCGTATGGAGCAGCAGGGAGCGGGCGGACTGCCAGCGGCCCTGGGCCAACGCGGCCCGGGCGGAGATGAGTTCGGCGTCGTCGAGGGCGTCGTCGGGGCAGTGTTCGCACCCGGGGTGCGCAGCGGCGCGGGGAGCTCGGGCGACGGCCGGGCCTGGGTCCGAGACGGCCGGGCCTGGGCCTAAGAGGGGCGGGGTTGGGGGCACCGCGGAACTTCCTGGTTGTCGGGCTGCCATCGGCCGATCACGCACAGCAAACCCCCAGCCAAGACTTTGCGTCAAGCCGAACGGGGCTCGTACTCTGTTCAACTACCTTGTGCAAAGCGGAACTTGACGCGCGCCGGGGCCAGGTTGGCGTACCGTGGCCGTGGGGCTTCGGGTTCCGGCTGTGGCGTACGCCATGGCGTCGGCCGCCCGGGCGTCGGACCATGGCCGTAGGGTCCCGCCGCCGCTCCGGTCCGCACCGCGTGATCGACTCGGGCAGCGTGACCGAGTCAACCGCCCGGTTCCGGGAACCCCCGGAACAATCCCCACCCGGGAGCGCTACAGTCGGCCACTACGCACTCCGTAGCCCGGCCGCAGATCGAGGTACGCAGCGTGTCCGTTCTGGTTCTGGTTCTCGCCGTGAGCGCGGCCTGTTGCCTGGGCTTCGGGTTCGTGCTCCAGCAGAACGTCGCCCAGAAGGCACCGCTCAGCGACTTCCTCTCGCCCCGGCTGCTGCTCGACCTGATGAGGGTGCCCCGCTGGCTCGGCGGCATCGGCCTGATGGTGGCCGGCATGGTCCTCGGCGCGATCGCCCTCGGCAAGGGCGAGATCTCCCTCGTCGAGCCGCTGCTGGCGACGAACCTCCTGTTCGCCCTCGCGCTCTCCCGGCACCAGACCAAGCATCCCCTCAGCCACCAGGGCTGGGCAGGTCTCGTCCTGCTCGCGGGCGGCGTGACCACGTTCATCCTGGCTGGCCAGCCACGCGGCGGCGACGCCATAGCCAACCCGCTGCGGCACTGGCTGATCATCGGCGCGATGGTCGGCACGGCCCTGCTGCTCACGACCTACGCCAAACGCTCCCGCCTCAGCGCGGGACCGACCCTCCTCGCCCTCGCCGCCGGCCTGCTCTACGGCGTCCAGGACGCGCTGACCCGGGTCACCGGCACCCGCTTCTCCGAGGGCGGCATCATGGAGGTGCTGACCGGCTGGCAGCCGTACGGTGTGCTGGTCCTCGGGGTCACCGGGCTGATCCTCGTCCAGAGCGCGTTCGAGACGGCGGAGCTGCGCAACTCGCTGCCCGCGCTCACCGCGGCCCAGCCGCTCGCCGGGATCCTCTGCGGGGTCGGCTTCCTCGGGGACAAGCTGCGCACCGACACCGGGGCGCTGGCCTGGGAGGCGGCGGGGCTCGCGGCGATCGTGGCGGGCATCGTGCTGCTGGGTCTGCACCCGGCGATGCCGCGCGGTGCGGCGCCGAAGGAACCCTCGCTGGACCTCCAGCCGCGCTGACGCCGGTCGGCCGCACCGGCCCCGACGGTGGCCGTCCGCCTGCTTGGATGGCGGTATGAGCGCTGCTGACGAGATCCTCGACATCGTCGACGAGCACGACCAGGTGATCGGCACGTCCCCGCGCGGCGAGGCGTACGCCCGGGGCCTGCGCCACCGCTGCGTCTTCATCCAGGCCCGCGACGCCGTCGGCCGCGTCTTCGTCCACCGCCGCACCGCGACCAAGCTGGTCTTCCCCTCCCTGTACGACATGTTCGTCGGGGGTGTGGTGGGGGCGGGCGAGTCCTACGACGACGCGGCGCTGCGGGAGGCCGAGGAGGAACTGGGCGTGACCGGTCTCCCCCGGCCGGCGTTCCTCTTCAAGTTCCTGTACGACGACGGCGCCGGGCAGAGCTGGTGGTCCGCGGTGTACGAGGTGCGCTGCGAGCTGCCGGTGCGGCCGCAGGTGGAGGAGGTGGCATGGCACGAGTTCCTGAGCGAGGAGGAACTGGGGGCGCGGCTCGGCGAGTGGGAGTGGGTACCGGACGGGGTGGCGGCGTGGGATCGGCTGCGGGAGTGGCGGGGCTGAGGTGGGGGTGGGGACGCTCACCGGCGCCGGCCGGGTACCGCTGACGCGACTGCAGCGCCCCGTCAGGGGCGCGGGGAACTGCGCGGCCGGCCCCCACGCACCCGCAGCCGAACGACCACGGCAACCGCCCCGGTAGGCTTCCGGCACGTGATCGAATTCGCGCGGAACGTCCGTTTGTGGTTCGCCCCCGGAGAGGTACGCCAGGAGGGCAGGACCCCCGACTACCGCTTCTCCCTCGCCAACGAGCGGACCTTCCTGGCCTGGCTGCGCACCGCCCTCGCCCTCATCGGCGGCGGATTCGCCGTGGACCAGTTCCTGCCCGACCTCCGCTGGGGCTGGCGCGTAGGCCTCGCGCTCGCGCTCCTCGCCGCCGGCGTGCTCTGCTCGCTGCGTGCCGTGAACCACTGGATGCGCTGCGAGCGGGCGATGCGGCGCGGCGAGGACCTGCCGGTGTCCCGGTTCCCGGCCCTGCTGAGCGTGGTCGTCGCCGTGGTCGCCGTCGCGATGGTCGTCGTGGTGCTCGTCGGGTGGGAGGGATGACGGAGCCGGCCCGCGACCCCGGGCTCCAGCCGGAGCGGACCCGGCTGGCCTGGCGCCGTACGACCCTCTCGGCGACCGTCGCCGCCATACTCGCGGCGAAGACCGCGCTGCACGGCGGTACCTCGGCCGCCGGCGTGATCGCCTGCGCCGCCTGCTGCGCCCTGTGGCTGGGCTTCCTTCTGGTCGCCAACCGCCGTATCCGGGCCCTCGCGGCGACCGACCGCCCCACGGCGCTGGCCCCCCGGCAGGCGACGGGGGCGGTGTTGTGCACGGTCGCCATCGCCCTGTGCGCCGCCGCACTGGTCGTATAGGCCCTGGCTTCGTACGGCCCCTCGCTCAGCCCTCCTCCGGCCAGTCCACGGTGACCACCAGCCTGCCCCGGGTACCCCCCTCCTGGCTGCGGCGTTGTGCGTCGGCCGCCCGCTCCAGCGGGAACGTCTCGGCGACATGGACGGTGACCGCCCCCTGTTCCGCGAGCGCCGCGAGCCGGGTCAGGTCCTCGGCGTCGGGTCGCGCCCAGCAGTAGCGGCCGCCGAAGTCGACGACGTCCGGGTCGGCGATCGAGGCCATCCGGCCCTCGGGGGCGAGCAGGTTCGCCGAGGCGGTCAGGGTCTCGCCGCCGACGGTGTCGAAGACGGCGGCCACGCCCTCCGGGGCCAGCCCCCGGACGCGTTCGGCCAGGCCCGCGCCGTAGGTCACCGGTTCGCCGCCGAGCCCCCGGACGAAGTCGTGGTTGCGCTCGCTCGCCGTGCCGATCACCCGGGCGCCGAGGTGGGCCGCGATCTGGACGGCGAGGGAGCCGACCCCGCCGGCGGCGGCGTGCACCAGGACCGTCTCGCCGCGCTTGACCTCCAGGGCGTGCACCAGCACCTGGTAGGCGGTGAGGCCGGCCAGCGGCAGCCCGGCGGCCTGTTCGAAGGTGAGGTTGCGCGGCTTGCGGGCGAGGGTGCGCACCGGGGCGGCGACGTACTCGGCGAAGGTGCCCCGGGAGAGGAAGTCCTCGCGGACGTAGCCGATCACCTCGTCGCCGACCGCGAACTCGGTGACGGCGGCCCCCGGCATGACGACGACGCCGGAGACGTCCCAGCCGGGGACCACCGGGAAGACGGTGTCCAGGATGCCGTGCAGCAGGCCCTCGCGGCACTTCCAGTCGACCGGGTTCACGGCGGCCGCCCGGACCTTCACCAGCACCGAGTCGGGGCCGACCTTCGGGTCCTTGACCTCGCCGTACTCCAGCACCTCGGGGCCGCCGTACCGGCTGTAGCTGATGCCTTTCATGCCAACGACCCTCTGGGGTACTCGGACGCCACGCAACCGGGATGCCCGCATATGTGCCGTTTGCGTGGCAGCCTGTCCGTCGGCATCACGCCACACCTGAACCCACACACCTGAACCCACACTCCCGAACCCCGCACCCCTGAAGGCGAGCACCATGACCACCCTTCACCAGGAACACGCCTCGCACGGTCACAGCCACGGACCGGACTGCGGGCACGACCAGGTGCCGCACGGCGACCACGTCGACTACGCGCACAACGGGCATCTGCACCGCGAGCACGGCGGCCACTGGGACGAGTGCGAGCCCGCCGGGCACGTCACCCACGAGGCGCACGAGCACCGGCACGGCGACGGCTGCGGGCACACCGGCGTCCTGCACGGCGACCACGTCGACTACCTCCACGACGGCCACCGGCACGCCGAGCACGACGGCCACTGGGACGACCACTGAGCCGAACCTCACCGGTGACGGCTGCCCGCTCCGCGCGCACGGGGAGCCGTCACCCGCCGTACGGGTCGTAGGGTGGTCCCGGTCACGTTTGGCTCACGCGCTGGACGACATACCGACTGGTCGGCATCATAAGTCGGGTCCTGTTCATTCGTTCGTAGGAGCGATGCATGAGCCCCGACCACCCGCCCGGACTCGATCTCGACCGGCTGCGCGGCCTGCTCGACCGCGAGCGCCCCGGCCTGGTGACCGGTCCGCTGACCGGAAGGCTGATCGAGGGCGGACGGTCGAACCTCACCTACGCGATCTCCGACGGCGCCTCGAAGTGGGTGGTGCGCCGGCCGCCGCTGGGCCACGTCCTGGCCACCGCGCACGACATGAAGCGCGAGCACCGGGTGATCAGCGCGCTGTACCCGACCGAGGTACCGGTGCCGCGCCCGGTGCTGCTGTGCGAGGACGACGAGATCCTCGGCGCGCCGTTCTACGTGATGGAGTTCGTGGCGGGCACCCCGTACCGCACCTCCGAGCAGCTCGCCCCGCTCGGCCCCGAGCGCACCCGCGACGCCGTGCTGTCCCTGGTGGACACCCTGGTCGAGCTGCACGCCGTGGACCCCGCGGAGGTGGGCCTCGCCGACTTCGGCCGCCCGGAGGGCTTCCTGGACCGCCAGCTGCGCCGCTGGGGCAAGCAGCTGGACGCCTCCCGCAACCGCGAGCTGGCCGGCATCGACGAGCTGCACGCGACCCTGGGCCGCCGGCTGCCCGACTCCCCCGCGCCCACGGTGATCCACGGCGACTACCGCCTGGACAACGTCCTGATCGGCGACGACGACCGGATCAAGGCGATCCTCGACTGGGAGATGTCGACGCTCGGCGACCCGCTGACCGACCTGGGCCTGCTGGTGATGTACAGCCTGCCGCTGGGCGCGCCCGACTCGCCGGTGTCGACGACCGCCGAGGCGCCGGGCCACCCGGACCCGCGGGAGCTGGTCGAGCGCTATGCCGCCCGCTCGGGACGGGACGTCTCGCACATCTCCTGGTACACGGCGTTCGCCTGGTTCAAGCTCGCCGTGATCCTGGAGGGCATCCACTACCGGTACACGCTGGGCCAGACGCTCGGGCAGGGCTTCGACCGCATCGGCGAGCTCGTCCCCGTCTTCATCGACCACGGACTGACCACTCTTCAGGAAGGCTGACCGGCCATGGACTTCGCGTTCGACGCCCGCACCGAGGAGCTGCGCGCCCAACTGCTCGCCTTCATGGACGAGTTCGTCTACCCGGCCGAGGCGGTCGCCGAGGAGCAGCGGGCCGAACTGGCCTCGCCGTGGGACACCCCGGCCGTGGTCGAGGAGCTGAAGGCCGAGGCGCGCAGGCAGGGCCTGTGGAACCTCTTCCTCCCCGACGCCGAGTACGGTGCGGGGCTCACCAACCTCCAGTACGCGCCGCTCGCCGAGATCACCGGCCGCTCCCCGCACCTGGCGCCGACCGCGCTGAACTGCGCGGCACCGGACACCGGGAACATGGAGGTGCTGGCCCAGTTCGGCGACGACGCGCAGAAGAAGCAGTGGCTGGAGCCGCTGCTCGCCGGTGAGATCCGCTCCGCGTTCGCCATGACCGAGCCGGAGGTGGCCTCCTCCGACGCCACCAACATCACCACCTACATCGAGCGGGACGGCGACGACTACGTCATCACCGGCCGCAAGTGGTACATCTCCGGGGCGATGAACCCGGACTGCAGGATCTTCATCGTGATGGGCAAGACCGACCCGGACGGCACCGACATCCGGCGCCAGCAGTCCATGGTCCTGGTCCCGCGTGACACCCCGGGCGTCACCGTGAAGCGGGCGATGAAGGTCTTCGGCTACGAGGACCACTCGCACGGCGGCCACGCCGAGGTGGTCTTCGACCACGCGCGCGTGCCGGTGTCGAACCTGGTGGGCGAGGAGGGCGGCGGCTTCGCCATCGCGCAGGCCCGGCTCGGCCCGGGCCGGATCCACCACTGCATGCGGCTGATCGGCATGGCCGAGCGGGCGATCGAGCTGATGTGCCGCAGGGCCGTCTCCCGGCAGGCCTTCGGCAAGGCGCTGGCCCAGCAGGGTGTCGTGCACAACTGGATCGCCGACGCCCGGGTGACGGTCGAGCAGCTGCGGCTGCTGGTCCTCAAGACGGCCTGGCTGATGGACACCGTCGGCAACCGGGGTGCCCACGCCGAGATCCAGGCCATCAAGATCGCCACGCCGCGGGCGGTCGTCGACATCATCGACCGGGCGATCCAGCTGCACGGCGCGGGCGGCGTCAGCCAGGACTTCCCGCTGGCCGACCTGTACGCCGGGGCCCGCACCCTGATGATCGCCGACGGCCCGGACGAGGTGCACCAGCGCTCGCTGGCGCGCCGGGAGCTGAAGAAGTACCTGTAGGCGACGGGCGGTGAGGGGCCGGGCGGGCATCGGGGATGTCCGTACCGGCCCTTCGTCCGTACCGGCCCCTCGCCGTCGGCCTCAGCCCGTCCGGCCCACCACGAGCTGGTAGAAGATCGGCTCGCCGGTCGTGGTCACCCGGTGCCGGAACCGGGTCCGTTCCAGCAGTTCGAGACGTCCGTCGGCCACCAGCCGCTCGACGGCGACGCCGAACCCGTCCGGATCCGCCTCGTCCATCCACTGCTCGTGGAGGGTGAAGGCCACGGGCGCGCCGGGCGGCAGGACCCCGAGCGCGTTCACCAGAGCCCGCGGTGTGGCGTGCGTACCGCCGAACGCGCCGGCAGACACCAGCCCGCCGAACGCGTACGGGCTCAGTGCCGCACGGAGTCCGTCGCCGAGCTGGAAGTCGCCGACCACGTAGTCGGCGTAGACGCCCGGCCGGTCGCGCAGACACGCCTCGCGCGCCGCCGGCAGCGCGTCGACCCCGACGACCCGGGCCACGCCGCCACCACGCACGAGTTCGCCGACCAGTCCGGTGCCGGAACCCACGTCCAGCACCGTCATCGACCCGGCATCCAGCCCGAGGCCCGTGACCGCGCGCAGCAGACCCTCGGCCGCGACCTGCGGCGACACGCACTGCAGCCGCTCCTGGACGACATGCTCGTAGAGGCCGGGCACGGCGTAGATCCGGGTGTACTCGTGCAGGTGCACCGTCTCCTGCTCGTTCAGCCCGATGTACTCGCCGTCGGTCACTGGCGGGCCGAGCAGCCGGACGCCCGCAAACGCATCTGCCATGCCGGCGAGACTATGCGTACGCATCGGCGCGCCGCCATCAGTGGCGCGGACGATCCGGGTGTTCTCCGGTCCGGCCCCTAGGGGCGCAGCGCCCGCAGCAGCAGGTCGGCCAGGTGGTCGGCGACCTCCTGGGGGGTCATGGGGCCGTCGGGGCGGTACCAGGTCGACAGGTGGTGGACCGAGCCGAAGTGGTAGTCGACGACGAGGTCGGCCGGGGTCGCGGTGGAGAAGACGCCCTCACGCTGGCCCTCCTCGACGAGTGCGCGGAAGCGTTCGTGGTAGCGCCGGCGCTCGGCGCGCACCTGCTTGTTCTTCTCCGGGCTGAGGTGGTGCATGGAGCGGAAGAAGATCATCGCGTCGTCGAGGTTCTCGATGGTCGTGACGACCACGTCCGCCGCCGCGCCCCGCAGCCGCTTCTCGATCGGCTCGTCCGCGTTCGCGAAGGCGTCGAGCCGCTCCTGCTGGACGCGCAGCACGCGCGCGTACACCTCGTGCAGGAGGTCGTCCTTGGAGCCGAAGTAGTGGTACAGCGCCCCCTTGGTGACGCCGGCCGCCTCCACGATCTCCTGCACGGAGGTGCGGTCGTATCCCTGCTCCGCGAAGAGCCGGGTGGCGGCGGCAAGAAGCCGCTGCGGAACAGGAGCCCCGTCTCCGTCCGTCGTCCTGGGCACTGCCGCCACCTGCCTTTCTCGTAGATCCGCTAACCCTGTTGCGGTCGGGAACGCAGTTCCCGTCGGAGGATCTTCCCACTTGCCGTCTTCGGCAGGTCGGGCAGGATCTCCACCTGGCGCGGATATTTGTAAGCGGCCAGTCTCTCCTTGCAATAGAGGGCGAGATCGTCCGGGTCGGTTGCAGTTCCCGGGCGAAGACTGATGTAGGCCTTGACCGTCTCGCCGCGGTACCCGTCCGGCACCCCGACGACGGCCGCCTCGCGTACCGCCGGATGGGTGTACAGCACGTCCTCGACCTCGCGCGGCCAGACCTTGAAGCCGGACGCGTTGATCATGTCCTTCTTGCGGTCGACGACGTACAGCCAGCCCTGCGGGTCCATGAACCCGATGTCGCCGGTGCGCAGTTCGCCGTCCGGGAAGGTCTCGGCGGTGGCCTCGGGCCGCCGCCAGTACCCGGGCACCACCTGCGGCCCGCGTACGGCGATCTCGCCCTGCTCGCCGAAGGGCAGCTCGTTGCCCTCGTCGTCGATGATGCGAACGACCGTGTCCGGGCCGGGCGCCCCGACCGCGAGGGTCCCGGAGACCGGGTCGACGGGCGCCTCCAGCTCCGGCGGCACCGAGGCGCAGGGCGCGGTGCACTCGGTCAGCCCGTAGCCGTTGCGGATGTACGGCCCGAACCCGGCGCGGAACTTCTCCACCAGGGCCGGCGGCAGCGGCGCGCCGCCCGACGAGATGTTGACGAAGGAGGCGAAGTGCTCCGGGGTGACGTCCGGGTGGGCCGCCAGGGCCATGAACGCGGTGGACGGGCCGACCGTGTACTGCGGGCGGTGCTCGGCGAACGCCTCCAGGACCAGGCCCGGCTCGAAGCGGTAGGTCAGCACGAGCGTGCCCACGCTGGTGAGGCAGGCGCAGAGCTGGCAGACCATGCCGGTGATGTGGAAGAGGGGTGCGAGGGCGTAGTAGACCGGCGCGTCGGGCAGCGCGAGCCCGGTCCGCTGCCGTTCGGCGTTGTACATGATGTTGCTGTGCAGGTTGGTGGCGCCCTTGGGGGTGCCGCTGGTCCCCGAGGTGTAGCTGATCAGCGCGATGTCGGAGGGCTCGGGATCCCGCCCCTCGGGAGCCTTCCCGCCCTGCCGGGCGACGGCGACCAGGTCCTCGGTGTCGGCGGCCTGCGGCAGCCGCTCGAAGGCCAGCACGCGCGCGTCGTCACGCGTCTGGAAGTCCAGCTCGCTCGCGGTGAGCACGATCCGCACCGGCGAGTCGGCGGCCGTGTCGCGCAGATACGACTCCCAGGCCCGCTGCGAGCAGACCAGCGCGCTCACCTCGGCGTCCCGCAGGACGTGCGTGACCTCTCCCGACTTGTACATCGGGTTGACCGGCACGACGGTCGCGCCCGCCTTCCAGGCGCCGAGCAGCGCGAGCACGAAGTGCGGCGAGTTCTGCAGGATCACGGCGACCCGGTCGCCGCGCTCCAGGCCGCGCTCGGCGAGATGCGCGGCGACCGAGTCGCTCAGCTCGTCGACCTCGCGGAAGCTGAGGCGGGCGTCGAAGTAGGTGAGGCAGGTGCGGTCGGGCGCCTCGGCCACGGCGGCCCGCAGGGCGTGCACCAGCGAGGCGGGCGGGTCGACCGGCCCGCGCTGGGCGTCGTTGAGCAGCCCCACCCACGGCCGGGCGGCGTAGATCGACTCGGTCTCCGACACGGTCACCGGGTGGCCTCCCACTTCTGCTGGATGTGGTTCATGTTCGTCAGCCAGCGGTCCGGGTCGGTGGCCCGTGCCCGGTAGAAGTCGGCGACCTCGGGATGCGGCAGGATCAGGAACCGGTCCTCCGCCATCCCCTTGAACAGCGCCTCGGCGACGTCCTCCGGTTCGATGGCGGTCGGCTGGAGCACGATATCGCCGGCGCTGCCGGTGGCGGCGAGCATGTCGGTACGGACGCCCTGCGGGCAGATGGCGTGCACTTTCAGGCCACGGTGCCGGTACGTCAGTGACAGCCACTCGGCGAAGGCGTAGGCGGCGTGCTTGGTCACGCTGTAGGGCGCGGCGCCGATCATGGTGAGCAGTCCGGCGGCGGACACGGTGGACACGAACCGCCCGCTCCCCCGCTCCAGCCACTCCGGCACCAGTTCCTGAGCGGCCCGCACATGAGCCATGACGTTGACGTCCCAGGCGGACTCCCACACGGCCGGCTCGGCCGCCTCGGACCCACCCGACCCGAGCCCGGCGTTGGCGCAGTAGACGTCGACGCTCCCGCCGAGCGCGTCCCGGGCGGCGCCGACGATGCCGGACGCGTCCCCCGGAAGGGCGATCCCGCCGATCTCCTCGGCGACGGCGGCCGCCTTGGCCCCGTCCAGGTCGTTCACGACGACGCGGGCACCCTCGGCGGCGAACCGGCGGGCGAGGGCGGCCCCGATGCCCCCTCCCGCCCCGGTGACGACGACTCGGGCATCTTGCACGGCTCCCACCATCGGTCTCCTTCGACACGACGCGACCAGACTCGGCTCAGCACCGACACACTAACCGGTCGGTATGTTTGAGAAAAGGGCGACCGTCACACCCACTAAGGGCGCAGGGCCACTGTCGGACTCGCGACGACTGCACTCCCCCAGGGGCGCAGGGCCACTGTCCGACAAGGGACGACGGCAACCCCCAAGGGGCGCAGGGCCGCTGTCCGACAAGGGACGACGACAACCCCCTAGGGGCGCGACCAGCCACACACGACCCGCACCCGGACGACGACGGAGGCCACCCCATTGCGCCCGTCCAGACGAAGTCTGCTCACCGCGGCCACGGCAACAGCAGCAGCCGCCACAGCCCTACCCACGGCAACCACAGCCGACGCCCACGGCACCCTCAAGACCGGCTTCGACCACCTCTCCGCCGACGGCTACGCCCTCCTCGCCGCCCAGAAGGTCGGCATCGTCACCAACCCCACCGGCATCACCCAGGACGCCCGCCACATCGTCGACGTCATGCACGCCGACCCGCGCGTGAACCTCACCGCCGTTTTCGGCCCCGAGCACGGCTTCCGCGGCACCGCCCAGGCCGGCGGCTCCGAGGGCCGCCACGACGACCCGGCGACCGGCCTCCCCGTCTACGACACGTATCTCAAGAGCGGTCAGCCCCTCGCCGACGTCTTCACCGCGTCGGGCGTGGACACCGTCGTCTTCGACATCCAGGACGTCGGCGCCCGTTTCTACACGTACATCTGGACGCTGTACGACTGCATGGAGGCCGCCCGGCTGGCCGGCAGGCGCTTCGTCGTCCTCGACCGGCCGAACCCCGTGACCGGCCGCACGGCCGAGGGCCCGGTCCTGCACCGGGAGTTCGCCAGTTTCGTCGGCCGGCAGCCGATCGCGCAGGCGCACGGGATGACGGTCGCCGAGCTCGCGCGGCTGTTCAACGCGGAGTTCCTGGATCCGCCGGTCGCCCTGCACGTCGTACCGATGACGGGCTGGCGCCGCTCCCGCTTCTTCGACGCGTACGGCCTGCCGTGGGTGCCGCCGAGTCCCAACATGCCCACCCCGGACACCGCCCTGGTCTACTCGGGGACCTGTCTCTTCGAGGGCACCAACCTGTCCGAGGGCCGCGGCACCACCCGCCCCTTCGAACTGCTGGGCGCGGAGGGCATCGACGCGCGCTGGGCGGCCGCCGCCGACGAACTCGCGCTGCCGGGCGTGCGGTTCCGGGAGGCCTACTTCGCGCCGACCTTCTCCAAGTTCCAGGGCAGGACCGTCGGCGGGGTGCAGATCCATGTGCGCGACCGGGCCGCCTACGACCCGGTACGCACCGGAATCGCCCTGCTGGTCACCGCGAGGAAGGTGTGGAGCGGCTTCGCCTGGCGCGAGGACGGCTGGATCGACAAGCTCACCGGATCCACGCGCGTCCGCACGATGATCGACGCCGGCGCGGGCCCGGACGAGGTCGTCGGCGCCTGGCAGGACGAACTCGCCGCATTCCGCCGGGTCCGAAAGGAATTTCTCCTCTACAGGTGAGGCGCGGTGTATGGCCAACCTTGCCCCGCGGCGGGACGATGCGCGCACATCGCACCGGTTCGGGGGACGAGGAGCCTGGTATGGCGGATCCTGGGATGAGTGTGGCTCCCTACTGGGAGCTGACCTTCGACGCCGACGGGGACCCGGACGGCGCCGAACGCGACCGGCTGCTGGGCGAGATCGGCGGCCACGGCCTCCATGACCTGATCGTCTTCGCGCACGGCTGGAACAACGACCGTTCGGGTGCGACCCGCCTGTACCGGCGGTTCTTCGCGCCGATCCCGAAGCTCGCGCCGAAGGCGCGGATCGGGTACGCCGGGGTGATCTGGCCGTCGATGCGGTTCTGCGACGAGCCGATCCCCGACTTCCCCAGGTCGGTGGTGGCCACGGAGGTGGAGGAGTCACCGGCGCCCGCCCTCGACCAGGACACCCGGCACGCGCTCCTGGAGACGTTCCCGGGGCGGGCCACCGTGGTCGACCAGATCGCGCGGATGCTGGACCAGCGGCCGGCGAACGAGCTGGCGGAGTTCGGGCGGCTCGTCCGGCTGCTGGTCGAGGTGGTCCCCGGCGGCCCGCAGCCGCTGTTCGCGGCGGACACGCTCGCGGAGGGCGTCCCGCAGAGCGACCCCGTGCTGTTCACCGGGGACACGGCGACCCTGTGCGAGGAGTTCGCGGCGGCGCTGGCCGCCCTCCACGGAGGCGGCGCCGCGGCCGGGTTCGCGCTGCCGAACCCCTGGGACGGCGCGAAGGAGCTGTTGCGACAGGCGACGTACTACGCGATGAAGCGACGCGCGGGGACCGTCGGGGAACGTGGGCTCGGGCGGGTGATCGGGCAGCTGGCCGCGGCGGCACCGGACGTGCGGGTGCATCTGGTCGGGCACAGCTTCGGCGGGCGGCTGGTGTCGTTCGCGCTGCGCGGGCTGCCGGACGGGGTGCACACGGTGAAGTCCGTCACCCTGCTGCAAGGCGCCTTCTCGCACTACGCGTTCGCCGCCCGGCTGCCCCACGACCCGCGCGCCGGCGGGGTGCTCCAGGGGCAGCAGAACCGGATCGACGGCCCGCTGGTGTGCTGCTACTCCCACTTCGACGAGGCGCTCGGCACGATGTATCCGCTGGCCTCGCGGATGGCGGACGACTGCGAGTCGGCGCTGGGCGAGGACGTGGGGCGGATGCTCGGCGACAGGTGGGGCGCGATGGGCCACGACGGCGTCCAGGAGGTGCCCGGCACCCGTTCGCTGGACCTCGCGGCGGCGCTGCGCGGCCCGCTCGCCGCGCCGGGCTGTGTGAACGTCGACGCGGCGGCGGTCGTGAAGAAGGGCGGGCCGCCGTCCGGGGCGCACAGCGACATCGTGCACCCCGAACTGGCCCGGGTGGTGCTGGCGGCGGGGCACATCGCGTGACCCGCCGCCGTGGGGCGTCAGCTCACCGGTGTTCAGCTCACCGGTGTGCGGCTCACCGGTGTGAGGTGAACTCCACGACCTGCTGGAAGGTCGGCCGGTTCTGCCAGCTGATGTTGTAGTGCTTGATGCCGCCCAGGGTGCGCTGCACGATCGAGTCGGCGCACCACTGGTCGCCCGCCGAGCACAGCGAGTCCCCGGGGTAGACGGTGGACGCGCTGGTGCCGGCCGCCGTCTTCAGGGTGCTGATGAGGATGTCCCGGCAGGCGCTGAGGCTGCCGCCGCCGCAGTACTGCTCGGCGAGCGGTCCCGACACGGTCTGCCCGAGCACCGACCGGATGTCCTTGTCGACATAACTCCACCAGCCGTACTGGAAGGAGCTTCCGGCATGCGCACCGGTCGGGCCGTGGGCGGCCGACGGGGTCTCGTCGATGTACAGGTTGTTGGTGAACGCGGTGTACAGGTCGTCACCGAGGCCCGGCTGGAACTCGGCCTTCACCAGCAGCGGCCACCAGGCGTCCAGGATCCGGATGGCGTCGGCGTTGGCGTACGTCTTCGAGCCCGCCGAGGTCTCCGTTCTCTTGCCGCCCGCGGTCAGCCAGGTCTGGAGCTTGGTGACGGCCGCGGCGGCCGTGGAGTCGGTCACCGTACTGCTGTTGATCACCTTGAGCAGGTTCGGCAGCACGTCCTCGGCCCGCAGGTCCGTGAGCGATGCGTCTGCCATGGCCTTGACAAGCACAGAGCGGGTGACACCACCTGCGGCGACGAGTTTCTTCACCCGGTCGTTGAGCAGGTTGCCGCGGTGGACCGAGCCGTCACCCCAGCTCGCGGTCGTGTAGTTCAGTGCCTGTTTGTTGTTCCAGGAGACGTAGTAGTCCTGGTCGATCGACTGCGGGTGCTGGGCGGCCGGGGTGTAGTCGGCCGTGTTGGTGGTCGGGTTCCAGTTCTGCCACTCGTAGGCGGCCTGGCCCCAGACCGGGAACTCGGCGTCGACCCCGGTGGCCCGCACCGGGTTGTTGCCGCTGTTGTAGTACGCGGTGTGCGTGGAGTCGGCGTAGAACCAGTTGAACGTGTAGTTGATGTGCTGCACCGCGCTCTGGAAGGTCTGCGGGCTCTTCACGTAGTCGGGATCGTTGAGCATCTGGAAGCCGATGATCGAGTCGGCCTCGTGCATGTAGGAGGATCTCAGGGTGGTGTAGGCGACCTTCTTCCCGCCGACGGTGGCCCGGTACTCGACGGGGCCGTACTTGGTCTTCCAGACCTTCATGGTGTACGAGCCGGCGGCCGTGCCGTCGGCCGTGGTCGGCTTCCAGGAGTTGGTCTGCTCGACCTCGTCCATGGCCGTGCAGGTGCCGTGGAACAGGTAGTGGTAGTCGTCCTGGCAGAGTTCGACCGCGTAGGAGTCGATGATGTCCTGCCCGGAGGTGGTGGCGGACCACGCGTAGTCCTGGCCGCGGCCCAGTTCGACGTACATGCTCAGGCCGGCGAAGGAGGCGCCGCGGGCGCTGATGCCCGGGCCCTGGATCTCCTGGAGCATGAGCAGCTGCGGGGCGAAGTAGCCGGTCTGCGGTCCGAACACGGCGATCGGGTGGCCGCTCGCGGTGTACTTGCCGCTGACGACGAGGGCGTTGGACATGCCGCGTCTGGCCGAGCTGAGCGCGGTCTTGGTCGCCGTCTCGGCGGCCGCGGTGGCGCTCTGGTCGGCGCCGGTGCCGGTGGCGTTGTAGACCAGCGGTTCGGTCGTCACCGTACCGGCGTCCGGCAGCGCCTCGCCCTGCGGGTTGTCGGGCTTGGTGCCGTACGGGTAGCTCTCGCCGTTGTGGACGGTGAGCACGGCCTCGGGGTCGTTGCGCTCGCGGAACGACTCCCAGACCTTGGTGCCCTCCGTCACGCCGTACTTCTCCTGGGCGGCGAGCAGCGATATGGCGTTGTTGACCTCGCCACCGCCGCCGGAGCCGAACAGCGCGCCGATCACGGAGGCCAGCGCCACCAGGTCGGTGATCTTGAAGTGGTCGATCGTGCCGGCGTTGGTGATCGAGTCCTTGTGCCCGGTCAGCACGTACTCGCCGGGGAAGTACCGGCCGCTGTCGGAGGCGTCGATGTAGGAGTTGATGCCGGCGAGGTAGGCGTTGGCGTCGTCGAGGGCCTGCTGGCCGCGGGCGCCGTTGTTGGCGACGGCGTTGTCGATCTGCGCCTGGAGGTCGGCCTCGGAGTAGGGGGCGTTGCGGTAGAACTCCTGCTCGAGGCCCTGGTTGGAGGCGGCGCCGCCGGCGAAGGTGGTGAGCTGGCCGCGGCCGACGTGCCGGAACACGTCCATGAGCCACAGCCGGTCCTCAGCGGCCGCATACCCCGCACCGAACTCCGTGCCGTATCTGGTGGTACCGGTGATATGAGGCACACCGGTCTTCTTGTCGCGGACGATGGTGACGTCGCTGCGGCCGGCCGGGTTCTCGGTGGAGGCGACTTGATCGGAAGCGACCCCGAACGACGAGTCGTTGAAGAACGTGTTGATCTTCGCGTCGGTGAGGGTGGAGTAGCCCGTGGCCAGGCTGTTGTAGGTGCCGAGCTGGTCCTCGGCGTGGTCGGGCTGGGTGCCGAAGACCTGGTTGAGCAGGATCTGGGCGAGGGTGGCGTTGCCGTTCTCGCCGGGCGGCAGGATGTCGGAACACTGGCCGCCGCAGTAGTCGTTGGACGCCGCGGCCGCCGCCGGAGTCGCCTGGACCAGCGGGGAGAGCAGGCCGGCGATGAGGACGCATACGGATGCGGCTTTCAGGAACCCGGGGAGCTTGCGGGGAGTTCTCAGTTTGTCGAACAACGCGTGATGTCTGGTGCGCCGGGGCATGGCGGCTCCTCACGACGGGGGTGGTGCCGGACGTTACCGCCGGTATCCCCGGGATTGAAGATGAACATGCGTCAAGTTTTGGAGTGGTCGCCCGCGTCGGTGGTCCCACCGGCCATCGGTCAAGGCGGGCGGCCTTATGGACGGCATCGGAAATCCGATGGAGCCGATTCGAGTGTCGATACGTCTATACGGCAACGCCGCGCGAAACCCGTGCGGCGACGCCGAAGTGACCGAAGTACAGGTGCAGGTGTGACGGAGGTGCAGGGCGATGGCCGGTTTCCGGAGTCTGGCGAGACAGGTGCGAGACCCACGGTGCGATCTGGCGCTACGGCGTTACTCGCTGCGCAAGTGCCTGGAGCGGTTCGCTCCTTACGGGCACCGCGCGACCTGGGACCATCTCTGCTCCCGGGCCGGGTTCGGTCCCGAGGACCGGTCCCCCGATCCGGTGCGTCTCGTGGGCGCATTGGAGGAGCTTGAGGAGGCGCGGACGGTATGGCTCGCCTATGAGGGCGAGTTCGCCGAGCGCCGCAAGAAGGAGAAGCACGACGGGCTGCGCCGCCCGGGCAGCGTGGACGACTGGCACCGGCTGACCTGGGGCGGATTCGGAGTGGCCTGGTGCGACGACCCACGGGTCCATCCCGACGAACCACTCGCCGAGGTGCTGCGACGGCTGATCGCCGCCCTGGAGCGCGAGCCGGGCACGGTCTGCCCGGTGTGCGCCGGGGAGCGCCTCATCTGGAAGTACGACCTGGACCACGAGCCCTCCGCCGGTCCGGTCTGCACGGACTGCGGGATCCTGGTGCCGCGTCCGGTGCTCACCCCCGAGGCCCTGGCCTGTGCCAGGCGCGGGCGGCTTCTCATGTCGGCCTGACCACGTGGGGGTGCGCCGGGGATGCCGCACCCCCCAACTGCCCGGCGGCCCGTGGCCGGCGACCGCTCACGACGGCCCCATAGCAGCGGCAAATCCGCTGGTTCCACCCGTTTCCCGTCCGGAGAGTTGGGTCCGATGAAACCCAGCTGAGGAACCCCGCGGGTTCCCTCCGAGCGAGGAGCACCGATGTCGACGCTGCGCGTCACCGCCGAAGTGCTGACCGTCCACGAGCACCCCAACGCCGACGCGCTGGAGCTGGCCCAGGTGGGCCTCTACCGCGCGGTCGTCGGCAAGGGCGTGTACCGCACCGGCGACTCCGCCCTCTACATCCCCGAACAGGCCGTGCTGCCGGCCGGGCTGATCGAGGAGCTGGGGCTGACCGGGCGGCTGGCGGGGAGCAACGCGGACCGGGTCCGGGCGGTGCGGCTGCGCGGCGAGCTGTCGCAGGGCATCGTGTGCCGTCCGAAGGCGCTGGCCGACGTCGACCTGGTACGGGCCGCGGCGGAGGGCACCGACTTCGCGGAGAGGCTCGGTATCACCAAGTGGGTGCCGCCGGTCCCGCCCACGATGGACGGGGACGTCGAGTCGGCACCCGATCTGCTGCCTTGGGTCGACATCGAGAACATCCAGCGCTATCCCGGCATCTTCGAGCCCGGCGAGCCGGTGGTCCTCACCGAGAAGCTCCATGGCTCGGCGTGCCTGGTCACCTATGTCGCCGACACGGACCGGGTGTACGTGTCCTCCAAGGGTTTCGGCGCGAAGTCCCTGGCCCTCAAGGAGGATCCGCGCAACCTCTACTGGCGGGCGGTGCGCGGCCACGGCGTCGCCGAGGCGGCCCGCCGGCTCGCCGAACGGCTCGGCGCGCGCCGGGTCGGGATCTTCGGGGAGGTGTACGGGGCAGGGGTCCAGGACCTGACGTACGGCGCCGACGGCCGACGGGAGTCCCTCGGGTTCGCCGCGTTCGACGTGTCGGCCGAGTTCGACGGGGCGGTGCGGTGGCTGGACCCGGCGGAGTTCCTGGCGGGCGAACTGCCGCTGGTGCCACGGCTGTTCGAGGGGCCGTACGACATCGACCGGGTGCTGGAGGTGGCGAGCGGACGGGAGACCGTGTCCGGGCGGGGGCTGCACCTGCGCGAGGGCGTGGTGATCCGTCCGGTCGTGGAGCGGTACAGCACGGTGACCGGGGGGCGGGCGATCGCGAAGGCGGTGAGCCCGGCGTACCTGACCCGGAAGGGTGGGACGGAGTTCGAGTAGGGGCCCGGGGTGGGGGCGGGGGGGACGCTTACCGGCGCTGGCAGGGTGCCTCCCCCAGCCTTCGGCCGGGGGGACCCCCAGCGCCCACCCGTGCCGCCCTGCGGCACGCCTGCCCGCAGCTGGGTGGCTGTTGAAAGGGGCGACTGGGCAGCGCCCCTTCAGGGGCGCGAGGAACTGCGCGACCAGCCCCCGCCGGCCCGCACCCGAACTACGGCCGCCCCCTCTCCGGCAGCAGGCGCGAGCCCGCCAGGCGTTGGCCGAACGCGTCGTCCGGGTTGGACAGCACGCAACTGCTCAAGGACAGGCACCCGCAGCCGATGCAGTCGGTCAAGTGGTCGCGGAGCCGGTTCAGCTGCCTGATGCGCTCGTCCAGCTCCGTACGCCAGGCCTCCGAGAGGCGGGCCCAGTCCTCATGGGTCGGCGTGCGCTCCTCGGGAAGTTCCGAGAGGGCCTCGCGGATCGTCGCGAGGGGGATGCCGACCCGCTGCGCCGCCCGGACGAAGGCGACGCGGCGGAGCGTGTCGCGGCTGTAGCGGCGCTGGTTGCCGGAGGTGCGCCGACTGCTGATGAGGCCCTTGGACTCGTAGAAGTGCAGCGCGGAGACGGCGGCGCCGCTGCGCGCGGACAACTGGCCCACGGTCAGCTCGTGGATCTTCTCGGGAATCTGCGGCACCCCGTAGAGACTACCCACCGGATGCGGGTCGCGGTCCGTTGACAGAGGGCCCGTACCGGACCATGCTAAGCAGTTGCTTAGACAATGCACGCGTGACCCGTGACTGCGAGAGGGCCGGCAACATGGCAGAACCGAGGATCTTCACCTCCCCCGACGAGCTGAAGGCGGCCGTGGGCGAGCAGCTGGGGTACACCGACTGGCTGGAGGTCGACCAGAAGCGGATCGATCTGTTCGCGGAGGCGACCGGCGACCACCAGTGGATCCACGTCGACCCGGAGAAGGCGGCCGCCGGCCCGTTCGGCACGACCATCGCGCACGGCTATCTGACCCTGTCGCTGCTCCCGCTCTTCGGCCCCCAGCTGATCAAGGTCGAGGGCGTGAAGATGGGGGTGAACTACGGCACCAACAAGGTCCGTTTCCCCGCCCCCGTCCCGGTCGGCTCCCGGCTGCGCGCCACCGCGACGATCACCGGCGTGGAGGACGTCACGGGCGGCGTCCAGGTGACCGTCGCCTTCAGCGTGGAGCGCGAGGGCGGCGACAAGCCGGTCTGCGTCGCGGAGTCGGTGTCCCGGTACTACCTCTGAGAGCGGCGGGGCCGCTACTTGGCCCCGACCATCCGCAGCACGAGGTCGGCGTAGAGCTCGCCGACCTCCTCCGGGGTCCGGGGGCCGTTGACGTTGAACCAGCGGGCGACGTCGATGGAGAGCGACAGCACCGCGAGGGTGGTGCCGTGCACGTCGATGACGTCGAACTCGCCGGACGCGACGCCCTCCTGGATGATCCCGCGCACCTCGGCGTCGACCTGGCGGCGCAGGTCGAGGATCTCGGCGCGGGCGTCGGGGCCGAGGGCGTCGAGTTCGTACTGCACGACCCGCGCGGTGGTGCGCCGCCCGGCGTGCCAGCGGACGAAGGAGCTGACGGCGTCGGCGAGCCGCTCGGTGGCGGTGCCCTCGCGCCGGGCGGCCGTCTGGAGGATCTCCAGGGCCTTGTCGTGACCGATGCGGCTGATCCGGTGGAGCAGCTCTTCCTTGGTCTTGTAGTGGATGTAGAGCGCGGCGGGGCTCATGCCGGCCCGGCCCGCGATGTCGCGGGTGGTGGTGGCGTGGTAGCCGCGCTCGGCGAAGGCCTCCACGGCGGCGACCAGCAGTCGCCGGGCCGCGTCAGGGGTGACCTCTTCCCACGGCTCGACCTCGCCGCCGGTCGTCTCCTCCGCCGTACTCATCGCTCGTTCGCCCCTCTCGATACCGGAGCTCCACCATACCGCCCCGGCTGAGCGAGCGCTTAGTGTGCCCGCTCAGAGCTTTTCACGGGCGGCAGGGGGCTCAGAGCTTCTCGAAGGGGTCGTGTTCGGCGAGCAGCTTCTCCAGCCTGGCCTGGTCGACCCGGCTGACGATCTGCCCGGCCTCCTGGCGGTCGCGGACGACCTTCGCGAGCGTGAAGGCGGAGGTGACGAGGTAGAGCACGGCGATGCCGAGGAAGCCGCGCACCCAGGCGTCGGCCTGCAGCCGGAAGATGCCGATGGCGGTCGCCGTGAGGGCGAGGGCGAAGGAGGCGACGGCCTGCCCGTAGAAGGCGGCCGTGTTCTGGTGTCTGACCGGTGTGTCGCTCATGGTTCGAGCATCGCCGGAGGTGGCCCGCGCCACATCCGCCGGGATACTCAGGGACGTACTCAGAGTGACTCAGAGCGACTCAGAACGCCGAGACGCCCGTCAGGGCCCGCCCGATGAGCAGCTTCTGGATCTGGCTGGTGCCCTCGTAGAGGGTCATCACGCGGGCGTCGCGCAGGAGTTTGCCGGCCGGGTACTCGTCGATGTAGCCGTAGCCGCCGAAGACCTGCAGGGCGTTGTTGGCGGCGCGCACGGCGGCCTCGGAGGCGAAGAGCTTGGCCTTGGAGGACTCGGTGGCGAACGGCAGCCCCCGGTCGATCAGGTCGGCGACCCGCCAGGTCAGCAGCCGGGCCGCGTCCACGTCGACGGCGATGTCGCTGATCAGCTCCTGGACGAGCTGGTGACCGGCGATCGGCGTGCCGAACTGCTCGCGCTCCCCGGCGTACTTCACGGCCGCGTCCAGCGCGGCCTGCGCTATCCCGACGCAGCCGGCCGCGACCGACATCCGCCCCTTGGCCAGCGCCGACATGGCGACCGAGAAGCCCTTGCCCTCCGGGCCGAGCATCGCGGAGGCGGGGACCCGGACGTCCTCCAGGACGAGTTCGGCGGTGGCCTGGCCGCGCAGGCCGAGCTTGCCGTGCAGGGGGCGGCGGGTGAGACCGGGGGTGTCGGCCGGCACGAGGAAGGCGGAGACGCCCTTGTGGCCGGGGGCGTCGGTGGAGCGGGCGAAGAGCAGGACGACGTCGGCCCAGGTGCCGTTGGTGATGAACATCTTGGTGCCGTTGACGACGTAGTCGTCGCCTTCGCGAACGGCGCGGGTGGTGAGGTTGCCCGCGTCGGAGCCGGTGCCGGGTTCGGTGAGGCCGAAGCAGCCGACGTACGAGCCGGAGGTGAGCCCCGGCAGCCAGCGCCGCTTCTGCTCCTCGGTGCCCCAGGCGGCGACGGTCTTGGCGACCAGCCCCAGGGACACGGACACGATCCCGCGGACCGAGGAGTCCCCCCGGCCCAGTTCCTCGGTCACCAGGCAGTACGCGAGGTGGTCGCCGCCGGAGCCGCCGTACTCCTCGTCGACGGTCAGCCCCAGGAAGCCGACCTCGCCGAGCTTCTTCACGATCCCCCGGTCGACCTCCTCGGCGCGGTCCCAGGCGATCACGTTCGGGGTGATCTCGCGTTCGACGAAGTCCCGGGCGAGCTGCCGTACGGCGGTCTGCTCCTCGCCGAGCCCCAGGTTCACCATGCGACCACCCTTTAAATTAGCACTGCTAGTTTATTCCTCCGGCCCTACTATGTGCGCCATGGCCCGACCGCGCAAGCCCCTCCTCAGCACCGACCGGATCGTCCGGGCGGCACGGGAACTCGTGGACGCGGAGGGACTGGCGGCCGTCTCCACCCGCCGGCTGGCGGCCGAGCTGGGGGTCAGCGGGCCCTCCCTCTACAACCACTTCCGCACGAAGGACGAGATCCTGGAGGCGGTCGCGGACTCGGTCAGCGCGCAGGTCGACCTGTCGATGTTCGAAGACCTCGGGCAGGACGCCGACCGGGACTGGCGGACCGCGCTGCACGACTGGGCGGTGTCCTACCGGACGGCGCTGCGGGACCACCCGAACATCGTCCCGGTCCTGGCCCGGGGCCCCGGCCGCCGCCCGGCCGGCCTCCGGCTCGCCGACGCGGTCTACGGCGCGATGGTGGACGCCGGGTGGCCGCCGGCGCAGGCGACGTCGATCGGGGCGCTGATGCGGTACTTCGTCATGGGGTCGGCGCTGGGCTCGTTCGCCGAGGGCTTCGTGGACGACGCGAGCGCGTACGACCCGGCCGACTATCCGCATCTGGGCCAGGCCCACCTGCTCGCGAACCAGCAGGAGAAGGTGGACGAGCGGGCCTTCGAGACCGGGCTGCGGGCCCTGCTGGACGGGCTGGCCGAGCAGTTCCCCCGCGCGACGCAGCCGCCCGTCTGAGGACGGCTTCGGCTCACCGGTCCCCGGGGGTGGCCCAGGCGACGAGCTGGAGGATCACGCCGTTCGGGTCGGTGACCTGGAACAGGCGCTCACCCCACGGCTCCTCGCGCAGCGGCATGGTGACGGGGGCACCCTCGCTCAGCAGCCGCTCGTACTCGGCGTCCAGGTCGGCCACGGTGAACGCGGCGACGACACCCGCGGCGCGCCGGTCCCGCACCCCCTCGGGCAGCACCTCGGTGCCGCTCCGCAGGAAGACCACCTGGACGGTGTCCTCGCGGACCAGGGAGGCGAAGCCGTCGGCGGCCACGGCCTCCTCGAACCCGAAGTGCCGGGCCAGGAAGGCGGCGGAGGCGGGGACGTCGTCGACGGTCAGGCAGACGGCGGTGGAAGTGATCTTCAAGGCTCCTCCTGAAGACTATCTCTGTACGTTGTATTTTATACATCGTACAGAGTTGCAGGTGGCGGCAGAAGTCCTCCGTGGAAAAGATGGGGCGCATGGCCAAGGAACGAAGCGGCGCGGACGACCCTGCTCGCACACTGGAACTGCTGTGGCGCGAGCCCGGAAAGGGCGGCTCCCGGCGCGGCCCCAAACAGGGGCTGACGGTCGACGCGGTCGTCGAGGCCGCCGTCGAACTCGCCGACTCCGGTGGGCTGGACACCCTGACCATGCGCAGCGTCGCCCAGCGGCTGGGCGTCACGCCGATGACGATCTACACCTACGTCCCGGGCAAGGCGGAGCTGCTCGACCTCATGCTGGACACCGCCTACCTCCGGATGCCGCGCACCGACCACACCGGTGCCGCGTGGGGCACGAAGGTGGCGGCCGTCGCGCACGAGAACCGCGACCTGTACCGGCGCCACCCCTGGGTGGCGACCCTGCCCACCGCCCGCCCGCCGCTCGGCCCCGGCCTCATGGCCAAGTACGAACACGAACTGGCCGCGTTCGACGGCCTCGGGCTCGACGACGTCGAGATGGACGCGGCCCTCACCTTCCTGCTCGGCTTCGTCCAGTCCACGGCGCGCGCCGACCTCGACAACCAGGCCGCCGCCCGCGACAGCGCCCTGTCCGACGAACAGTGGTGGGCCGCCAACGCCCCCCTCCTGGCCAGGGTCTTCGATCCCACCCGGTTCCCCCTCGCGGCCCGGGTCGGACAGGCCGCGGGCGAGGCCCACCAGGGCGTGTACAACCCCGAACACGCCTTCCGCTTCGGACTGGAGCGCGTCCTGGACGGCCTCGCCCGGCTCGTCGACAGCCGTTCCCGGTAGCTACCGCCGCTCGCCTGCCCCCCTCCCCAGCCCCCCGTCCGAAAACCGCCAGCGTCCGGTCGGTTCCGCTCCCTACCCTCGGCGGTATGACGAACCAAGCCGTCCCGGCCCGACCGCACCTTCTCCCGGCCGTCGCCGCCTGTGTCACCGTCGTGCTCTGGGCCTCCGCCTTCGTGTCGATCCGCAGTGCCGGGGCGGCCTACTCCCCGGGGTCGCTCGCCCTCGGGCGGATGTCGGCCGGGGCACTCGCGCTCGGGATCATCTGCGTGATCCGGCGGGTACCGCCGCCGCCCAGGTCCGCCTGGCGCGGCATCGCGGTGTCCGGTGTGCTGTGGTTCGGCTTCTACATGGTCGTTCTCAACTGGGGCGAGCAGCAGGTGGACGCGGGGACGGCCGCCCTCGTGGTGAACGTCGGCCCGCTGCTGATCGCCCTGCTCGGGGCCCGGCTGCTCGGTGATCCCATGCCGCCCCGGCTGCTCGCGGGGATGGCGGTGTCGTTCGCGGGCGCGGTGACCGTGGGCCTGTCGATGGCCGGCGGGGGCGGCTCCTCGGTGCTGGGCGTGGTGCTGTGCCTGCTCGCGGCGGTCGCCTATGCCGCCGGCGTCGTCTCCCAGAAGCCCGCGCTGGCCCGGGCGAGCGCGCTGCAGGCCACGACGTACGGGTGCCTGGTCGGCGCCGTCGCCTGTCTGCCGTTCGCCGGGCAGCTGGTGCACCAGGCCGCCGACGCACCCCTGTCCGCCACCCTCAACATGGTGTACCTCGGCGTCTTCCCGACCGCGCTCGCCTTCACCACCTGGGCGTATGCCCTGGCCAGGACCACCGCGAGCCGGATGGGCGCCACGACGTACGCCGTGCCGGCGCTGGTGGTGCTGATGTCCTGGCTGGCCCTCGGCGAGGTCCCGGGGCCGGTCACCCTGGCGGGCGGGGTGCTGTGCCTGGCCGGTGTGGCCGTGTCCCGGTCCCGGGCGCGGGAGGGCGCTCCCCGGACCATGACCACGGTCGGGGAGCCCCGCTCCGAACAGGTGCCGTGACGGCCGGTCAGAAGACGACCAGCGCCCGCCCGCCCTTCCCCGCCAGCATGTTCTCGAAGGCGACCGGGATGTCCTCCAGCGCGATCCGCTCCGTCACCAGCGCGGTCAGGTCCAGGCGGCCCGCCCGGACGTGTTCGGCGAGCAACGGCAGATCGCGGGCCGGGTCCGAGTTGCCGTAGACGCAGCCGGAGAGGGTGCGGCCCCAGTGGAAGAGTTCGAGGGCGTTGAAGGTGACGAGTTCGCTCTTCCCGCCGATGCCGACCACCGTCGTACGGCCGCCCCGGCGGGTGGACTCCCAGGCCGCGCGGATGCTGACCGCGCGGCCCACGCACTCCACGGCGACGTCGACGCCCTGCTTGCCGGTGAGGGCGCGGATCGCACGGGGCGTGGTGTCGGAGGCGACGACGTAGTCCGTGGCGCCGGCGGCGCGCGCGAGGCCTTCCTTCTCCGCCGAGACGTCCACGGCGACGATCCTGGACGCGCCCGCGATCCGGGCCGCCTGGACGGTGGCCAGGCCCACCCCGCCGACGCCGAACACCGCCACCGACTCGCCCTGCCGGACCCGCGCCGAGTGGTGGACGGCGCCGTACCCGGTGAGGACCGCGCAGCCGAGCAGGGCCGCGTCGGTGAGCGGGATGTCCGCGGGGAGCGGCAGGACGCAGGACTCGGCGACCACGGTCTCCTCGGCGAAGGCCGCCACGTTCAGGCCGGGGTGCAGGTCGGTGCCGTCCGCCGTGCGGGCGTGGACGTCGGCGGAGCCGTTCAGCGCGTTGGCGCACAGCCAGACCTCGCCGAGCGTGCAGGCGTGGCAGCTTCCGCAGGAGGGCGCCCAGTTGAGGACGACCGGGTCGCCGGGCGCGAGCCGGGTGACCCCCTCCCCCACGGCCGCCACGGTGCCCGCGCCCTCGTGGCCGAGGACCGCCGGGACCGGCACCCGCATGGTGCCGTCGGACAGCGAGAGGTCGGAGTGGCAGACGCCGGCGGCGGCCAGCCGGACCCGGACCTGGCCTGGTCCGGGGTCCGGGAGGTCGATCTCGGTGACCGTGAGCGGGGCGCCCACGGCGGGCAGCACGGCGGCTCGGACCGTACGAGTCATCGGATCAACCTCCTCAGAACTGCAGGGACTTGGTCTGGAGGTACTCGGCGAGGCCGTGCGCGCCCAGCTCCCGCCCGACCCCCGACTGCTTGTAACCGCCGAACGGGGCACGGGGGTTGAAGCGGCCGCCGTTGATGTCGACCTGTCCGGCCTCCATGCGCCGGGCGAAGGCCGCCGCCTCCGCCTCGTCCCCGGCCCAGACGGCGCCCGCGAGCCCGTAGACGGTGCCGTTGGCGATGCGCAGGGCGTCGTCCTCGTCCGCGTAGCGCAGCATCGACAGGACCGGGCCGAAGATCTCCTCCTGGGCGATCGTCATCTCCGGGGTGACGTCGGCAAAAACCGTCGGGCTGACGAAGTAGCCCTGCTCGCGCGGGGATTCAGGACCGCCGGCGACCAGCCGCGCGCCCTCCGCGATGCCCTTCTCGATGTAACCGCGCACCCTGGCCTGCTGCTCGGCGCTGACCACGGGCCCGATCCGCTCGCCGTACTTCGCGGCGGCGGCGGCCGCCAGCTGCACCGCCTCCTCGTACCGGTCGGCGTGCACCAGCATCCGGGTCCAGGCGCTGCACGTCTGGCCGGAGTTGGACATCACGTTGGCCACACCGACGTTGACGGCCCGGGCGAGGTCGGCGCTCGGGAGGATGACGTTCGCGGACTTGCCGCCCAGTTCGAGGGCGACCTTCTTGACGGCCGCCCCGGCGGTCGCGCCGATCTGCCTGCCGACGGCCGTGGAACCGGTGAAGGAGACCAGGTCGACGCCGGGGTGCTCGGCGAGGGCCTGCCCGGCGATCGGGCCGAATCCGGTGACCAGGTTGAACACACCGGCGGGGAAGCCCGCCTCGTCCACCGCCTCCGCGAACAGCTGGGCGGTCAGCGGGGTGTTCTCGGCGGGCTTCAGGACGACCGTGCAGCCGGCGGCGAGCGCCGGGGCGGCCTTGGCGACGATCTGGTGCAGCGGGTAGTTCCAGGGCGTGATGGCGCCGACGACCCCGACCGGCTCGTGCAGGACGGTCGAGTTGCCGACCTGCTCCTGGAAGACATGCGTCGCGGCGAGCTCGGCGTACGAACCGGCGACCTCGACGGGCACGCTCGCGTGCACGGCCTGCGAGAACTTCAGCGGCGACCCCAGCTCGGCGGTGACCGTCTCGGCGATCTCGTCCTTGCGGGCCGCGAGCACGTCGCGCAGGGCGGCCAGCCGGGCGGCCCGCTCGGCGGGCGGGGTGGCGGCCCAGGCCGGGAGGGCGGCACGGGCGGCGCGTACGGCGGTGTCGACGTCCAGCGCGCCGCCCGCCGGGACCCGGCCGACGACCTGCTCGTCGACCGGGTTCACGACCTCGATCACGTCCCGGCTCTCGGCGGCGCGCCAGGCGCCGTCGATGTACAGGCCGTCGTGTGCCTTCATGCTGCTTCCTCCCGGCGGGGCTCTGTCGTCCGAATCACAAACTAGCGGCGATAGTTTTAGCGCGCCAGACGTGCCCGGGAGACGCCACAGGACACGCCACGGGACACAATCCACGCCACCGGAACCGGACCGTCAGAAGTCGACCTGGGCGTGTTCGTCCACCCTGCCCACGCTCTCCTGCGCGAAGGCCTTCTCGTAGGCCCGCCGGATCTCCTCGATCTTCCGGTCGCTGCCCTTCGCCGCCGACTCCGGATACAGCAGGATCAGCTCGTACGACCGCTCCTTCTCGATCGTCCCGTGCGCGTCCCGCCACTGCCCGCGCCCGCTCTGCACGGTGAGCCCGTCGGGGAAGTCCGGGGTCACCTCCTTGTCGACGAAGCCCGTGAACTGCCGGTCGGTGACGGCGGGTCCGCCGTCCGGGCGGGCGGTGCCGAAGAACAGCCGCGTCTCGACGTACGGCTTGCCGCGCGTCGGCACGGCGACGGAGTGGTCGTCCGCCAGCGCGGTGTACGCGGTCGGAGCACCGGCGAGCAGAACCCCGGCCACGGCGAGGGCCGACCGGTTACGGAGCGAATGAGTGCGCATGCCCCCTTCCTAGGGGCTTGCACCGGTCCCGGTCCCGCTTTCCCGGCCGTTTTCACCCGTCCAGGTCCGGCAGCCGCGCCGGGGACGGGCAGATCCGTTCGCCGTGCTGGTCGAAGACGAACAGGTGGGCGAGGTCGACCAGGAGCGGGATCTGCATGCCGTGCCGGAGCTGGAGGTCGGGCGTGGTGCGCACGACCAGATCGCCGGGCAGCCGTCCCTCCGGGGGTGCGGGCTCGGGCTCGGCATCCGCCGGATGCTCCAGTACGACGACCGGTCCCGCCCGTTTCGAACTCGCCCGGTCCCGCAGCCGGTCCAGCACCGTCACCCCCTCCCGCCGCCGGCGCCGGGACGGCCGGCCGGTCGGGCGCGGGGCCTCCAGCTCGGGTACGACGGCCGGCCGGGAGCCGGTGTCGAAGTGGACGAGCACCTCGTGCCCCTGGAACTCGACATGCTCCACCAGCCCGGTGAGCGGCACCTCGCCGGGCCGGGCGGCGGAGTGCCTGGCGATCCGCACCGCCTCCGAACGCAGCCCGACGATCACCTCCCGGCCCTGCTGCACCCGCAGCAACCGGTGGTCCAGGCACAGGGGTTCGGGCAGGGGCAGGGCCTGTTTGCCGAGGTGGACCGTCATCGCACCGTCGAGCGGGGCCCGGATCACCCCGCGCAGGAGGTTGATGCGCGGCGTGCCGATGAAGGCGGCGACGAAGACGTTCCGGGGCAGGGCGTAGACCGCGCGCGGGGTGTCGACCTGCTGCAGCACCCCGCCGCGCAGCACGGCGACCCGGTCGCCCAGCGACATGGCCTCGGCCTGGTCGTGCGTGACGTACACCGTGGTGACGCCCAACTCCCTTGTCAGCCGCGAGATCTCGGTGCGTAAGTGGCTGCGGAGCTTGGCGTCGAGGTTGGAGAGCGGCTCGTCCATCAGGAACGCCGACGGATGCCGGGCGATGGCCCGCCCCATCGCCACCCGCTGGCGTTCGCCGCCGGAGAGCTGGCCGGGGAAGCGGTCGAGGAGGTCCTCGATGCCCAGCATGCGGGCGGTGGCGTCCACACGGGGGCGCGGATCGGCGCCGGGTGCCTCCAGGCGGAGCGGGAAGCCGATGTTGTCACGGCCGGTCATGGTCGGGTACAGGGCGAAGTTCTGGAAGACCATGGCGATGTCCCGGTCGGACGGCAGCAGGTCGTTGGCGTACACGCCGTCGAGCAGCAACTCGCCCTCGTCGGCCTCCTCCAGGCCCGCGATCATTCTCAGCACCGTCGACTTGCCGCAACCGGACGGCCCGAGCAGCACGAGGAACTCGCCGGGGGCGATGTCCAGCGACAACCGGTCCACCACGCGGACGCCCCGCGCGAAGGCCTTGCTCACGTTGTGCAGAGAGATGGCGCGTGTCATGGCTGTCGCCCCCGGGGGCTGTCAAACGGGCCCGTGCGTCACGGAAGTTAACGGAATGTGTGCGGGAGGGGGAAGACGTGTGCCCGAATACTCAGGAAGGGGCCGGGCAATCGATGAAGCGGACGGCGCCGTTCAGCAGGCGCCAGGGCAACTTCCTCAGGGGCGCGGGGCTGCAGTGAATTTGCGGCTACCGCCGCGTGGGCGCGACAAGCCACGACGGCGCAGCAGCCGCAACCCGGCAGTCTCCCCCACCCCACCGGGCGCCCCTTCCGACCTTCCCGGCGACCGCAGAGCGACCCCCGAGGACACCAGCAGCAACGCCCCCAGCATCACGAACGGCGCCGCGACCCCGGCCACCCCGGCCACCAGCCCCGCCGCGGCCGGCGCGGCCACCTGTCCCAGCCGGTTCCCGGTCAGCCGCAACGCCAGCGCGGTCGACCGCGCCCCGTCCGGCGCAGCCTGCACCACCGTCGTCATGGACAGCGGCTGCCCCACCCCCAGACAGAAGCCGAGAACCGCCAGCATCACGCCCAGCGCCCACACCGGCACGGGCAGCGCGATCCCCGCACACAACACCGCCGCCACGAGGCAGGTGACGGTCAGCAGCACCGGCCGCCCCAGCAGCCGCAGCAACGGGGTGAGCACCAGCCGGCAGGCGATCGTCGCCCCCGCCCGCACGCTCAGCAGCACGCCGATCACGGCCGGGGAGATGCCCCGGTGCTCGCCGACCACCGGGAGGTACGCGGTCAGGATGTCGGTCGCGGACAGCGCCGAGAGGCTGATCAGCATGCCGGCCGGGACGCCCCGGGCCCCAAGGATGCGGCCCACCGGTACCCGGTCCCCCTCCGCGGTACGGGACTTGACCGCCGTACGGTCCTCGATGCGCCACAGCGAGGTGAACGCGATCGCCGCCCCGGCGCCCGCCACCACGAGCGCGAGCGCACTCGTGCCCGCCATGTCCGGCTCACCGATCAGCGCACCGGCCGCGATCGGCCCGATCAGCTGGCCGAGCGACGCCCCGATGGTGAAGTGGCCGAAGTTGCGGTCCTGTTCGTGCGGCGCCGACTGGCGGGCCACCAGGGACTGTGCGCCGATCACGAAGCAGAGGTGGCCGAGGCCCATCACCCCGCTCCACAGGGCCATGGTCCAGAGGGAGCCCGCGAGCCCGCTGAGCGCACAGCCGCCGGATATCAGTACGACGCCGACGGGCAGCAGGGGTGCGCAGCGGCCGTGGTCGGTACGGCGGCCGAGCGGTACGGCGACGAAGAGCGGGAGCAGGGCGTACACGCCGGCGATGACGCCGATGGCGCGTTCGTCGGCGCCGAGGGCGAGCGCCCGGTAGGAGACGGCGGGCCGGGCCATCGACACCGCCCCCTGGGCGAAGCCGAAGGCGATGACGAGACGGAGCAGCCAGCCGCGGTTCCTGCCGGGCACCATGGTGAAACCTCCCAGTGGTATGTCACATACTCCTGCGGTGCTACGTCACACAGTGCTATGTCACATAGTCCCGAACAGGATTCCTGCCCCGAGCACCACCACCGATGTCAGCGCAGCCCACTTCACGACGAACCGCGTGTGGTCGCCGAACTCGACCTTGGCCATGCCGACCAGGACGTAGGCGGCGGGGACGAGCGGGCTGGACATGTGCAGCGGCTGGCCGACGATCGAGGCGCGGGCGATCTCCACGGCGGAGACACCGTGGGCCTGGCCGGCCTCGGCGAGCACCGGGAGGATGCCGAAGTAGAAGCCGTCGTTCGACATGAAGTACGTGAGCGGGATGCTCAGCAGGCCGGTGACGAGGGCCATGTGCGGGCCCATGCCGTCGGGGATGTTGCCGACCAGCCACTCGGCCATGTGGTCGACCATGCCGGTGCCCTGGAGGACGCCGGTGAAGACGGCGGCGGCGAAGACCATGCCGGAGACGTTGAGGACGTTCTCGGCGTGCGCGGCGATCCGGGCCCGTTGGGCCGGCATCTGGGGGAAGTTGACGGTCAGCGCCAGGGCCGCGCCGAGCAGGAACAGCACCGGGATCGGCAGCCACTCCATGATCATGGCGGTGAGCAGGGCGACCGTGAGCAGCGCGTTGAACCAGTACAGCCCGGGGCGCAGGGTCTCGCGGTGCGGGTCGAGGCCCTGGAAGCCGTCGCCCTCCGGCTCGCCCGGCAGGTCCACGCCGCCGGCACCGGAGCCACCGGCGCTCCGAGCACCCTTACCGGTTCCGGCACCCGCACCCGTTCCCGCACCGACCAGGACGGTCTCCGTGCGGGGCTCCTCCACCAGCACCTCGTCGAGGGTCAGCACGCCGAGCCGTTTGCGCTCGCGGCGGCCGAGGACGTAGGCGAGGACGAAGACGAACAGCAGGCCCATGGCCAGCGCGGGGATCATCGGCACGAAGATGTCGCTCGCGTCCAGCTTGAGCGCGGTCGCGGCGCGGGCGGTGGGGCCGCCCCAGGGCAGGGTGTTCATCACGCCGTTGGCCATCGCGGCGACACCGGTCATCACGACCAGGCTCATCTTCAGGCGCTTGTACAGCGGGTACATCGCCGAGACAGTGATCATGAAGGTGGTGGAGCCGTCGCCGTCGAGCGAGACGATCGCGGCGAGTACGGCCGTACCGACGACGATCCGCAACGGGTCGGCCTTGCAGAACCTCAGGATCCCCTTGACGACCGGGTCGAAGAGGCCGACGTCGATCATCACACCGAAGTAGACGATCGCGAACATCAGCATCGCCGCGGTGGGCGCGAGGCTGGTGACGCCGTCGATGACGTAGTCGCCGAGGTGGGCGCCCTTGCCGACGACCACGCAGAACAGCGCGGGGATCAGCACGAGCGCCGCGATCGGCGACATCTTCTTCAGCATGATCAGGACCAGGAAGGTCGCGATCATGGCGAAGCCGAGGATGGTCAGCATGAGTGGATTACCTAACGTTCGCCCTTGAACTCCCACCAGGGCCGGCGGTGCGACGACGTTAGGTCGCGTCAAACGTCGTTAACAAGACGTTGACGCGCGAGCAATAAGCGCGAAAGTCCAGGTCACGGGGTTGCGGTCACCTCGGCGGTCACCTCGATGGGGATGCCGTTGAGGACGGCGTTGCCGGACAGCGGGTCGAGCAGGCTGCCGTCGAGGAGCTGGTTGACGTTGACGCCGGGGGCGGTGGCGGCGTGGTTGAGCCGGGTGCCGGGGCGGTTGTGGCCCCAGCCGTGCGGGAGGCTGACGACACCGGGCCGGACGCCGTCGGTGACCTCGGCGGGGGTGACCACCTCGCCGCCGGCGCCCTTGACGCGTACGTCGGCGCCGTCGCGCACGCCGAGCCGTTCGGCGTCCTCGGGGTGGATGTGCAGGGTGCAGCGGTTGGTGCCGCCGGTGAGGGCGGGCACGTTGTGCATCCAGCTGTTGTTGGAGCGCAGGTGGCGGCGGCCGACGAGGACGAGGGCCGCGGGGCTGGTGTCGAGGGCCGCGCGCAGCCGGGGCAGGTCGTCGGCGATGGGCCGGGGCAGCAGTTCGACCTTGCCGCTCCTGGTCTTCAGGGGCTGCGGGAGGCGGGAGGTGAGGGGCCCGAGGTCGATGCCGTGCGGGTGGGCGAGCAGCTGCTCCAGGGTGAGACCGTCGGGCCGGACGCCGAAGCCGTCGCCGTAGGGGCCGAGGCGCAGCATCAGGTCGAGCCGGCGCTCGGGACCGGTGTCCCCGGTGAGCAGGCCGGCCACTTCCTGCGGGTCCCGGCCGAGGACGGGCGAGTGGCTCTCCCGGACCGCCTTCCCCAGGGTCTGGCCGATGACCATGTCGTCCACGGCGGACGGTTCGGCGCCGTGCATGCCGCCGGCCGCGAGGACGAGCCGGGCCAGGATCTCGGTCTCCGCCATCCTGCCGGGCTCCAGCGGGACGGCGGGGCGGGAGTAGCGGACCTGGTTGCGTACGGCGAGGGTGTTGAAGGCGAAGTCGTGGTGCGGGCTCTGCGAGGGCGGCGGCGGGGGCAGCACGACGTCGGCGTGGCGTGCGGTCTCGTTGAGGTAGGGGTCGACGCTGACCATGAAGTCGAGGGAGTCCAGGGCCTTGTCGAGGCGGTCGCCGTCCGGGGCGGAGAGGACGGGGTTGGTGGCGATGGCGATCAGCGCCCGGATCGGCTCACCCTCCGCCGTCGCGGTGTCGATCTCCTCGGCGAGCGCGGAGAGCGGCAACTCGCCCTTTGCTTCCGGGTGTCGGCTGACCCGGGAGTGCCAGCGCCCGAGCGCGAAGCCGCGGCCGGGTCCGGCCGGGCGCGGGGTCCGGTCGGTGGCGGCCTGCGGGAAGAGCGCGCCGCCGGGCCGGTCGAGGTTGCCGGTGAGGACGTTGAGGACGTCGACGAGCCAGCTGGCGAGGGTGCCGTGCGGGACGGTGCAGCTGCCGATCCGGCCGTAGACGGCGGCGGTGGGGGCGGCGGCGAGTTCGCGGGCGAGGACGCGGATCGTGTCGGCGTCGACGTCCGTGGCGTGGGCGACCGCGTCCGGGGTGAAGTCGCCCAGTCCGGCGCGGAGTTCGTCGAGCCCGTCGATGTGCGGGGCAAGGTGGCCGAGGTCCACCAGGCTCTCCTCGAAGAGGACTTGGGCCATCGCGGCGAGCAACAGGGCGTCGGCGCCGGGCCGGATGGCGATGTGCCGGTCGGCGAGCTTCGCGGTGCGGGTGCGGCGCGGGTCGATGACGGTGAGGGTGCCGCCACGGGCCTTGAGCGCCTTGAGCTTGCCGGGGAAGTCGGGGGCGGTGCACAGACTGCCGTTGGACTCCAGGGGGTTGGCGCCGATGAGGAGGAGGTGGTCGGTGTGGTCCAGGTCGGGCACCGGTATCGCGTTGGCGTCGCCGAAGAGCAGTCCACTGGAGACGTGCTTGGGCATCTGGTCGACGGTGGACGCGGTGAAGACGCTGCGGGTGCCGAGGGCGCCGACCAGGACCTGCGGGTAGAGGCCGCCGGCCACGGTGTGCACGTTGGGGTTGCCGAGGACGACCCCGACGGAGTCCGGGCCGTACCGCTCGACGACACCCCGCACCCCGGCGGCCACCGCGTCGAAGGCCTCGGCCCAGGTGGCCTCGCGCAGCTCGCCGTCCCTGCGGACGAGGGGGGTGCGCAGCCGGTCGGGGTCGGCGTCGACGGCGCCGAAGGAGGCGCCCTTCGGGCAGATGAACCCCTTGCTGAACACGTCGTCGCGGTCACCGCGGGCGCCGGTGACGCGGGTGCCCTCGATGGTGAGGGTCAGGCCGCAGGTGGCCTCGCACAGGGGGCAGATGCGGAGGGCGGTGCGGGGCATGGGGGCCTCCGGGGGGTGCGGCGATGGAGGGGTGGCCGGACTCGGGGTGAGCATACCGGGCGGTATGTGAGGAGGGGAGTCCTGTAGTCGTAACACCTATGGCCGGTGGGGGCTGATCGCGCAGTTCCCCGCGCCCCTTTCAGGGGCGCCATGCCCGGCGTCAGTCCAGAACGCGCGCGAGGTACGCCCGCAGCAGCTCTCGCGTCTCCGCGATGATCTTCTCGTCGCCCTCCGGGGCCATCCGGAAGGACAGGTGGACCAGGGCGTCGGCGGTTTCCACCGCCACCAGGAACGTGCGGCGCAGCGCCTCGTCGGGGGCACGGCCGACGTACGCCGCCAGCAGGTCGGTCAGCCGGTCGGCCACCCGGTGGTTCGGTTCCGCGTCACGGGCGCCGACCGGGATCTGGTTGCCGAAGTCGACGAGGGAGAAGCCGGGGGCGGTGCGTTTCATGGCCAGGTACTCGTCCAGCACCGCGTCCGTCGCCGTCCGCCAGTCGCCCTTCGGTGCGTCCTTCAGCCGCTCGGTGACACGCTCGGAGTAGCGCTCCAGGTTGCGCTGGGCGAGGGCGTCGGCCATCTGCCGCTTGTTGCCGAAGAAACGGTAGACCGAGCCGATGGGCACCCCGGCGCGCACCGCGACGGCCCGGGTGCTCAGTTCGTCGTAGCCGACCTCGTCGAGGAGGTCGGCACAGGCGTCGAGGATCCGGGTCAGCCGTTCGGCGCTGCGGCGCTGTACGGGCGCTTTGCGAAGCGGTGTCGCTGGGGGCACGGGCTTCATGATGCCTTTCCGCCGGGATCAGGTGAACCTCGCCCCCCAGTACGCGGACGGATGGCCCATGCACTCATCCGGCGTCCGCGCTGTTCGCGCCGCTGCCGGCAGGGGTGGGGGCGGTGGGCGCGCCCCCCGACGCCGACGCCGACGGCGACGCCGTCTCCGCGCCCGACGCCGTGACGTCCGCCGTGCTCTCCACCGGCTTGCCGTGCACGGCCCATACCGTGCCGTCGTCCGCGTAGAGCCGGGCGGTGACGTGGTGGGTGCCGTGCGGAACGAGGCCGGCGGGCAGGTGGTAGGCGGAGGTGCGCAGCCGCGTCACCAGGCCGCCGTCCACGAAGAGGTAGGCGAGGCCGCGGCCGACGACCGCCTTCGCCGCGGTGCCCGCCGGGGAGAAGCGGAAGCGGTGCAGGTCGAGCCGGACGTCCCAGCCGCCGGCCGCGTCGGGGGTGACCACCGTGCCCACCTCGGGCGCCCGCTTCTTGTCCAGCTCGCGGTAGTGGCGGCCGCTCTCGTCCGTGTCGTCGAGGATCTTGCCCACCGGTGAGGGCGACCCCGCCCCCCGCTGCCCGTGCGCCTCCCCGGTCCCGCACCCCGCCGCGGCGACCAGGAGCAGCACGCAGACCGCGAGCGCACCCGGCAGTCCACGCGTCCACGACATGCCCGGGAGCGTAGAACAGCGCGCCCGAGACCGGATCCCCCTGAAGTCGGGTTCTCGCCATACCCCGCGGGGATGATCCCCGCCCTCTTGCACCCACCCCCGCGCAATCCTACGGTGATACATAGGAATCGACGACGGCCAGGTTCAGGGAGCGATCATGAGCGATGGGGGTGCCCCCCGCGCGAGCGTGTTCGAGCGTGGGGAAGCGCGGAAGGCCGCCGAGGGGCTGTCGTACCTCTCCGGGTTCGGCAACGAGCACTCCTCGGAGGCGGTGCCGGGCGCCCTGCCCGAGGGCCGCAACTCGCCGCAGCGCGCCCCCCTCGGCCTGTACGCGGAGCAGCTCAGCGGTACGGCCTTCACCGAGCCGCGGTCCCACAACCGCCGCTCCTGGCTGTACCGGATCCGCCCCTCGGCCGCCCACCCGGCGTTCATCCGCACCGCCGACAACGGGGGCCTGCGCACCGGCCCCTTCACGGACATCGCCCCGGACCCGAACCGGCTCCGCTGGAACCCCCTCCCGGAGCCGCCGCCCGGCACGGACTTCCTCGCGGGCCTGTGGACCCTCGGCGGCAACGGCGACGCGACCCAGCGCACCGGCATGGCCGTGCACCTCTACCACGCCGACGCCTCCATGGAGCGGGTCTTCTCCGACGCGGACGGCGAGCTGCTCATCGTCCCGGAGCGCGGCGGGCTGCTGCTGTGGACGGAGTTCGGCCAGCTGCATGTGGAGCCAGGACATGTGGCGCTGATTCCCCGTGGGGTCCGCTTCCGTGTGGAGCTGCTGGATGCCACGGCCCGGGGCTATGTGTGCGAGAACTACGGCTCGCCCTTCCGCCTTCCCGACCTCGGCCCGATCGGTGCCAACGGCCTCGCGAACGCCCGGGATTTCCAGGCCCCCGTCGCCGCCTACGAGGATGTCGAGGGCCCGGTCGAGGTGGTCAACAAGTTCTGCGGCAACCTGTGGACCGCCACATATGACCACTCCCCACTGGACGTGATCGCCTGGCACGGCACACATGTGCCGTACATCTACGACCTCCGCCGATTCAATGTGATCGGCTCCCTCTCCTACGACCACCCCGACCCGTCGATCTTCACGGTGCTGACGTCCCCGTCCGACACCCCCGGCCTGGCGGGCGTCGACTTCGTGGTCTTCGCGCCGCGCTGGCTGGTGGGCGAGGACACCTTCCGGCCGCCGTACTTCCACCGGAACGTGATGAGCGAGTACATGGGGCTGGTCGAGGGCGCGTACGACGCGAAGACAGCCGGAGAAGGGGGCTTCGTGCCGGGCGGCGGGTCGCTGCACAACATGATGTCGGCGCACGGTCCGGACCGGGAGACGTTCGACCGGGCGAGCGCGGCCGAGTTGAAGCCCCAGAAGGTGGACGACGGCCTGGCATTCATGTTCGAGACCCGCTGGCCGGTGACGCTCACCCCGCAGGCGGCGACCGCCGGACACCTCCAGCAGCGCTACGACGACGTGTGGCAGGGCCTGGAACGCCACTTCCGTCCCTTGCACTGAAGATCCCCCACCGGTACGGATGACCTGTGACCTCCTTCGCCCCGGACTCGATCGTCCTCAACCGCAAGCTGCCGCTCTGGTACCAGGTGTCGCAGTCGCTGCGCGCCTCGATACTCGGCCGCTCGCCCCGGGACCCGCTCCGGCTGCCCACCGAGGAACAGCTCGCGGAGCACTACGGCGTGAGCGTGCTGACCATGCGGCAGGCGCTGAAGGAGCTGGAGGACGAGGGCCTGATCAGCCGGCACCGCCGCCGCGGCACCTTCATCGAGCCGGACGCCCGCCGGGGCACTCCGGTGCGGCTGCTCGGCTCGGTGGACGCGATCGTGGCCCAGCAGTCCGGGATGACCGCGGAGCTGCTGGACCACGGCACGGTGCCCGTGGCCGGTGAACTCACCGACTACTTCCCGGACCTCACCGAGGTGGCGGCCTACCACCGCCTGCGCAGTGACGAGCAGACCGGCGAGCCCACCAACCACGCCCGCAACCACGTCCGCCCCGAACTGGCCGAGCGCATCGACCCGGAGGACCTCGCCCGCCGTCCCATGACCAAGGTGCTCCGCGACCTCGTCGGCGCGGACATCAGCCGCATCACGGACACCGTGCAGGCCCGGCTGGCCGACCCGGAGACCGCCCGGCTGCTCCAGGTCCCCCTCCTCAGCCCGATCCTGCACTACACGGGCGTCACCTACGACACCGCCGGCCGGGTCCTGGACCTGGCGGTGATCCACTACCGGGGCGACCGTTTCTCCTTCACGGTCACCCTCGACGCCACCTGAACTCGTCGTACGATGCCGGGCGTGACGCACGACGACGCTCCGCTGCTGGCGGACCTCATGCCGTGGTCCGTCGCACCACTGCGGCTCGGCCGGGGGTGGCCGACGGCCCCCGGCGCGGCGACCCTGAAGGCCCGCTGGGACGCCCTCCTCAAGGCCGAGGGGCCCGACCGCGAGACCCTGTTCGAGCCGACCCGCTCCCGCACGGTCCACTCCGCGGTCGCCCAGCTCCCCGGCCGGCCCAGCGGCACCGGACCGCTCGCCGACGCCTCGGGCCCCTGCCCGGACCCGGTCCGCGTCCTGGCCGCCCCCTTCGACGAACAGTGGCTGATCCCGGACCATCGCCTGATCGACACGGCCCGCCCGGAGTTGTGGCGGGTGGCGGACGACCACCAGGTCTTCGCGGTGGAGTCGCCGGAGGGCATGCCCCTGCTGGCGACCTCCCTCCTCCCCACCCTGCGCGCGGGCCGCATCCGCCCGCTGTACCGCCGCCCGGGCGGCGCGGAGCCGAACCTGGCACCGGGACTGCCGGCGCACCTGGCCGACCGGCTGGGCCGGGACGTCACCCCGCCGGACGTCCTGGCCTGGATCCTGACCGCGATCCGCCCGGACCGCACCGTCCCGCTCACCGAGGACCCCGGCCTCTGGGCCCAGGGCGTGGAGCTCGGCCACCGGGCCCTGTGGCTGCTGCGCCGGGACGGCGACCGACCCAAACTCCCGGGCGGCCGCCGCCCGTACGTCCGGGCCCCGCTCCCCGCCCGCCCCCTCACGGTCCTCTACGACGCGGCCGAGGAGACCCTCCACCTGGACGAGGGCCGCATCTCCCCGGTACCGCCGGAGGCGTGGGACTTCAGGACGGGCGAGGTACGGGTCCTGGAGGCGTGGTTCGCGTCGCGAACGACGGAGGCGGCGGAACCGGGCACTCTGGCCGCGATCACCCCGCCGGCCTGGCTCCAGTCCTGGACCTCGGAACTGCTGGAACTGATCACGGTCCTGGCCCTGCTGGCAGACGTACGCGCACAGCAGACCGCCATGGAGATCAAGACACAGATCACAGCGACCGACCTGACGGCAGCGGGCGTACTCCCGCCACCGGAGACTTCCCGCAGGCCAGCATCGGTCCTGGAGCACACCGAAGAAGGCCCGGCCGGTCAACTGACGTTGATGTGACTGACTCAGGGGCGCGGGGAACTGCGCGCCGAGCCCCCACCGGCCCGCACCTGAAACGAGACCACAGTGCCCCCTCTCCCCCTGCCCCTCGAAGGCATCACCGTAGTAGCCGTCGAACAGGCAGTGGCCGCCCCTTTCGCCACCCGCCAGCTCGCGGACCTCGGCGCCCGCGTCATCAAAGTCGAACGCCCCGACGGCGGCGACTTCGCCCGCGGCTACGACACCGCCGCAAACGGTCTCGCCTCGCACTTCGTGTGGTGCAACCGCGGCAAGGAGTCCATCGCGCTGGACCTGAAGGACCCGCGCGGCCTGGATGCCGTACGGCGGCTGATCGCGGACGCGGACGTCTTCGTGCAGAACCTGGCCCACGGTGCCGCGTCCCGGCTCGGCCTCGACGCGGCCACGCTGTGCGCCGCCCACCCCCGGCTGGTCGCCGTGGACATCTCCGGATACGGCGCTTCGGGACCGTACGCCGGCAAACGCGCGTACGACATGCTCGTGCAGTGCGAGGCGGGCCTCGTGTCGGTCACCGGGACGCCGGAGCAGCCCGTGAAGGCCGGGATCCCGGCGGCGGACATCGCGGCGGCCATGTACGCCTTCTCGGGGGTCCTCGCGGCACTGGTGCGGCGCGGGACGACCGGCAGGGGCGGGCCGGTGGAGGTGTCGATGCTGGAGGCGCTGGCGGAGTGGCTCGGGCATCCGCTGCACCACACCATCCACGGCGGGACACCGCCGGCGCGCACCGGTCTGGCGCATGCCGTGATCGCGCCCTACGACGCCTATCCGACCGCGGACGGCGGACGGGTGCTGCTGTCGGTGCAGAACGACCGCGAGTGGCGGCGGCTGGCCGAACAGGTGATCGGGCTGCCGGAGTTGGGAACGGATCCGGAGTTCGCGACGAACGCGGCGCGGGTGGCGAACCGGGCGCGCACCGACGAACTGGTCGGGACGGCTCTGAAGGCGCTCGGCGCCGACGAGGCGCTGGCACGGCTGGAGGCCGCGGGCATCGCGTGCGCGCGGCTGCGGGATCTGCGTGAACTGGCCGGGCACCCGCAGCTGGCGGCCCGGGAGCGATGGCGGGAAGTGGGGTCGCCGGTCGGGCCGCTGCGTGCGTTGCTGCCGCCCATCACGCTGCCGGGCGGGGACGAGGCGCGGATGGGGGACGTGCCCGCGCTCGGCCAGCACACCGGGGCGCTGCTGCGTGCCGTGGGGATGACGGACGCCGAGATCGCAGCGCTGCGCCGGGACGGTGTGGCGGCCTGAGCGCGGGCCTGACGGTCAGGCGGTCAGTGCTTGTTGCCCCCGAACAGCGAGCGGCGCAGCCGACGCAGTGGCGCGAACAGGGAGACGCGGCTGACCCGCGTGATCCGGTCGCTGCGCCGCGCGGGCTCACGTGCGGTCAGCTCACGCATCAGCGACGTCGCCTCGACCGCCTGCTGCTGCGGTATGGCGGGACCCGCCAGCACCGACAGATGGCGGTCGAGGCGCGAACTGGTCGCGCCGCTCCCGCAGGTGATCGCAGGAACCCTCGCCCTGCTGCGTGTTATCTGATCCATGTCACTCCCCACCCGTACGAGTCCACCCGGCCCGGGCAGGGTAACCCTATCGCCCCGATGGGGCACTCGTGTATCGCGGTCACAGGATTCACCTTCCCCGCAAGGGTGTTGACGACCCCTCTTGAACTACACTTCGACTACTCTCCGAATCCAACCGATTTCAGGGCGAGTTGGACAACCGGCTGGCTGGTGGGCTGCGCTGAACCACCGGCGGGCTCGACGGTCACCGCGAGTGACGTCGCGGACTTGGCCAGACCCGTGGCGATCAGGGGTGTGTCGCCCTTGAAAAGCCCGAGGGAGCGCGGTTGCACACGGGGGCGCATGAGCCAGAGCTGATGCACCCGGCCGTTCGACAGGGCGCCGTACCCGCTGAGTGTGACGACGGCCTGCCCCTCCGATGCGGAGGCCACCGCTCCGATACTTCGGCCCTGCGCGTCCTTGCTGCTGGTCGCACGGGCGTCGGGCGCGGCCAGAACGTGGGCGATCTCACGCGACTGGGCCCGCTCGGCGTCGAGCTGATTCTGCGTCCGGTCGGCCTGGACCGCGAACAGGGACGCGACGACCAGCGCGGCGGCCGCCGTGGCGGTGGCGAACGGCACGAACAGGGGCCGCCGTTGCCGGCGTGGCGGCGGGGGCTGTGCGCCCCAGACGTGCGGCGGCAGATTGGGCACGTGCTCGCGGCCGGGGGCCGGCTCCTGGGGGGTGGCGCGTACGGCGGCCAGCACCCGGTCGCGCATGGCGAGCGGCGGCGGGGCCGCCGTGGACCAGGCGAGCCGTACCGCATCCTCGGTCAGCGCCCGGACCTCGTCGGCGCACCGGTCGCAGTCCTTGAGGTGCTTCTCGAAGCGGCGCCGCTCGCCGGGCTCCAGGGCGTCCAGCGCGTAGGGCGCGGCCAGGGAGTGCAGGTCCTCGCGGTGCAGCAGGCGGCCGACCAGGGTCACGCGGCACCTCCCAGGCAGTCGCGCAGCCGGGTGAGTCCGTCGCGCATCCGTGTCTTGACCGTACCCAGCGGCAACTTGAGCCGCTCGGCGACCTCACGGTACGTGTAGCCGTCGTAGTAGGCGAGGGTGACGGACTGGCGCTGCAGGGCGGTGAGGCGGTCCAGGCAGCGGCGTACCCATTCGCGCTCCAGGCCGGCTTCCACCGTTTCGGCGACCTGGTCGAAAGCGGGTTCGCCGGCGCGCAGGGCCTCGCGCTGCTCGCGTTCGCCGGCCGCGCGGGCGCTGCGCACCCGGTCGACGGCGCGGCGGTGCGCGAGGGTGAGGATCCAGGAGAGGGCGCTGCCCCGGCCGGGATCGAACTTGGCCGCGGAGCGCCAGAGTTCGAGGAGCACCTCCTGGGCCACCTCCTCGGACTGGGCGGGGTCGCGCACCACGCGTCGTACGAGCCCGAACACCGGTCCGGACACCAGTCCGTAGAGGTCCTCGAACGCCTTCTGGTCGCCACCGGCGACGAGCACCAGCAGTTCGTCCGCCTCCACTCCGTCCCCCCTCCTGCGGCCGCACCCGGCCCGTCCTCCCACACCAGGCATTCGCAACTGACACACCTCCGGCAGAAGTACGTACGTGCGCGCCTGAAACGCGGGTTGACCATGAAAAAAAGATTTTTTTCTTCGGACCAATCCAAACAGCCCTCCTGCTCCGTATACCCGTCCGTCAAGCAAGTTGGGACCGAGGGACGGACGGCATGACACCTCTAATCTCCAGGAGCGGCACGGGGCGCAAGGGCCTTGTCACGCTCATCTGCGGGGCCCTGGCGACCGGCGCGATCACAGCCGCCAGCGTCGCCGCGCTGGAACCGGGGGCGGCCTCCGCCTCCTCCCACCGGGAGGCCCCGCTCATCTCGGGCACCCCGCAGTACGACAACACGGACCTGTACGCGTTCGTCAGCCCGGACAAGCCCGACACCACGACGATCGTGTCGGACTACATCCCCTTCGAGGAACCGGCAGGCGGCCCGAACTTCTACCAGTTCGCCGACGACGCCCAGTACGACATCCACATCGACAACAACGGTGACGCGCTGGACGACCTGATCTTCCGCTACACCTTCCGCACCCAGATCAAGAACAAGAAGACGTTCCTCTACAACACGGGCGTGGTCGACAACCTGACCGACCCCGACCTGAACGTCACGCAGTCGTACAACCTCGACCTGATCAAGCTGAAGAACGGCAAGCAGCAGCGCACGACGAGGATCGCCAGCGACATCCCGGCGGCCCCGTCGGACGTCGGCAAGGCGTCCATGCCGGACTACGCGAAGCTGCGTTCCCAGGCCATCTACAAGACGTCGAACGGCGGAGCGACCTTCGCCGGCCAGGCGGACGACCCGTTCTTCGCCGACCTGCGCGTCTTCGACCTGCTGTACGGCGGCAACCTGTCCGAGGTCGGCCGGGACACCCTCAAGGGCTACAACGTCAACACGATCGCCCTGCAGGTGCCCAACGACCTGATCCGGCAGTCGGCGTCGCGCCCGACCGTCGGCATCTACGCGACGACCCAGCGCAAGAACGCGCAGGGTTACTACTCGCAGGTGTCGCGCCTCGGCAACCCGCTGGTCAACGAGGTCGTCAACCCGCAGAAGGACAAGGACAAGTTCAACGCGTCCCAGCCCAAGGACGACGCGCAGTTCCTGAAGAACGTCACCAACCCGGAACTGCCGAAGCTCATCCAGGCGATCTACAACATCAAGGCGCCGTCGGAGCCCCGCAACGACCTCGTCAGCGTGTTCCTCACGGGCGTCAAGGGCCTCAACACGCTGCAGCCGCAGGCGAAGCCGTCGGAGATGCTCCGTCTGAACACGTCCATCAAGCCCACCGCCAAGCCCAAGCGGCTCGGTGTGCTGGACGGTGACAACCAGGGCTTCCCGAACGGGCGCCGGCTCACCGACGACGTGATCGACGAGGCGCTGCAGGTCGTCGAGGGCGAACTGGTCGGCTCCAAGAACGACCTGGGCGACGCGGTCGACAAGAACGACAAGAGCTTCGAGAAGTACTTCCCGTACGTGGCCGAGCCGACGGCCGGTTCGCGCGGTGCGCTCGCCAAGAGCGCGGCCGGGAGCAGCACGAAGAGCGCGCTCGGCGACGCCCTGACCGGTTCGAGTGACAGCAACATGACGCTGATCGCGGGATCGGCGGCCGCGGGTGCGGCGGGCGTGCTGCTGATCGGCACGGCGTTCGGCTGGTGGCGGCGCCGGATGCAGCGGCCCTACTAAACGCCGTTCCCATCAGGGCAGTCGGGTGACTGCGGGTCGGCGGTGGCCGATCGCGCAGTCACCCGCGCCCCCCATTTACTGGCGCGGCCCGCACCCACCCAATCCCCCACGGCGCGGGCCGCGCCGCCTCGCGCGAACAGCTACTAGGAGAGGGCATGGCCCCGGGTACGAACGACAAGCAGCCCGCCGAGACGAAGGACGACGAGCGCGTCACCGCCCTGCGCCGGTTCGCCGCCGCGGGGCGGAACTGGCGGCGCGCCCGGCTCGCCGGCTCCGCCGTGCTGATGGCCATCGCGCTGACCGGCGGGGCGATCGCCATCGGGGCCTCCCGGGACGGCGCGGCGGCGCCGGTGGCCACGTCGAGCGCGGTGGACCCGGCGCTGCTCGCGAGCGGTGACCTCGCCACCACGATCGCCTCCCTCCAGGCCCATCTCCGCACCCAGCCGAAGGACTCCGACAGCTGGGCCACCCTCGGCCTCGCCTACGTCGAACAGGCACGTACCAAGGGCGACCCGTCCCGCTACCCGCAGGCCGAGAAGTCCCTCAAGCGCGCCCTCCAGATCACCCCGGACAACGACCAGGCGCTGGCCGCCGAGGCCGCGCTGGCCGCCGCCCGGCACGAGTTCGCGCAGGCCCTCACCTACGCGGACCGGGCCCTGAAGCAGAACCCGTACAGCGCGAACGCCCTGTCCTCCCGTATCGACGCCCTGGTCGAACTCGGCCGCTACGACGAGGCGAGCAAGGCGGCCGACCTCGCCGACCAACGCAAGCCCGGCGTACCGGTGTTCACCCGGTACGCGTATGTGCGGGAACTGCGCGGTGACGTCAAGGGCGCCCAGCGGGTGCTGCAGCAGGCCCTGTCCACGGCCACGTCGAAGGGCGACACCTCCTACGTGGCCGCGCAGCTCGGCCTGCTCGCCTGGAACCAGGGCGACTACAAGAGCGCGCTGGACTACTACGCCCGTGCCCTGGCCGCCGACGAGAACTACCTTCCCGCGCTGGAGGGCCGGGCCCGCGCCCAGGCGGCGAGCGGCGATCGGGCCGATGCCATCAAGGGCATGGAACTGGTCGTCTCCCGCTACCCGCTCCCCCAGCCTCTCGTCGAGCTCGGCGAGTTGTACGAGGACCGGAACGCCAAGGGCGACAAGGAGAAGGCCGAGGACCAGTACGCGCTCGTCGAGGCCTGGATCGCGCTCGCCCGCGCCAACGGCGTCAACGCCGACCTCGACACCGCCCTCGCCGCCGCCGACCACGGCAACAAGGCCGAGGCGCTGAAGGCCGCCCGCGCCGAGTGGGCCCGCCGCCACACCGTGCACACGGCGGACGCGCTGGCCTGGGCCCTGCACGTCAACGGCAAGGACAAGGAGGCGCTGCCGTACGCCCGGCAGGCCACCGCCACCGGCTACCACAACGCCTCCTTCATCTACCACCAGGGCATGATCGAGCTGGCCAACGGCGAGAAGGCGGCCGGCCGGGCCGCCCTCACCAAGGCCCTCAAGCTCAACCCCGGCTTCTCCCCGCTGGGCGCCCGCACGGCCCGCAAGGCGCTGGAGGACTCGAAGTGAACCTCCGCCGGACCGCCGCCGTCTTCGCCCTGGCCTGCGCCGCGACACTGCTGTCCGGCACGGCCGCGAGCGCGCACCCGCTCGGCAACTTCACCGTCAACAAGTACGACGGTCTCGTCGCCGCCCCCGGACAGCTCCGTGTCGACCACGTCGAGGACCTCGCCGAGATCCCGGCGACCCAGGCCAAGCCCGACCTGAAGCGGCTGGGCATGGCCAAGTGGGCCGAGCAGCGCTGCACGACGGCGGCGGACGGCAGCAAACTCACGGTCGACGGCAGGGCGACGCCGCTCACCGTCGGCACCAGCCACGCCGAACTGCGCCCGGGCCAGGCCGGTCTGAACACCCTGCGCGTGGAGTGCCGGTTCACCGCGCCGCTCCCCAAGGGCACCACGGCCACCCTCACCTTCCACAGCGCGGGCACCGACAGCGGCCCCGGCTGGCGGGAGATCACGGCGCGCGGCGACCGGATGACGCTGACGAAGACGGACGTACCGAAGACGTCCGTCTCCCACGAACTCACCAGCTACCCCAAGGACCTGCTCTCCTCCCCCGCCGACATCACGACCGCCGCCGTCCACGTACGGCCCGGCGGCCCGGCCCTCACCGCGGAACGGCAGGTCACCCCGGGTGCCGAGATCCTCCCCCGGGGCATCGACCGCTGGACCCAGGCCCTGACCGACCTGGTCGCCCGCAACCACCTCACCGTCGGCTTCGCGGTGCTCGCGCTCTTCATCTCGATCGTCCTCGGCGCGATGCACGCCCTCGCACCGGGCCACGGCAAGACCCTGATGGCGGCGACGGCGGCGGCCCGCGGCGGCCGCGCCCGCCTCCGCGACGTCCTCCCGCTCGCCGCGTCGGTCACGGTCACCCACACCCTGGGCGTGGTCGCCCTGGGCATCCTGGTGACGGCGGGCTCGGCGGCCACCCCGTCGGTGATCGCCTGGCTGGGCATCGCGAGCGGCCTCATGGTCCTGGCAGCGGGCGCGAACCTGACCCGCAGGGCCTGGCGGAACAGGGCCCACGAACACGCCCATGGCCATGACCACGCCCACGGGCACGACCATCACCACGGGCACGATCACGATCCCGACCATGAGCACGGGCACGCGCACGCGACGGCCGAGAGGCGAGAGCTGGCCCTGGTCGGTACACACGACCACGCCCGAGCCCACGCCCACACGCACGATCACGGGCACGATCACGGGCACGATCACGGGCACGACCACACGCACGACCACGACCACCCTCATGGGCATGACCACGGCGCTCAGCCACATGCTTCAGCCCGTCCGGCGCTTGAGGACGAGGCCGTTCAGGCCGAAGGGGGGTCCGGGGGCGCAGCCCCCGATCACGGCCACACCAACCTGCCGCACAGCCACGGCGGGTTCACCCACACCCACCCCACGGCCCCCACCCTCCGCGGCACCATCCTCCTCGGCTTCGCCGGCGGCCTCGTCCCCAGCCCCTCCGCCGTCGTAGTGCTGGTCGGCGCCGCCGCCCTCGGCCAGGCCTGGTTCGGGCTGCTTCTCGTCATCGCCTACGGCGTCGGTCTCGCGCTGACCCTCACCGCCGCCGGGTTCGCCGTCGTCAAGCTGGGTACGGGAATGACTCGGGTGATGGACAAACGCCCTCGCTGGACCACCCACCCCATGGCCACGCTGGTCCGCAGGACCACCCCGCTCGCCTCGGCACTCGTGGTCGTGGCCCTGGGCGTCGGGCTGGTGCTCAAGGGGGCCGCATCCGCGCTCCTCTGAGTTACGTTTGTCATGAATTCTTGCGAGCTGCCGTGGGGGGCACCCGTGACCGAAGAGCCGGGCCGTGAGCGAGTGATCGCGGGCCGCTACAGACTGCTGTCCCCGCTCGGCGAGGGCGGCATGGGTACCGTGTGGCGGGCCCGGGACGAAGTGCTGGGCCGTGACGTCGCCGTCAAGGAGGTACGGGCGCCCGCCGGGCTGCCCGGCTCCGACGTCGAGCGGATGTACGCCCGTCTGGAGCGCGAGGCCTGGGCCGCGGCCCGGGTCGCGAACCGCAACGTGGTGACGGTGTACGACGTGGCGATGGAGGGCGGACGCCCCTGGATCGTCATGGAGCTGATCCCGGGCGTGTCCCTCGCCGACGTGCTGGAGACGGAGGGGCCGATGTCCCCGCAGCGGGCCGCGGGCATCGGCGCCGAGGTGCTGTCCGCGCTGCGGGCCGCGCACGCCGCCGGGGTGCTGCACCGGGACGTGAAGCCGGGCAACGTCCTGCTGTCGAACGACGGCCGGGTGGTGCTCACCGACTTCGGGATCGCCACCGTCGAGGGCAGCTCGGCGCTGACCATGACCGGCGAGGTGGTCGGCTCACCGGAGTTCCTCGCCCCGGAGCGGGCACTGGGGCGGGCGTTCGGCCCCGAGTCCGATCTGTGGTCGCTGGGTGTGATGCTGTACGCGGCGGTCGAGGGCACCTCGCCGTTCCGGCAGGACACCCCGCTGAGCACCCTGCGGGCCGTGGTGGACGAGGAGTTGCCGCCGGCGTACCGGGCCGGGCCGCTCGCCCCCGTCATCGAGGGGCTGCTCCGCAAGGACCCGGCGCAGCGGCTGTCCGCCGAACAGGCCGAGCGCGACCTGCGGCTGGTCGCGGCCGGGGGCACCCCGAGCACGGCCGCCACGGTGCCGGTCCCGGCGCCGTACGAGACCCCGACCCTCGTCGCCCGGCAGCCTCAGCCGTCCTCCCCCACGCCCCCGTTGCCCACCACCCCCACCGCTCCGGTGGACACCCGGCCGCCCGCCGCCTACCCCGACGGCAACCGCAGGGCCGGCACCGTACTGGTCATCGGACTGGTGCTGGTCGTCCTCGCGCTCGGCGGGCTGACGTACGCCCTCCTCAACCGCAACAACAACGACGGCGACGGCAACAACGCGGGGGCGAGCCAGTCGGCGAGCAACCTCAGCTCGCCGGCGCCCAGCAAGAGCAGCAGCACCAAGTCGGAGTCCCCGTCGGCTTCCCCGTCCGGGTCCGCGAGCAGCAGCGCGCCCGCGCAGAGCGTGAAGGTCAGTGTGGCCGGCTCGCGCACGGACTATTCGGGGGCCTGTCCGCCGTCGTCCGCGCAGGCGCCCTCGTTCACGGCGACGTTCACGGTGGGGAGCGTGCCCGAGGACGTGCAGTACCGGTGGGTGCTGAAGGACGGGACGCTCGACGACCAGGGCTGGAAGACGCTGTCCTTCCCGGACGGCGGCGGGAGGACCCGGCAGACGAGGGTGACCGTGACGACCTGGTCGGACAGCGGGACGTTGAGCGACGCGATCGCCGTCGAGGTGCGCAGCCCGGTGGAGACGACGTCCAACTCGGTGCCGTTCTCGGTCACCTGCACCACGACGACGGAGACCCCGAGCGACGGGGCCTCCGCTTCGCCTTCGCCGTCAAGCTCGTACTGACGTACCGAAGGTTGACGGACCGAGGGTCACGCGTTGCTGGTCAGGGCCGGGAGATAGCCGCCGGACTGGCCGGCCGCGGTGGGGTGGTACGACTCGGTGATGTTCAGCCAGTTGACACTGTGCAGCCAGGAGCTGCTCGAGCAGATCTCGTGGGTGGAGAACGCGCTGCGGACGTCGCCGAAGGTGAACCCGTGGTCGGCGGCGCGCTTGGCGATCGCGGTGTCGATGTAGTCGGCCGCGTTGTTGATGGCGGTGCGCTTGGTCGAGGAGAGACCGAGGCACGTGGTGCCCAGCAGGTAGAAGCGGGGGTAGCCGATGACGACGACCTTGGCGTTGGGGGCCTTGGCGCTGATCGCGTCGTAGACGTTGTCGAGCTTGCCGGGGAGCGTGGAGTCGACGTACGCCTCGGCGGTGCTGATCCGGGACAGGCAGGTGCTGTCGGAGCTGAGCACACAGGTCGTCATGACGTCGGCGAAGCCCGCGTCGTTGCCGCCGATGGTGACCGAGACCAGGGCGGTGGCGGAGCTCAGTGTGCCCAGCTGGCCGGAGAGCACGTCGTCGGTGGTGGCGCCCGAACACGCGAGGAACGAGAACGAGGACGGGCTGTGGGCGGCGTTCCACAGGTAGGGGTAGGCGTTGGTGCTGCGGTCGCAGCTGCCACTTGAGCTGATGTAGCTGCCGGCGCCGACGCCGGACGCGTACGAGTCGCCGAGCGCCACGTAGCCCCCGGTCGCGGCCTGCGCTTCCGTCGCGGCCGCCCCGGTGAGGGCGAGGCCGGTGGCGAGGAGGAGTGAAGTCACGTATGCCGTAATTCGGGAACGTCTCATGGAACCTCCCTTTAGCAGGATCTCTGCCACAACTGTCGTACCAACTACGCGTGTTGACGGGAAGTGTCCATGCCAAAACTGTTCGGGTTCTCAACCGGCCCTAACCGGACCGATTCCGCGCGCTCCCGGCGCGTTTGATTGCGTGTCCATGACAGATGCGTGACAGGTCGTCAACTCCCTTGTTCTTTGCCGGGGGAAAACCGATTCTTTACTCGGTCCGTGAGCGGAACGCGACGCTCCCGGTCCGTGTGCGCGAAGCCGCGCGCACACCCCCACACGCGCGCGCCGACCCGGGCGCGCGCTGCCTAGAGGAGGACTCCCTCGTAATGGCACATCTGCGTACCCAGAAGCTGCGGTTCGCCGCCGTCACCACCGTGGCGGCCGCCGCCCTCGTCGGCGGACTCACCGCACTCCCCGCCCAGGCCGCACCCGCCACCGGCAGGGTGCTGCACGCCGGCTCCCCCACGGCCGTCAAGGGCAGCTACATCGTCACCCTCAAGAACAGCGCCGGTTTCAAGGCCGCCTCGACCGAGGGCAAGGGCCTGGTGAAGGCGTACGGCGGCACGGTCAAGAAGACCTTCGGCACGGTGCTGAACGGCTACTCGGCCAGGCTCTCGCCGACCCAGGCCGCGAGACTCGCCGCCGACCCGGCAGTGGCCACCGTCGAACAGGACCAGACGGTCCGGCTCACCGACACCACCCAGTCCAGCGCCCCCTGGGGCCTGGACCGCATCGACCAGGCGAGCCTTCCGCTGTCCGGCACCTACACCTACCCGGACACCGCGGGCAGTGGGGTGACCGTCTACGTGATCGACACCGGTGTGCGGATCACCCACACCCAGATCAGCGGTCGCGCCTCCTACGGCTACGACGCGGTCGACGGCGACACCACCGCCTCCGACGGCAACGGCCACGGCACCCATGTGGCGACCACCATCGCCGGCTCCACGTACGGGGTCGCCAAGAAGGCGAACATCGTCGCGGTGCGGGTGCTGGACAACAGCGGCTCGGGTACGACCGCCGGGGTGATCGCGGGCATCAACTGGGTGACGTCGAACCACACCACCCCGGCGGTCGCCAACATGTCGCTCGGCGGCTCGGCCTCCACCTCGCTCGACACCGCGGTCGCCAACTCCATAGCCAGTGGGGTGACCTACGCGATCGCGGCCGGCAACAGCAGCGCCAACGCCTCCTCGTACTCCCCGGCCCGGGTCTCGACCGCCATCACCGTCGGCGCCACCACCAGCTCCGACGCCAGGGCCAGCTACTCCAACTACGGCTCGGTCCTGGACATCTTCGCGCCCGGCTCCTCCATCACGGCGGGCTACAACACCAGCGACACCGCCACCGCCGTCCTGTCGGGCACCTCGATGGCCACCCCGCACGTGGCGGGAGCGGCCGCCGTCTACCTCGCGGGCCACACCTCGTCCACCCCGGCCCAGGTCGCCACGGCCCTGGTCAACGGCGCCACGTCCAACGTGCTCACCAGCGTGGGCACCGGCTCGCCCAACAAGCTCCTGAAGCTCGTGTCGTAATCGATCACCGGTAGACACCGGAATCGAGCGACTTGTTCCCCGGAGGCATCAGGTGTCTCCGGGGAACGGTCATGTCCGGAGACCTGCTTGACGCCTCCAGTTCGGCTGCGCGACATTGAAGCCCGGCATCCGACGCCTTGGGGGGCAAAGTCGGCCATGCAGACCATACGGCTCAAGACATCATCAACAGCGGACGAACGGGCACGGCCAGGACCGGGGAGGGACCTGAGGCCCGTGCTTGCGGGGGCCGCGACAGGCGTCGCCGGAACCGGTGCGCTGCTCGCGCTCACCGACTCGGGCTCGCCGCTGCGCGGGCCGTTCGCGCTGTTCTTCCTGATCGCCGCGCCAACCGCGGCGATCGGTCTGGCGCTGCGCGGACTCGATCCGTTCGCCCGCGTGCTCACCGCGCTGGCGGGTGCGGTCGCCCTGGACATGCTGATCGCCCAGGGCATGCTCGCCGTGCACCGCTGGTCCTGGCGCGGCGGCATCGTCGCCGTGACCGCGATCAGCGTTCTGCTGCTTCTGCTGGTACTTCTGCGACCGGTGGAACGCATTCTCAAACGGATGCACCGGCGAGCCGGGAAAATCCGTTCGAGTTGAAGAACAAGGTCGGCCAAAGTTTCGTAACGGCCAAACCAACAAAAACGTGAGACCCACTTCCAGGTCTTGCCATACTGGTCCAATCATCAATACCGTCGTATATCTCACCCGCATCGGATCGTCATCAAGCGGCTCTAGGGGAGGGCTCAGGGACCGCGATGTTCCGGAGCGGGGCGCGGTAGGGGGGTGCCGTGCTCGGTGACTGCAATGACCACTGTCGTTTCTCGTGTGACCACTGTCGTTTCCGAGTCGTGCCGCGCGACCGGCTGCCTGTCGGCAGACCGGCCAGCTTTGCCAGCTCACCTGCGGATACGGAGACCCGTTTTCCGTAGCACGGGTGAGAAGAACCCCCCTTTCGAACCGGACACAGAAGCGGGCCGCCCAAGGGGCGGGCGGTCCACCGGACGAGAGGGACAAGACTCATGAGTTCTGTTCTGCGTACACCGGCCTCGGGCCAAGATCCGTTAATGGCGCCCGAATACCGGCCGATCTCCTCTCACCTGGCCATCACACCGCCGGTGAGCGTGGTGATCCCCGCCATGAATGAGGCGGAGAATCTCCCCTACGTCTTCAAGACACTTCCCGGCTGGATACATGAAGTGGTTCTTGTGGACGGTAATTCCACCGACAACACCGTGGAAGTAGCGCGGGAGTTGTGGCCCGAAGTGAAAGTCGTCGAACAGAGTGGCAAGGGCAAGGGAGATGCCCTGATCACCGGATTCGAGGCGTGCACCGGCGACATCATCGTCATGGTGGACGCGGACGGCTCGGCCGACGGCCACGAGATCGTGTCGTACGTCTCCGCCCTGGTCTCGGGCGCCGACTTCGCCAAGGGCTCGCGCTTCGCCAACGGCGGCGGCACGGACGACATGACCTTCATCCGCAAACTGGGCAACTGGGCGCTGTGCACGGTCGTCAACCGCAAGTTCGGCGCCCGCTACACCGACCTCTGCTACGGATACAACGCCTTCTGGCGGCACTGCCTCGACAAGATCGACCTCGACTGCACCGGCTTCGAGATCGAGACCCTGATCAACATCCGGGTGGTCAAGGCCGGCCTGAAGGTGCAGGAGATCCCCAGCTACGAGTACCTTCGCATCCACGGCACCAGCAACCTGCGCGCCGTCCGCGACGGACTCCGGGTGCTCAAGGTGATCCTGAAGGAGCGCTCCAACCGGCGTGACCTGCGCCGGCGGGTGCGGCACTCCCCGATGCTCACCACGGGCCAGGGAGAGTCGTCTTGAGCGATCCCGACATCTCCGTCGTGATCTGCGTGTACACCGAGGACCGCTGGGAGGACATCCTCGCGGCGGTCTCCTCGGTGCGCGCCCAGTCGTATCCGGCGCTGGAGACCCTGCTGGTCGTCGACCACAACCCGGCGCTCCTGGAGCGGCTCACGAAGGAGTACAAAGAGGCCGCCCAGGTGCGGGTGCTCGCCAACGCGGGCCCCCGCGGCCTGTCCGCGGGCCGCAACACCGGTATCGCCGCCTCCTACGGCGAGGTGATCGCCTTCCTCGACGACGACGCCGTGGCCGAGCGGGACTGGCTGCGCCGCTTCGCCGAGGGGTACGCCGACCCGAGGGTGATGGCGGTCGGCGGCCGGACCATGCCCGTCTGGGCCTCGGGCCGCCGCCCGGACTGGTTCCCGGAGGAGTTCGACTGGGTCGTCGGCTGCACCTACCGGGGACTGCCGGCAGGCCGCGTCCGGGTCCGGAACGTCCTCGGGGGAAACGCTTCTTTCCGGCGTACGGCCTTCGACGCGGCGGGCGGTTTCGCCACCGGCATCGGCCGCGACGGCGACAAGCGCCCGCTGGGCTGCGAGGAGACGGAGCTGTGCATCCGCCTCACCCGGGCCCGCCCGGACGCCGTCCTCCTCATCGACGACCGCGCGGTGATCCACCACCGGGTGCCGGAAGCCCGCGAGCACTTCGGGTACTTCCGCACCCGCGCCTACGCCGAGGGCCTCTCCAAGGCCCTGGTCGCCCGCAGTGTGGGCGCCGGCAAGGGCCTGGAGTCCGAACGCCGGTACACCACGCGTGTGCTGCCCGCGGGGGTCGCTCGTGGCCTGCGGGACGCACTGCTGGCCCGGCCGGGCGGTGCGGGCCGGGCGGGCGCGATCGTCGCCGGGGTGCTGACGGCGGCGGGCGGCTACGTGGTGGGGAGCGTGCGGGCCCGGCGGAGCGGGGCGACCTTCGCCGTCGCCGGGATCGAGGAGGGCTCCCATGGCTGAGGCCCCGGTCCCGATCCTCATGTACCACTCGGTGGCGACCTCGCCCAACGACGCCACCCGCGCGCTGTCGGTGGCACCGGAGGCGTTCGCCGAGCAGATGGCGCTCATCGGCGACCTGGGCCTGACCCCCGTCGACACGGCCGCCCTGGCGGCCGGCTGGCGCTCGGGCGGCCCGCTCCCCGACCGTCCCGTCCTGATCACCTTCGACGACGGCTACGAGGGCGTGCACCGACACGCCCTGCCCGTGCTCGCCAAGCACGGCTTCGCGTCCACGCTGTTCGTCTCGACGGGCTGGATCAGGGGTGCGTACGACACCGGAGGCGGCCTGGACGCCATGCTCGACTGGGGCCAGGTGCGCGAACTCGCGGGCGCCGGCTGCGAGATCGGTGGGCACAGCCACACCCACCCGCAGCTCGACCAGCTGGACGACGACCGGCTGCGCGCGGAGCTGGTGCGCTGCCGGGAGATCGTCGCCGACGAACTGGGAGCCGCGCCCGACTCGTTCGCCTACCCGTACGGCTACTCCAGCAGCCGGGTACGGCAGGCCGTGCGGGCGGCCGGGTACGCCCAGGCGCTCGCCGTCGGCAACGGCCTCGCCCGCCGCCGTCAGGGTCCGTTCGCGCTGCAGCGCGTCACCGTGCGCCGCAGCACGGACGCCGAGGAGTTCACGCGACTGCTCGAAGGCCGAGCTGTCGCCCGCAACTTCGCCAGGGACCGTGCCCTCACCAAGGGTTACGCCGTTCTCCGCAGAGCACGCCAGGTCCGCCGGAAGGCCATCCGTTCCCGTGTCTGACACGACCACAACAACCGAGACAGCGACAACCGAGACGTCGGCGCCCGAGCAGTCGGGGCGCCGTCTTCGCCTGCCCGGACGGGGCGGCTCGTCCGGCGGCAGTCCACTCTTCCGGAACGCCTATGCGCTGATGCTCAACACCGGCATCTCCGCCGTCCTGGGCCTCGGCTTCTGGCTGGCCGCGGCCCGCTACTACTCCGAGTCGGCCGTCGGCCAGGGCTCCGCCGCGATCGCCGCGATGAAGTTCCTCGCGGGCCTGACCGCGGTGACCCTCACCGGCGCCCTCGCCCGCTTCATCCCGGTGGCGGGCCGCCACACCGGGCGCCTCATCTTCCGTACCTACGCGGGCAGTTCGCTGATCGTGGCGATGGCCGCCGGGGCCTTCCTGCTGACGCTGAACGTGTGGGGGCCGTCGTACCGCTTCCTGCACGGGCCGCTCAACGGGCTCGGGTTCGTCGTCGCGGTCGTCTCCTGGAATCTGCTCACCCTCCAGGACGGCGTACTGACCGGGCTGCGCAACGCACCCTGGGTGCCGGTGGGCAACACCGTGTTCTCGGCCGTCAAGCTGGGGCTGCTGGTCGCCCTGTCCGTGGCGATCCCGACGGCCGGTGTCTTCGTCTCCTGGGTCGCGGCGATCGCCACCTCGTTCATCCCGCTGGGCTGGCTGGTGTTCCGGCGCCTGGTGCCCCGGCACATCAAGGCCACCGAGGACCATGCGAAACCGCCCACGCTGCGGGAGATCGGCAAGTTCCTGGCCGGCGACTACACCGGCTCGCTGTTCTCCCTCGCCGTGGTCTACCTGGTCCCGGTGATCATCGCCTCGCAGGTCAGCTCCGAGGACAACGCGTACTTCTACATCACCACCACCATCGGCGGCACCACCAACCTGCTCGCCATCAACATGGGCGCCTCGCTGACCGTCGAGGGCTCCCACGACCCGGCCCGCCTCGCCGGCAACACCCGGGCCGCGCTGAAGCGGATGGCCCGGATCATGATCCCCATCTGCGCGCTGCTGTTCTTCGGGGCGCCCTGGATCCTCGGCGTCTTCGGGCCCGGTTACGCGGACGCGGCGACCCCGCTGCTGCGCTGGTTCGCGGTCGGCGCGCTGCTCCGGGTCGTGATGGAGACGTACTTCGCGGTGCTGCGCGCACAGAGCCGCACCGCCGGACTCGCCTGGCTGCAGGGCCTGTTGTGCCTGCTGGTGCTCGGGCTGACCCTGCTGCTGCTCCCCCGGATGGGGCTGACCGGCGCGGGCGTCGCCGAGATCTCCAGCCTCGCGGTGATCGTGGCGATCGCGGCGCCCCGGCTGTGGAAGACGCTCCGGGCCGCCCCGGCCGAGATCCCGGAGGACGCGGCACCGGACGGCGACCTCGCCGACCTGGGGGCGCGCGAGGTTCGGCCCGCCGCCGCACCGCGCAGGCGGGGCCCGGCCTGGGCGCTGGACACCGACACCCTCGCCCTCGGCATCCATGTGGACTTCGACCATGTGGAGCGCCGCCCGGACGTCCGGCCGGGGCCGGGAACTCCGCCCACGGGTACACCCGTTGTCCGTCCGGAGGACCGGCCGACGTGGGCGCTTCGGCCGCCGCGGAACCTGGGGTTGCCGGTGGAGGAGAGGGAGCCGCACGCGGAGGCCTCGCTGGGGCCTGCCGAGGTCTCGCTGCTGAAGGAGGCGGAGGTCGACGCGCCGTTCGCGAAGACGGCCGTACCGAAGCCGGAGCCGGAGCCGGGGTCGGGGTCCGGATCGGAGGAGGCGGCGGTACCGGCCGAGGCTCCCGAGGAGCCCGCGCGCTCGCTGCGGGAGCGGCTGACGCCCACCCGCTCGGGAGTCGTCCTCGGCTGTCTCCTGGTCGCCGCCCTGCTGCTCTACTGGGTGCCGGCGGCCCGGCTCGACGACGCCGACCTGGACCGGATGGGCGGCCTCGGGCTGATCTCGGTGCTGCCGCTGCCCACGCTGGTCGGGGCGGCGCTGCTGATCACGGTGTTCGCCGCGCTGCTGTGGCTGCGCCGGGAGCACAGGGCACTGCTCCTGGTCACCCTGCTGGCGACGGTCGTGTCACTCCACGCCCTGCCCGCCGTGATCGAGACGGAACCGCGCTTCCCGACCGCCTGGCAGCACCTCGGGTTCATCGACTACATCGACCGCACCGGCTCGGCCGTACCGGACCTGGACGCCCGCTGGAGCTGGCCGGGCTTCTTCGCGGCGGCCGCGTTCATCGGCCGGGCGTGCGGGGTCACGGACTTCACCGAGGTCATCCGCTGGTGGCCGACGTTCATTCAACTCGCCTATCTGGCACCGATGTTCCTGCTCGTACGGTCGCTGCGGGCGAGCTGGCGGGCGAAGTGGACCGGTATCTGGATCTTCGTGCTGTGCGGCTGGGTCGGCCAGGACTACTTCTCCCCGCAGGGCTTCACGTACCTGCTCTACCTGATGTTCGTGGCGATCCTGCTCGTCTGGTTCCGTGCCCCGCAGGTCATCTGGACGAGGTTCCGGCCCGGCGAGGCGGAGGTCGAGCCGACGAACCGCCGTCAGCAGGCCGTGCTCCTCATGGTGCTGGTCGGCCTGTACGCGGCGACCGTCCCGGCACACCAGCTCACCCCGTTCGTGATGCTGGGCGTACTGGCGGTCCTGGTCCTGATCGGCAGGTCCGAACTGCGGGGCCTGCCCATCCTGTTCGGGGTGGTGGCGGCGGTCTGGCTGGGCTTCATGGCCGAGCCGTACTGGTCCGGGCACTTCAACGAGCTGTTCGGCGGGGTCGGCGGGGTCGGCAGCAATGTCTCCACCTCGGTCTCCGGCCGTATCCAGGGCGGGAGTTCGACCCACAAGCTGGTCCTGTACGTCCGGGTCCTGCTGGCCGGGAGCATGATGGCGTTCGCCGTCTGGGGCTGGTGGCGCCGCCGCTTCCACCGGTACCGCGAGCGTTCCCTGCTGGTCCTGACGTTCGTCCCGTTCCTGGGCTTCGGCATGCAGTCCTACGGCGGCGAGATGGCGCTGCGGGTCTTCATGTTCGCCCTGCCGGGCGCGGCCCTGCTCGCCGGGCTCGCCCTGTTCCCGCGCACCGGCGCCACGGCGAAGGAGCGGGAGAGGGACAAGGTCAGCCTGGCGCCGGTGGCCGCGCTGATGGCCGGGCTGCTGCTCATGGGCGGCTTCCTGGTGGCGCGTTGGGGCAACGAGTCCTTCGAGCGGGTCCGGCCCGGCGAGGTCGCCGCCATGGACTACGTCTACGCCCACGACAGGCCGACGGTACGACTGCTGTGGCTGAGCAACGACACCGTCAACGACGTGACCCCGGCGATCCCGTGGGGCGCCAAGGACATGGAGCGGGTCGACTACGTGCCGACGCTGGCCCCGACCGACCCGGTGCTGGTGTCGAGCCTGGTGAAGGCGTTGAAGGACGCCGGTCCGAACTCGTATCTGATGATCAACAGGAGTCAGGTCACCTATCTCCAGATGGACGCCGGCTACTCGGCGACCTGGGAGAGCCGGCTGGTCCAGAACCTGGACAACCGGCAGGATCTGACGAAGGTCCTGGTCAACGACGACGCCACCATGTACGCGCTGCGCACGCAGCCCGCGGGTGCGGTGGAGAAGCCGGATCCGGGGCCGATCGGGCCGCGGATCACCTGGACGCCGTGGTCGGTGATCGGCGGTCTCGCCGCCGTCGCGCTGATCCTGCTGCTGACGGCCCGCGAGGTGGTCCGGGTAGCGGTCCGGCCCGGAGTGCGTCAACTGCGGTGGCTGCAGGGCAGCTTCTGGTTCTCGCTGCCGCTGCTCGCGGTGCTGCTGGCGTCGCTGGCGCAACGGTTCCTGACGCTCAACTGACGGGGCCGAAGTGGCTCACCCGGTGCACCGGATTCACCGGGTCTACCGGGTCTACCGGGTCTACCGGGTGAGCCACTTCACCTCGTACGGCTTCATGTCGAACCGCTTCCCGTCCACCTGGGCGCTGATCGCCCGGTCGAGGGTGTTGACCACCAGGATCGTCCTGTCGCCGGCGAGCACGCGGACGTTGGGCACGTCGTCCTTGGCGACGGAGACCGACTCGTACCTGGTCCCCGGCGGGAACGCCTTCCCGAACCGGGACACCAGGTCGTACATGGGCAGGGCCTGCCCGCCGTCCCCGCTGTCGGTCGTGCTCCACAGGCAGCCGGCGCAGTCGCCGCCCTTCTCGTCCTCCGGGTTCCAGTAGAAGCCGGAGTCGGCGCCGCCCTGGACGAGGGCGATCATGCCGGCGGCCTGGACGGCGACCCGGTGGTCCTCGGTCCAGCCGGTGCGTTCGTCCTGGCCGTCGGCGGGCTCGACGTAGTACTCGGCCCACCACAGCGGCAGGTCGTGCGTCTGCTTGCGCACCCACTCGCTGACGGCGGTGAACTTGTCCGTGGCCGCGAACTCGTTCGGCAGCAGGTCGTCGTCGTTGGTGTAGCTGGACCCGTCGACGACCACGAAGTCGGCGCCCGCCTTGTGGGTGTTCCAGTAGTCGAAGGCGTCGACGACCCGCTGGTCCATCACGCCCCAGTCGCCCTTGAGGGTGGTGGCGGCGTTCTCGGTCTGGCGCGGGTCGAAGCTGTCCATCACGAGGTACGGCCCGCCGACCATGATGTCCTTGTTCACGGCCTTCAACGCCTTGTAGACGAGGTTGTAGAGCTCGGTGTAGCCCTCGTAGTCCCAGCGGCCCTTCGCGTTGTTCCAGAAGCCCTTGAACTCGTTCCAGACGATGAAGTGCCGTACGTCCGGGTAGCGTCTGGCGACGGTCGCGGCGAGGTCGGCGTAGTCCTGGTAGTGGTCGGGGGTGGGCGCGGTCTCCAGGGCGGCCTGGCTCCAGTCGGTGTTGCCCACCCCCGCCTCGCCGCCCTTCATCCAGTCCGGGGAGCAGCACAGGGTGATCACCGGGGTGCCGCCCGACCTGCGCATGAAGTCCACCCGGCGGTCCAGCGCGCCGAAGTCGTAACGCCCCTTCACCGGCTCGGGGTTGTCGGCGCCCCAGCCCATGACGGCCTGGTCCTGCGGCAGCCCCGCGTCCTGGGAGAGCAGGTCCTCGACCCGCTCGGTGGCCTTCGCGCTGCCCTCGTCGGCGCTGTACTGGGTGTGGGTGAAGCCCCAGCCCACGTACGGCTCGGTGGTGTCCGGCGGGGTGGCGGGGGTGCCGTGCACCTTGTCGCCGTCGCGGGTCGTGCCCGCGGTGCCGGCGCCGCCCCCGGGAAGTGTGTTGACCAGTGTCACGATCAGGGCGAGAGCGGCCACACCCACCCCGAGCAGGGCGGTGAGCCGCCACCGCCGAGCCCCCGAATTCCACCCATGACGTCCCATCAAGGACAACAGTAATGGGGGAAATCGCCCCTGGGGCAGGTATCGGCGATCGACAGCTGTGTAACAGGAGCGGGTGCGCGCCGGGGCTGCGTGCGTGACCGCTCCGGGATACTCCGGAAGCTCGGTGCGCACCCGACACTCCCCTCCCACTTCGGAAAACGGGTGCGCCACGGGCCCCGGTGACGGATCATGGCGGCATGTCTGCCAAGCCGCACGAGACGCTGCCGATCCGGCTCAACGTCGACGACTCCGACTCCCCGTCCGACGTCGTCGACGCGCTGTTCCTCGGCCGCTTCGCGACGGGCGAGCAGCCGTACTCGCACGCGGCCAACATCGACCGGGTGCGCTCCGGGGCGACCCTGCTGCCGAAGGAGGCGCGGGTGCTGCGGGTGGCCCGCGACGACGACCGCAGCGCGACCCTCGCCGAGGGCGACGGCTGGACGCTGCTGGTGTCCCGCTGGAACCGGGGCGCCGACGTCACCGTCACCGCCACCACCGCCGAGCTGGCCGCCAAGGTGCTGAACGAGGCGACGGACGGCGCGGCGGACGAGCCGGAACCGCAGCCGGAGAACGTGACCATGGGTTTCTGGTACGTCTCGCCGCGCCGTGGCCCGCACCGCACCACCCGGCAGATCTCCGCGGGCACCTGGGACGAGGTCCGCGCCAACTACACGGCGCCGGTCGCGGACGCGATGGACCGCCTGATGAAGACGACACCGGAGGACATCGCGGGCCGGCTCCTGCTGCTGCACGGCCCGCCGGGCACCGGCAAGACCTCCGCCCTGCGCACCCTCGCCCGTTCCTGGCGGGACTGGTGCCAGGTGGACTGCGTCCTCGACCCGGAACGGCTCTTCTCCGACGTCGGCTACCTGATGGACATCGCGATCGGCGAGGAGGACGGCGCCGGCAAGGGCCGCTGGCGGCTGCTGCTCCTTGAGGACTGCGACGAACTGATCCGCGGCGAGGCCAAGCACACGGCGGGCCAGGCGCTGTCCCGGCTGCTCAACCTCACCGACGGCCTGCTCGGCCAGGGCCGCAACGTCCTGGTCGGCGTCACCACCAACGAGGACCTGGAGCGGCTGCACCCCGCCGTGGTCCGCCCCGGCCGCTGCCTGGCCCGGATCGAGGTGGGCCCGCTGACCCACCGCGAGGCGGTGGACTGGCTCGGCAGGGAGGCCGTCGGCCGGGAGGAGGCGGTGGGCCGGGACGGGGCGACCCTGGCGGAGCTGTACGCACTGCGCCGGGGCACCGCGCCGACCTCGGTACCGGGGGCGCGGGAGGGCGCGGACGCGGGCCTGTACCTCTAGCCGGTGCTTTGATGGGGGTATGCCCCTCTTCGTCGGAACGTCGGGCTGGCAGTACAAGGACTGGCGGGGCGTCCTGTACCCGGCCGACGTGCCCGTGCGCTCGTGGCTGGAGGCCTACGCGGAGCAGTTCACCACGGTCGAACTGAACAACGCGTTCTACCGGCTCCCGACCCGCGAGAACTTCGCGTCCTGGCGGGACCGGGTCCCGCCGGACTTCGTGATCGCGGTCAAGGCGAGCCGCTACCTCACGCACATCAAGCGCCTCAAGGATCCCGCGGAGCCGGTCGACCGCCTACTGACCCACGCGGCGGGCCTCGGCGACCGGCTCGGCCCGGTCCTCCTCCAGCTACCCCCGACGCTGAAGGCGGACCCGGGCCTGCTGGACGCCTGCCTGTCCTGCTTCCCCCACGGCACTCGCGTCGCGGTGGAACCCCGCCATGACTCCTGGTGGACGCGGGAGACCCGCGAGGTCCTGGAGTCCCGGGGCGCGGCCCTGTGCTGGGCCGACATCCGGGCCCACCCCATGACCCCGCTCTGGCGCACCACCGACTGGGCCTACCTCCGCTTCCACGAGGGCCGGGCCCACCCCTGGCCCCGCTACGGCCGCCGCTCCCTGGAGACATGGATCGACCGCATCGCCACGGCGTACCCGAAGAAGGCGGACGTCTACGCGTACTTCAACAACGACCCGGGCGGGGCGGCGGTGCGGGACGCGGTGGCGTTCGGAAGGGTGGCACAGGCGGCAGGGCTGACGGCGACTCGCACACCGAAGCCGATCACGACCAGGTGACGCCACGCTTCCCACTCCGGGCCGAGCCGCGTCCGGCGGTGCCGGATTCCGCCGTCGTGGCTGGACACCGTTACGGCGGACAGAGGTTGGCGGCGAGGTGTTCCCGTCGGCTCCTTCCTCCCGCCGCGACGGCGATCAGCCACGACGGCGTGTTCCGGCGGTGCCGAGCTCTCCTCAGCCCTCCCCGTACGCCGCCCGCAACGCATCCCGCACCGCGGCCAACGCGTCCTCCTCCCCCAGCCCCAGGCGCCGGACCCGTTCGGCGTAGGCCTGGGCGGCCAGCGACGCCTCGCGGTCGGCGGCCGAGCCCGCCGCGGCGACGAACGTCCCGTTGCGGCCCCGGGTCTCGATCACCCCGTCCGTCTCCAGCGCCCGGTACGCCTTGGCCACCGTGTTCACCGCCAGGCCCAGCGACTCGGCGAGCCCCCGCACCGTCGGCAGCCGGTACCCCACCGGCAGCACCCCGCTGCGCGCCTGCTCGGAGATCTGCGCCCGCACCTGCTCGTAGGGGGGCGTGCCGGCATCGATGTGGATCTTCAAGGTCACGGCCCGATTCTCCCGCACCCGCCGGAAAATGAGAGGCATCCGGTCTCATGTCCCGCATAGCGTGCGGCGCATGACAGTGATCGTGCGTGACCTGCGCACCGACGTCCGGTCCGACGCCGAGGGCTTCGCCCGGGTCCGGCAGCTCGCCCTCCCTTTCATGCTGTGCACCCCGGAGTCCGTGGTCCACGACCTCACGCACACCCACCCCGACGCCCGCTTCCGCCAGCTGATCGCGGAGGAGGACGGCGAGGTCGTCGGCACCGCCCAGGTCGGCCTCGCCCACGAGAGCACGGAACCGGGCCAGGGCTTCGCCAACGTGTACGTGCATCCGGAGCGCACCGGCCGGGGCGCCGGCACCCTCCTCGTCCGGGCGGCGGAGGCACACCTGTCGGCGGTGGGCGCGAGCACCTCGTACGCCTGGGTCCCGGGCGTCCCGTCCCACCGTGCCTTCGCCGAGCGGCACGGCTACACCGCGAGCCGCTCCGCCCACTTCCTCCGGCTCGACCTCGCGCACGGCGCCCTCCCCCCGCTGGAGACTCCCCCGCCCGGCGTGGAGCTGCGCACCGCCGCCGACTTCGCCGCCGACCCGCGCCCGCTCTTCGCCCTCGACGCGGAGACGACGCGGGACGAACCGAGCGACATCGACACGGAGTTCGCCGACTACGAGGCCTGGCTGGACGGGACCTGGCGGCACCCGCTGTTCAGCCGGGAGCTGACCTCGGTCGTCCTGGTCGACGGCCGCCCCGCCGCCTTCAGCGCGGCCCGCACCGACGGCGGCACCCTCCCCCACTCTCGGCTTCGCTCGAGCGGGGGGACCCCCATCGGCACTGTGATGACGGGTACGGCCCGCGCCTTCCGCGGCCGGGGTCTGGCCAAGCTCGCCAAGAACGCCTCCCTGCACCGCGCCCGCGCCGCCGGCTTCACGCAGGCGTTCACGGGCAACGACAGCGGCAACGGCCCGATGCTGGCGATCAACAAGTGGTTCGGGTACGAGATCTGCGCGACGGAGGTCAGGTACGTCCGCGAACTCGGCTGAGCCGGCGGGCACGGTGGACGTCGTGCTGGTCAAGGCGGGCCGCACGAAGATCCGTTACCCCGCCGAGCTGCTGCACGACGACGGCACCCGGATCGCCGTGCGCGCCCCCTGGGCCGGCGACACGCCCCGCGACTTCGGCTTCGTCCGCTTCGAACAGGGCGATGTCTTCACCGAGTTCTACTGGCGCGACCGCTGGTACGCGGTGAAGGAGGTCCGCGCCGCCGACGGCACGCTGAAGGGCTGGTACTGCGACGTCACCCGTCCGGCGACGCTCAGCGGCGACCGGCTGGTCGTCGAGGACCTCGACCTGGACCTGTGGCGCTCCGCGGACGGTACGGACGTACGCCGGCTGGACGAGGACGAGTTCGCCGAGAGCGGTCTCACGGAGCGGGACCCGGAAGCCGCGGCGGCGGCCGTGGCCGCACTCGACACGCTGGAGGCGCTGGCCCGGAAGCCGGACTTCGCCGCCCTGCTGTCCCTGCTGCCGTGAAGCCCCCTCACGTGTCCCTGCTGCCGTGAAGCCGCCTCACACCGTCGCGACCACCGCATACCGCTCGTCGTCCACCTCCTTCCCCCACAGCACCGCCGCCGCGGACAGCCGCTCCACGCGCACGTCCGCGGCGAGCGGCGCGAGGAGGGCGGTGAGCCGCTCGGCGGGTATGCCGACGGGGGCGACGGCTCCCCACACGCCCTCCACCAGCACGAACCGCCCTCCGGGCCGGAGCAGCCCACGCCAGTGCCGCAGCACGCGCGCGGGGTCGGGCAGCGTCCACAGCACATGGCGTACGAGCACGGTGTCGAACAGCTGCTCGCCCACCGGGGGTGCCGCCGCGTCGCCGAGCAGGAACGCCGCGTCACGGCCGGCCAGCTTGGCGCGGGCCCGCTCCACCATCGCCGGGGAGCTGTCGACCCCGGTGACGCGGTGGCCCTGCTCGGCGGCGAGGAGGGCCAGGCTGCCGGTGCCACAGCCGAGGTCGAGGACGTCGGCGGGACGGGCGGGCAGCCACGCCCGGAGCCGCTCCGCCCAGGCCGTGCGGACCTCGGGCGCACCCAGCCCATGATCGGGCTCCGCGTCGAAGGTGGCGGCCTGCGCATCCCAGTCGACACTCGCCGCAACTGTCCGATCACTGTCGTTCGTCATGCCCCCAGCGTGACACCCACCACTGACACTCGATCCGTGTGACAGCGACCACTGACAGACCGGCATCGATGAGGAACTCTCGCCAAAAGCGTCTACCTCCGTGACAACACGGATCTCGGTAGGCACTGAAGGAGGCAGCCATGCGCCGCGAAACCGTGCAGAAGCCCCTGAAGAGGACGGACCGCCGCCGGACCCGCGAGGAGGCCGACGAGCGCCCCGCCGGACGCCCGGAGGTGCGGAAGGACATCGCACGGACCTGGTGGCCGGACGGCTGACCGGGCCCGTTCGCCGCGGGCCTTTCAGCCCAGCCGCTTGCGGTAGTGGATGCGGTCGTACGGCCCGTCCACACGCCGCTCGACGACTTCGTAACCGTGCTTCGGGTAGAGCTCCTGGTTCTCCCACATCAGCGCGTTCGTGTAGAGCCTGACCTCGGACAGGCCGAGCGCACGCGCGCGTGCGTCCACGAACTCCAGCAGCCGCCGTCCCACCCCCCGGCCGTGCGCGTCGGGGTGGACGGCGATGCTGTCGAGGAACAGGTGGTCGTCGCGGGCCTCGATGACGACGAGCCCGATCACCGGCTCCCCCACGACGAACACCCGGCCCGCGGCCACGTTCGCCATGTGGTCCGCCTCCATGGGCTGTGGCACCACCCCGATCCGTGCGATGTAGGGGTGGTACGCCATATCTGTGACGGCCTTCACGGCCGCTACGTCGGCGGCCCTGGCGGGCCGGATCTCGTCGTTGGTCATGGCGTGAACGCTAACTACCTCAGCGCAGTCCGAACACTCCCTTAAGGCGACCATAAGGATCTCCGTCGCCCGCTCCCAGCAGGCGATTCCACGGTTTCTTGGGGCTAGCTTTCTGATCGCCCCCACGGGATCCAGCCCGGCGGCACCGAGCCCGCCCCCAGGGACCGTTCCGAGGAGTTTCCGCATGCTCGCAACACGCCGTCAGGTCGCCGTCGCCGTCGCGCTCGGCGTGGGTGCGGTCACGTTCGCCGCCGCGCCCGCGTCCGCGCACGGCACGATGGGGGACCCGGTCAGCCGGGTCGCCCAGTGCTACGCGGAGAACCCGGAGAGCCCGAAGTCGGACGCCTGCAAGGCGGCGGTCGCCGCCGGTGGCACCCAGGCCCTCTACGACTGGAACGGCATCCGCATCGGTGACGCGAACGGGCAGCACCAGGCGCTGATTCCGGACGGGAAGCTGTGCAGCGCGGACAACGACGAGTTCAAGGGCCTCGACCTGGCCCGCGCCGACTGGCCGGCCACGAACGTCAGCGGCGGGTCGTACACCTTCAAGTACCGGGTGACCGCGCCGCACAAGGGCACCTTCAAGGTGTATCTCACCAAGGCCGGTTACGACCCGGCCAAGCCGCTGGCCTGGGCGGACCTGGATCTCGACCACCCGGTGGCGACGGCCACCGACCCGGTCGCCGCCGGCGGCTTCTACACGTTCTCCGGCACCCTCCCCGAGCGCACCGGTCGCCAGCTGCTGTACGCGATCTGGCAGCGCTCGGACAGCCCGGAGGCCTTCTACTCCTGCTCGGACGTGGACTTCGGAACCGCCGGAGCCGCCACCGGCGCCGCCCCGGCCGCCTCCGCCCCCACCGACGAGCAGATCGCGGCCGGTGCCGACAAGTCGACGATCGAGCACGGCGGTCACGGCGACGACGACGCGAGCACATCGGCCGCACCGGCCACATCGACCGCACCGACCGCGGAGGCCAACGCGCCCGAGCCGGCCGGAAGCCAGGAGCCGGCACTCGCCGCGACCGGCGGCGACGGCTCCACGCCCTACCTCGCGATCGGCGGGGCGGCCGCCCTGGCGCTGGGCTCCAGCACGCTCTTCCTGTCGGTACGACGGCGGGCGCCGCGACGCTGATCCCTCACGGTTCCGGGGCCTGACCGGCGGCTCAGGTCGGACAGGCCCCGGCGGCGTTCAGTTGGGCAGCGGCTCAGCTGAACGCCGACGCACAGGTGGTGGTGGCGGCGTGCGCGGGGTCGAGCGCGTTGGCCACCTCGTGGAAGGCGATCCGGTCGAAGAGCCCGATCGCCACGTGCTCGGAGAAGTCGAGCGAGCAGAGGTCCTGGAGCAGGACGTTGTGGACGTCGGAGCCGCTCAGGTACTGGCTCTGCCAGGGCGTGGCCACCTCGTCGTACTTGGTGGCGATGACCGTGTAGTGCACCCCGGGGACGGTGTCGCCGCCCGCGTTGAGCTTGGTGAGGAAGGCGGAGCCGGGGATCTGGTCGGCGAGGCCGGGGGTGGTGGCCTTGATCAGGTCTTCGGCGCCGGGGAAGTACGGCAGCAGGTTGGTGAGGCCGCTGATGGTGGCGCCGTGGTTGTCGGGGGCGAGGCCGACGAGGGCGTTCACCTTGGCGGCGCCGCCGAGGAACCTCAGGTAGTAGCGGGGCATCATGCCGCCCTGGGAGTGGCCGACGAGGTCGGCCTTGGCGGCGCCGGTCGCGGCGAGCACTTTGTCTACGAAGGCGGAGAGTTGCTCTGCCGACTTGTCGATGGGACCGAGGCCGTAGAAGACGGGGACGCCGTCCAGCTGGCCGTAGTCGAGGGAGAAGACGCAGTAGCCGCGGCCCTCCAGGTACGGGGCGAGGGAGAGCCAGTTGTCGACGGAGTTGCCGAGGGTGCCGTGGACCAGGATCACCGGGCGCGGGTGGGCGGCGGAGGGGCGGCAGGAGTAGTCGTTCCAGCCGGTGGTGGGGGCACTGGACGCGTGGGCGGTGGCGGCGGGAACGGTGGCGACGGCGGCGGCGAGGAGCAGCGCGGTGAGGGGTCTGAGCACTCGTTTCCAGGGCAGCATCGTGTGATCTCCTTGCGGCTCAAGGGAGGTGCGACGGCCTTACGCCCTGTGATCCGGATCACGAAGGATGCTGTTCACTCATCAAGTTACGGACGAGTAGTGCAAGCGTGAAGTTACGCGTCGGTAAAACTTCTGAGTAACCGGCCGCACACCACCCACCTGACGGGATGTCACCAGCTGGGCCTGAGGGGACCATAGGGTGCGATCCGCACCAAACCCTCCCGCAACACGCGCACTTCCCCCTCCCCCAGCACATCCACCCACCCCCGCACGACCTCCGCGGCCGCCTCCTCCGCGGCCCGCGTGCACGCCCACCCCCGATCGGTGAGCACGATCAGCCGCGCCCGCGCGTCCCCGGGGTGCGGCCGGCGCTCGGCATACCCCTTGCGCACGATGTCATCGACAAGCTGACTTGCCGCCTGCTTGGTCACCCCGAGGTGCACGGCGAGTTCGGTGACGGTGGCGCCGCCCGGGGCGAGCCGCGCGAAGGCGAAGCCGTGGGCAGGCCTGATCCCCTCGAAGCCGCGGGCGACGACCCCTTCGTCGATACGCCGGGTCAGCTCACCGGCTGCGGCGAGCAGGGCTGCGGACAGGGCCATGGCCTCGGAGTTCTGCACGGAGGCATTGAAACACCCTTGACGAACCGGTCAAGCAGCTTGACCATACAGTCAAGCAGCTTGACCATCTTTCCAGGAGGCACCCATGCCCGTCGTCCGCTCCGCCGAGGCCACCACCCACGAGACCCACGGCGCCCGCTTCGTCTCCTACGCCACCCCCCGCACCGGCAGCAAGGAACTGTGCGCCTGGCGAGGGGAGATACCCGCCGGGACCAGGGCCCCCGCCCACACCGTCAACCGGGAGGAGATCTTCCACCTGCTCGTCGGCGAACTCCTGATCACCCTCGACGGCCGCACCGACCGCATCCGCGCCGGCGACACCGTCATCGTCAACCCCGGCGCCACCCTCGCCATCGAGAACCCGACCGACCACACCGCGCTCTCCTGGGTCACCACCTCCATCGGACTGGAGGCCGAACTGACCGACGGCACCCGCATCGTGCCGCCGTGGGCCAACTGACGCAGCGGAGCGCGCCGCCCGCACCGTGCGCTTCCAGGGGTGACCGGCCCTTCGCCGATTCAGGTACCGAGCACGGTCGGAGCGGCCAGAGCGGCAGGACGTACGGCATCCGCCCCGAAACGGCGGCGGGCCCGGTCCGCGGCGACCTCTGCGGCGCGGGCCCGGGTGTCGCCGGGGTCCAGGGAGAGCTGCCGGTAGGCGCTGTCAGCCGGCCGCAGCCCGTCGGCGCGGATCGCGAAGGCGCGGACTCGCGCGCGCTGCAGTCCGAGGGAGGCCAGCAGCCCCAGGGCCGCCGCGGCGAGGGCCGGTGAGTGGTCGGTGGGCTCCGGCAGGGCACGGGTGCGGGTGGTGGAACTTCGGTCGGCGTACCGCACCGTGAGGGTGAGTCGGCCGGCCACCCGGCGTTCGCCGCGCAGGCGCCCGCCGAGCTGTTCGGCGAGTCCCAGGACCGCCCGGTGATGCTGCGCCGGATCGAGACAGTCCCGGTCGAGCACCAGGTCGGCGGCCAGGTGCGCTGCCGGTTCCGAGGGGGTGACCGGGCGGGGGTCGCGGCCGCGGGCACGCTCGGCCAGCAGCCGGGCGGGGCCCGTGCCGAGCAGTCGCTGCAGGGTTCCCGCGGGCAGGTCGACGACCTGCCCGATGGTGTGCAGGCCGTATCTGCCGAGCGTCTCCGCCGTGGCCCGGCCGATCCCCGGCAGCGCGGTGACCGGCCGCGGATACAGCCAGTCGGCCGCGTCGGCGGTGGTGACCCAGGTCGTCTCCCCCGGCGCGGACGCGTCGGCCGCCATCGCCGCCAGCATCCGGTTGCCCGCGAGCCCTGCGCTGCAGTCGATGCCGTAGTGGGCCTTCAGCCTCATCATCGTCGCCTGAACCATGTCATAGGGAGACAGGTCGAAGTACCGGAGCGCCGAGGTCAGGTCGAGTTGGACGGCGTTGGGCGGAACGGCCTGGACGTGCGGCGTGACATTGGACATCAGTTCGATTATATCGGCGTACTGGGCCTCGCTCAGTGAGGCGTGCAGGTGAAGGTGCGCGATGTGCCGCTGACGTGTACCCATGCCGCTCATCCCGCGCTCCCCGGGCTGCGGTGGCCGAACTTCTTCAGGTCGGCCGAGCGGGTGCCGGCGGGCTGGAGGTCGGCGTAGGGGTGGAGGCGGGCGCCCGCGGTGCCGTCGGCCAGGGTGCGGTGCGGCTGGGCGGGGGTCGGATGCGGGCGGGTCCGACCGAGGAGGGCGAGCGCGGCCTCGGGGCCGTTGTCGCGACGGGCCGCGGCGATCTCGTCCAGGTCCCAGGCCATCGTCCCGACGACGGTACGACGGGTGCCGCGCACCTGGACCGTGCCACGGACGAGGAGCAGTCCGCTGTGGAAGACGGTGTGCGCGCAGGCCGGGTGGGAGTCCTCGAAGAACGCCAGGTCGACCAGCCCGGAGCCGTCCTCCAGGGTGACGAAGATGATCCGCTTGCCACTCGCGATCGGCGGGGTCTGGGTCGAGGCCCGCACCCCGGCCACGAGGACCTGCTGACCGGCACGCATCCCGGCCAGGTGCGCCGCGTCGGTCGCGCCGATCTCGCGCAGCAACCGGTGGTGGTGCTCCATCAGGTGCCGGGAGACGTCGATGCCGAGGGTGTTCAGCTCGGCGCTCAGGGCCTCGCGGCCGGTCATCTCCGGCAGACCGCTCGGCTCGGCTCCGCCGACGGCACCCGCGTCGATGGGCAGTTGACCTGAACCCGCGGTCCGGTTGCGGGACTGGCGATGGAGTTCGGCGATCTGGAGCAGCAGGTCACGGCGGGTGAGGCGGCCGTCGTGCAGACCGTTCAGGGCGCCGATCTCGGCGAGGCGTTCGGCGACCGGTCTGCTGGGACGGGCCCGCTGCCAGAAGTCGGACAGCGATCCGTACGGCTGCCCCTCCTCGATCCGCGCGCACTCCTCCTCGCTGATGCCGCGCACCCCGGACAGCGCCAGCCGTACACCCCACTGGTCTCCGTCGCCCTTCTCCACGGTGTGCTTCACCCGGGAGTCGTTGACGTCGACGGGCAGCACCTGCACACCGCCGCGGCGGGCGTCGGAGACCAGGACCCGCTTGGGCCACATCCCGGGGTCGTGTTCGAGGAGGCCGGCCAGCAGGAACGCCGGGTGGTGCGCCTTGAGCCAGGCGCTCTGCAGGGCGGGGACGGCGAAGGCGACCGCGTGGGCACGGCAGAAGCCGTACGCACCGAAGGCCTCGACGGTCTTCCACACCTCCTCCCGGACGGCCGCGCTGTAGCCACGCGCGCGTGCCTTCTCGTGGAACCAGTCCCTGATCCTGGGCAGTTGCTCCTTGTCGCCGAGCGCCCGCCGGGTGATCTCCCCGAAGGCCCGGTCGCAGCCGGTCAGCACCCGCAGGGTCTCGATGATCTGCTCGTGCCAGATGGTCACGCCGTAGGTGTCTGAGAGCACCGGCTCCAGGTCCGGGTGCGCGTAGGCGGGGGCGCCGCCGTGGCGGGCGGCGATGTACCGCTCGGGCATGCCGCCCGCGACCGGCCCCGGGCGGAAGAGGCTGATGTCGGCGATGACGTCCTGCACGTCGCGCGGCTGCAGTCTCGACAAAAGATCTTGTTGTCCAGGTGACTCCAGCTGGAACAGGCCCAGGGTCTGGCTGGACTGGATGAGCTTGAAGGCGAAGACGTCGTCGAGCGGGACCTGTTCGGGGTCGTCCAGGTCGATGCGGTTGCCGGTGGTGCGTTCGATTTCGGTGACGGCGTGGGCCATCGCGGACTGCATGCGCACGCCCAGGACGTCGAGTTTGATGTTGCCGAGCGCTTCGATCTCCTCCTTCGCGGCCATGGCCATGGGGTAGTCGCCCTGCGGGGTGGGCTGCACCGGCAGCCGGTCCAGGAGGGTGGCGTCGCTGATGACCACGCCGCAGGGGTGCATGGCCATGCCGTGGACGAGGGAGTCGAGGCCCTCGGCGAGTTCCCACAGGGGGCCGTAGCGGCCCATCTCGCCCGCCAGTCGGCGTAGTTCGGGCAGTTCGGCGAGGGCGCCGGTGATGTCGCAGGCACGCAGGTGCGGGAAGCTCTTGGCGATCCGGTCGACGTCGGCGGGCGGGATGCCGAGGGCGAGGCCGGTGTCCCGCAGGGCTCGGCGGGCGCGGTAGGTCTCCGGCATGGCGGTGACCGCCACCCGTTCCTTGCCGAACCGTTCGAAGATGGTGTCGTAGCACTCCAGGCGGCGGGCGGACTCCACGTCGATGTCGATGTCGGGCAGCGACTCCCGGCGCATGCTGAGGAAGCGTTCGAACAGCAGGCTGTGGTCGAGCGGGTTGGCGGTGGCGACGTCCAGGACGTGGCAGACCAGGGAACCGGCGCCGGAGCCGCGGGCCGCGACCCGGATGCCCTTGGCCCGGATGTCGGCGACGACCTGTCCGACGGCGAGGAAGTACGCGTCGTAGTTCCAGTGGGAGATGACGGCGAGCTCCTCGTCCAGCCGGGCGAGTGCCTCCCGGTCGCGGTCGAGGCCGCGTCGGGCCAGGCCGTCCTCGGACTTCTGCCGCAGCAGCCGGGCCGCACCGCCCGCTTCCGGCTCGGCGCCGAAGAGCGCCGGTTCGGGGAGGTGCGGGGTGCCGAGGCCGAGGTCCGCCTTCGGGGCGACGGTGCAGGCGTTCGCGGTGTCCGCGGTGTCCGCCATCAGTCGGCGGGCCCTGCGGGGGTCCGCTCCGGCGCATTCGGCGATCATGCGGGCGACGGCCGCCATCCCTCTCTCGTCCTTGAGCCAGCGCTGTCCGCTGTCCAGGCGGCGCCGGTCGATCGGCCTCAGCAGCCGGGCGGCGTCCAGGACGTCGGCGAGGCGGTGCTGGTCGGGGTCGGCGTAGCGGACCGCGTTGGAGAGCACGGCGGTCGTGCCGGTGCGGTCGGCCAGGGCCAGGGTGCGGGCGGCCAGGCGCAGGGATCCCGGTCCAGTGCCGGAACGTTTCTGCGCGACGGCTTCCAATCGAACATCCCTTCCGAAGATCTCCTGCCAGGGCGCCAGCAGCCTCATCGCGACGTCCTCCCGGTCGACCGACAGCGCCCGCACCGGCTCCGAGAGCGGGCCGAGCAGCACGGCCAGCCCCGGGCCGCCGTACTCGCGCAGCGCCTCCCACGGCACCACCGGCGGCACACCGGACACGGCGCCGACATGGGCGGCCGACGTGATCCGGCACAGTCGGGCCCACCCCTCCCTGCTCTGCGCGAGCAGCACGAACCGCAGCGGCGGCTCGACGACGTGCGCACCACCGCGCGCCGGAGTGCGACGGCGTCGGACGGGCGGCGGGGGCGCCAGGGCCTCGACCGCGAGGTCGATGCCGAAGAGCGGCCAGACCCCCTCCTTCGCACAGGCCCGCGCGAATCGAACAGCCCCGGTGACCGTGTCCCGGTCGGTGAGCGCGAGGGCCGCCATACCGCGCTCGGCCGCCCGCTGGACGAGCTGCTCGGGATGGGAGGCGCCGTAGCGGACGGAGTAACCGGACGCGACGTGCAGATGGGCGAAGCCCGTCATGCCGCACCTCCATCACTCCACCCCTTTTCAGCCACACACCCGATACGCCCGATATGTTCATCGTACGCTCGTTCGATTACTCTAACCTCATCAGCACCGGTCAGCGACCCGTAAACGACTCGCATTCGAACACATCAGCGATTCTTTGGGGAGGTGGGCGACGCCCGAAACAGGCACCGTCCCGTCAGCTCCTCGGCCGGCCACCGCAGTTGGGGGAAACCATCGCCACGACACACACCTCGCCGTGGCCGCCCGATCGCTCGATCACCCGGAAGGGCAGCACACCCATGACGCACTGCAGCAGATGCGGCACTCTCTGCAATGGGCGACCGGCGTCGGCGCATGCCAAAGACCCCGCCTCCTCGGAGGAGGCGGGGCCCAGCAGCGATACGACGCGAGTCAGCCGGTCCGGGACACCGGAGCCGTCAGCCGGTCCGGAGCACCGGCACCGTCAGCCGATCTCCGCCCCCGTCGCCGACAGTGCCTCCGTCACCGGCTGGAAGAACGTCTCCCCGCCGGAGGTGCAGTCGCCGCTGCCGCCGGAGGTCAGGCCGATCGCGTTGCTGCCGGAGAAGAGCGAGCCGCCGCTGTCGCCGGGCTCGGCGCAGACGTCGGTCTGGATGAGACCGCTCACCGTGCCCTCGGAGTAGTTCACGGTGGCGTTGAGACCGGTGACCGTGCCGCCGTGGACCTGGGTGGTGGAGCCGCTGCGGGTCACCTTCATGCCCACGGTCGCCTCGGCCGCGCCGGTGATCTGCTGGGCGGAGCCGTCGTAGAGGTCGACCTCGCTCGGGTGGTCCACCTCTGAGGTGTACTTGACCAGGCCGAAGTCATTGCCCGGGAAGCTCGACCGGGCGTTCTGGCCGATCACGGTCCCGGCGGAGTCCGACCAGGTGGAGATGGCCTCGGTGCAGTGCCCGGCGGTCAGGAAGTACGGCTCGCCGTCCTTGACCACGTTGAAGCCGAGCGAACAGCGGCCGCCCGAGCCGGTGATCGCGTCGCCGCCGGCGATGAAGGGCTTGAACTCCCCCTTCGAGTGGCGGAGTTCGACCTTCTCGCCGAGTCCGTCGACGACCTTGGTGAGCTTGGCCAGCTCGGCCCCGGTGACCGTCCGGTCTGCGGTGACGACGACCTTGTTGCCGACCGGGTCGGTCGCCCACGAGGTGCCGGGGATGCTCGCGTCCTGCTTCAGGGTGGTGCGCGCGCCGTCGAGTTCGGCGAGGGAGTTGGCGACGAGTCTCGCCTTGGCCCCGGCCGCCTCGACGGCCTCGGCGGCGGTGTCGTCGAGCACGTTGACGACGAGGTTCTTCGACCGCGCGTCGTAGTAGGTGCCCGCCGCGTCGGTGCCGAGGTCGGCGGCGAGCGTCGAGGCGAGCTTTCCGGCCGCCGGGGCGGACAGGATCTGCGGTGCGGCGGCGGCCTTGGCGGGCTCGCTGGCGTTCGCACTCTGGAAGGTCACTCCGGCGGCGACGAGCGCGGCGACACCCGCGCCGGCGAGCGCCGCCCGGCGCCGGGGTATGCGTCGGTGCTTCAACTCATGTCCTCCTGTGGGGGGCGGCCCGCAAGGTTGTGGGGACCTCGAAGACCGGAAGGCTGGTTGACGGCCGCCTACTATTCCGAGGCCCACAGGGAGCACACAAGGTCGAGTTCAGGTCTCGCGTGCGCGGATGTCGTGCGCCCCCTGTGTGCGGATCGTGCACGGCCGCCGGTAGCCGGTCACCAACCCTCGGCCACCCCAAGAGAATTCGCACTGCATGCACTGCAAACGCCGCATGCGAGCAATGGGCGGCCGGCGGTGACGTCCGCCCCTGACCGTCTCCGGCTATCCCTGGCCGGAATTCGTCCCCGCCGTCCCGTCGGCCCCACCGGCCCCTGCCGCCGGAGGCAGTTGCTGCTGTGCCCGCTCCAGGAACCTCAGCAGCTCCACCGGGAACGGCAGCACCAGCGTCGAGTTCTTCTCGGCGGCGACCGCCACCACCGTCTGCAGCAGCCGCAGCTGGAGCGCGGCGGGCTGCTCCGACATCTCCTTGGCGGCCTCCGCGAGCTTCTTGGAGGCCTGCAGTTCGGCGTCGGCGTTGATGACACGGGCCCGGCGCTCCCGGTCGGCCTCGGCCTGCCGGGCCATGGACCGCTTCATGGTCTCGGGCAGCGAGACATCCTTGATCTCGACGCGGTCGATGGTGACGCCCCACTCCACGGCCGGGCTGTCGATCATCAACTCCAGGCCCTGGTTGAGCTTCTCGCGATTGGACAGCAGGTCGTCCAGCTCGCTCTTGCCGATGATGGAGCGCAGCGAGGTCTGCGCCATCTGCGAGACCGCGAACCGGTAGTCCTCGACCCGGACGACCGCCTCGGCCGGCCCGGTCACCTTGAAGTAGACGACGGCGTCGACGCGCACGGTCACGTTGTCCCGGGTGATGCCCTCCTGCGCGGGCACCGGCATCGTGACGATCTGCATGTTGACCTTCTGGAGCCGGTCCACGAACGGGACGATCATGGTGAACCCGGGCTCGCGGACCTCCGGTCGCAGCCGGCCGAGGCGGAACACCACGCCTCGCTCGTACTGTCTGACGACCCGTGCCGCAGCCAGCGCGTAGACCGCTCCGACGGACACGAGAGCGGCTCCGGCCGCCACCAACGCCTCGACCATGCCGGCCCCCAGGGGGTGACTCCAGTGGTCCCTCGACGGTAACTCCGGCACCCCGTCAAAGGGGAGCCCCCGCACGCCGGTTGCGTACGGGGGCCCACCGGGAGACCGGATCCGGGAGGATCGTCAGCCGACGCTCACGCCGTAGTAGCTCAGCGCCTCGGTGACCGGCTGGAAGAAGGTCGTACCGCCGGAGGTGCAGTCGCCGCTGCCGCCGGAGGTCAGACCGTAGGCCACGGTACCGCCGTAGAGCGGGCCGCCGCTGTCGCCGCCCTCGGCGCAGACCGTGGTCTGGATCATGCCGTAGACGATGTCACCGCTGCCGTAGTTGACGGTGGCGTTGAGCGCGGTGACCCGGCCGCTGTGCGTGCCGGTGGTCGAACCGCGGCGGTACACCGTCGTCCCGACGCTGGGCGTGGCCGCGCTGGAGATGGTCTGGCTGCCGACCGCGCTCGGGTGCGCGATCGAGGTGTTGGTGTAGCGGACCAGCGCGAAGTCGTTCGTCGGGAAGCTGTAGCCGACGTTCGTGCCCAGGACGGTGGTGTGGCCGGAGTTGCTGTACCAGGTCGAGGCCACCTCACCGCAGTGCCCGGCGGTCAGGAAGTAGTACGTGCTCCCGCTGTGCACGTTGAAGCCGAGCGAGCAGCGGTAGGCGCCGCCGTAGATGGCGTCGCCACCGGTGATCAGTTTCTTGAAGGTGCCGTTGGTGTGCTTGATGGTGAGCGCTCCGGCGTCGGCGCCCGCCTGCCGCTTGATCTTGGCGATCTCGGCCTTGGAGACCGTGGCGTCGACGGTGACGACGACACGGTTGGTCTTGCTGTCCACGGACCAGGCGGTGCCGGGGACGTCTGCCTTCAGAACAGAGCTGTTCACGGCCTTCAGCTGGGTCGTGCTGAAGGTATGTGCGTCGCTCGCGCTCGCGGTGGGGACGGCGAACGCCGCCGCGGCCAGGAAGCCGGTGCCCACGGCGATCAGCCGGGTCCGTCTCGTGATACCGCTGCGTGGGGTGGTGCGCTTGATCCTCACTTGTCGTTCCCTCCCAGGGGAAGTCGGGGGCCCGCGTGGGGTCGGGGCCCGTGAGGCGCAGCCAGGGGTGGCGCCCGGATTTCGGACACACATGCCCCTGACAAGCGCTGAGGGGGAGTATTCGGGCGAACGACCGGTACCCGCAAGGGTGCCTTTCGGCCGTACGACCGTGTTCGAACCACGCCGACTTTGGGTGATCTCGTCGCCGTCCGGGCGAGTTGACGCCCTGTCGCATTCCCCGCGAAAGCCTCAGGCGAGCTTCCGCTCCCCCGCCTCGACCGCGAGGTCCAGCGTGTTGCCGGGCGGCGGGAACGGGCAGATGAAGTGGTCCGCGAAGGCGCACTGCGGCAGCTGTGCCCGGTTGAGGTCGACGGTGGTGGAGCCGTCGGCGGCCGGGGCGGCCGAATAGAGGAACCTGAACCGGAAGCTGCTGCCCCCGCTGGTGGTGTCGGCGAACACCGCCCACAGCCGGCCGTCGGCCTGCTCGGCGACCTGGAGCGTCAGCTCCCGGCCGGCCACGGTGAAGCCGAGTTCCCCGGCGAGCACGAGCGCGCGCTCCACGCCGTCCGCGGTCTCGACGCGGACGGCGCGCGGGTCGCCGGCGTACGGTGTGAAGCGCCCCGGCACCGACCAGCGCGGGTCGTAGGGGGTGGCGTCGATGCCCCGGAAGGCGCTGCGGGTCGCGGCGGCCGGGTCGTACTCACGTACGCCCCAGACACCCTCGCGGACCAGCACGACCAGCCGGCGCTCGCCGAGCGTGACCCGGGCCGACGGTTCCCGGTCGGCGGCGAGCCGGACCTCGCCGGCGAAGGGCTCGCCGTCCAGGGCCAGGCCGTCGGCCGCCGTCGCGGTGAGCCGGACGCCGTCCCCGTCGACGGCCCAGATCCCGGGGAGGGCCGGGAGCCGGCCGTCCGGATGGTCCTCGATCCAGTGGCTGCCGACCAGCGCGAGCGGACCGTACGGCGCCGACACCGTCTCCTCGCGGTGTTCGTGCCAGCGCTTCCAGTCCCCGGACGCGTCCGCGTTCATACGATCAGTCCTTCCGTGGCTTGCGTCATGACGTCATGGCCCGCGACGACTCGCGACGACTCGCGCGGCGGCTCACGTCATGTCTCTCTCACATGCGCTCGGTCCGTCCCCAACGGCCGGAGAGCGCGGGGTATTTCAGGGCGCCGCGAGTTGCCCGGCCGGCCGGGCGAGGCCCAGGTGCTCGCGCAGGGTGCTGCCCGGGTAGAAGGTGCGGAACAGGCCGCGGTGCTGGAGGAGCGCGACGGTGCCGTTGACCAGCCGTTCCAGGTCGCGGCGCGGTTCGGCCGGGACCAGGTGGAAGCCGTCGGTGGCACCCTCACCGTGCCAGCCCGCGACCAGCTCCGCCAGATCCACCGGGCCACCCCGGTACAGCGGCCCCTGCACGGTCTGCCGGGGCCCGCCGCCACCGTGCCCCGGCTCGGCCGCGCGCTCCCCGTCGCCCAGGTCCACCACCAGGCTCACCAGCACCCGCAGTGCCTCCGGATCCCGCCCGGACTCCCGTGCGTGCGTCCGCAGTTCCTCCCGTACGGCGGCGGCCTGCGCGGAGCTCGCGGCCCGCACCAGTGCGACATCGGCGTACCGGGCGGCGGCCTGCCGGGCGGCGGGCTCGGTGGCGTCGGCCACTCGAACCGGCTGCTCCGGCGCGGGCCCCGGGTCCTCGCTCCACCGGCCGGCCCGGCCCCGGCTGACCCGGTCGAGGTGGGCGACGGCGGCCTCGGGGGCGGTCGTCATCGGCACCAGCCCGATCCGCCGGGTGGCCGGGGCCACCTGCGCCAGCACGGTGAGCGCGTCGGTCTCCGGCCACCCGAACCGGCCGTCGAGCGTCACGAAGTCCAGTCCCCCGCTCTCGGCGAGCCGCACCAGCTCGACGTAGCGCTCCGCCTCGAACACCCCGGCCTGGTCCACGGCGGCGGCCAGATGCAGCAGCCCCCGGCCGTACGAGCCGCTCATCACCACGAACCTCCCTGTGCTCCCTGTAAGACACCCGTTTCACACAAGCCGCCGCAATCCCTTCTCCACAGCGCTGGAACACCTTCCGAGGCGGTGGCCGCCCGGCTCGCCGCACCGGCACTCAGCCATGACCGGGCTCCGCGGCGGCCCCGCCCGCGAGGTCGGCCAGGAAGGCCAGTGCCGCGCGTGCCGTGGCGTCGTTCTGGCGGAACGCGGGTCCTCCGGTGCGCGGCCGGGTGAACGCCCCGGGCGTACGGCCGTTCGTGAACGGCCCGAGCGCGAACCGCCGGGGGTGCGGCCGCCCGCCCCCGTCGAGGATCCGCCCGTCGGCGGGGTCCACCCTGAGCAGCCCGTCGGGTGTCTCGGCGGCCTCGCCGGCGTGCAGCTCGCGCAGCAGCGGGTCCCGGGCGCGCCCCACGGTCGGTTCGGGCAGCCGCGCCTCGACAAGGGCCCGCGCCTCGACGGAGAACCCGGGCACGGTGTCGGCGGAGGCCCAAAACACCCCGTCCGCCGCCGTCACCGTCATCCCGGCGCCGACGAACCGCAGCACCCCGGCCCGGGACAGCGCGAGCATCTGCCGCAGCCGGGGGCCGGGCGGCCCGGAGGCGAGATAGCTGAAGAACCCGTGCCACCAGGGCCCGATGTCGCCGAGCCGCACCAACTGCCCGTAGACGGAGAGCAGTCCGAGGAACACCGCCAGGTCGGCGCTGTACCCGGGATCGTGACGCCGGTCCAGGTCCGCCTCGATGTAGCCGCGCAGCCCTTCCTGGAACTCCTCGTGCGATCCGTACCGCACCCCGTCCAGCGGGTGGTCCAGCGCCGCGAGATCGAGCCGGTCGGCGGGATCCGGTACGGCGGCCGCCACCAGCGCCCGCACCTCGGCGTCGCCCTCGGCCGCGGCGTACTTCTCCTCGAAGTCCGGCCAGGCGACGGCCGTCCGCTCGGGATGGACGGTGAACAGCCGGTGGTAGTGGGCGAAGCCCAGCTCCTTCGCCACCAGCGGCCACACGTCCCGCCGGAAGTCGTAGCCGCCGGGCCGGGCGAGCAGTTCGTCGATCTCGGCGGGCCCGAGGAACCGGGGCAGCGGCGGGCGTTCGCCGGTCCAGTCGTACCCGATCTTCGAGTGGTACGGCACTCCGCGCCGCGACCCGACGTACAGCACCGGCTCCTGCCCGGACGGCACGTAGGTGTCGCCGTCGTGGCGTCCGCCCCGCCCCTCGGTGAGCAGCACCATCAGGTCGACGAAGGCGAGCCCGAACCCGCGCACGAGCACCGGTTCGCCGGGCCGCAGTGCGGACAGGTCGCTGTCGGCGGTGAAGTCGGGCGGCAGGTGGAGCAGGCCGTGCGCGTCGGCGTACGCGGCCAACGCGGCCTGTTCCGGGTCGAGTTCGGCGTCCAGGTGACCGAGGGCGAGGACGACGAGGTCGGCGAGGAGCGGACGCGGCCGGCCCTCCAGCCAGACCTGCTGGCGCCCCTCGCGCGGCCCGCTCACCCGCAGCGCACGGCGCGGGTGGTGGTGGACGGTGACGCCGTCCGGGAGGTCGGCGACGGCCCGGTCGTGGACGTGCCGCAGATAGCGGCCCTGGATCTGCCGGTCGGCGAAGGTACGGCCGTCCAGGCCCGCCCACTCGTGCAGGGTGGGGCCCTCCCGCACCGGCCCGGCCATCCGCACCGACTCGTCCGTGAACATGGTGACGTCCTCGGCGTGCGAGTTCATCCACAGCAGCGGCGACTGGGCGGCCCGCCAGATGCGTCCGGCGCCCGGCGGATGCGGGTCGACCAGATGGATGTCGAGGCCCGAACCGGCGTACAGCTCGGGCGCGTTGGCGGCGATCCGCTCCAGGAGACCGGTCCCCCGCGGCCCGGCCCCCACGATCACCAGCTGTGGCCTCATCGGGCGGCCTCGGAGGTGAGTCGGTCGGCCGAGGTGAAGCGGTCGGCCGCGGGCCCGGGTATGCCGAAGGCGGGAGCGGTGAAGGTGGGAGTGGGGGTTCTGACGAGGGTCTCGGAAGACATGCGAAGGCTCCGTGGCGGATCAAGCGAACACGGTGGACACGCACACGGTGGTGCGGGTGCCTTCACACGGAGCGCCGCGCTGCGGCGCTCTTACGGCCGAGCCCCTCAGCAGGGCCGTCCGTCGACTCTACGGGGCCGTTTCCCCTCGTTGTCAAGGGCGTCCAGAGTGTGGGCAGCGCGTCTCAGCTCAGTTGACGGAAAACCGGAGACCTGTTCCACTTGGCCCATGCATCCACAGCAGTGGCTGGTCAAGCGCTCCCACATCGACCTCGGTCGCGTGTGGTCCTGTTCCTGTTGAGCTGACCCCCTGCGCGCCCCGCGGACAGCGGGGACTCCTCGCGTTCTCCCTCCGCCTTCACACGCACCCCCTCCCTCACAACAGACGCCCAGCTCACGCGCCCCCAAAGGGGCGCGGGGAACTGCGCGAGCAACCACCCACAATCCGCACGCGCCGCACAACCCGCGCCCCCCACGGCGACTAGCGCACAGCCATCACCCTCCTCCTGGGTACGGACCTCACCCCGATCACCCGGTCCATCAGCGCGCCCAGCACATCCCGCACCGACCCCCGCTCCCGCGCATCGCACTCCAGCACCGGCACCTCGGCCCCCAACCCCAACGCCTCCCGGACCTCCTCCAGTTCGAACCGCTCGGCGCCGTCGAAGCGGTTCACGGCGAGGACGAAGGGCGCCCCGTGGGCCTCGAAGTAGTCGACGGCGGGAAAGCAGTCCTCGATCCGGCGGGTGTCCGCGAGGACCACCGTGCCCAGCGCTCCCTCCACCAGGTCGTCCCACAGGAACGAGAACCGGTCCTGCCCGGGCGTCCCGAACAGGTACAGCGCGATGGACGGATCCAGCGTGATCCGGCCGAAGTCGAGCGCCACGGTCGTCGTGGTCTTGGACTCGACGCCGGCGAGCGAGTCGACGCCGACCGACACCTGGGTGATCGCCGCCTCCGTGTCCAGCGGCTCGATCTCCGAGATCGCCCCGATGAACGTCGTCTTGCCGACCCCGAGTCCCCCGCTCACCACGATCTTCACGGCGAGCGGCACGACCCTGTCAGAGCGCCCGGACATGGTCCCTGATCCTTTCGAGCAGCTGGAGCGGCAGCTCCGCGGGTTGCCGGCAGGCGAGCTGCCCGGCGACGACGAGATCGGAGATCAGCACCTTGGCGACTCCGAGGGGTACGCCGACCCGGTGCGCCACCTCGGCGACCGTCGTCGGCTGTGCGCACACCGCCACGATGTGCCGGCGTTCGAACGTGATCGACTCGTCCGGCTCGCCCACGGCCACCACCAGCGTCTCCAGTCGCAGATCGGTCTGCAGCGGCTCGGCCCGCCCGCCGGTGATGATGAACGGCCGTACGAAGGAGGTGTCGTCGACGGGCTCGGCAGACTCGGTGGGCTCCCGCGCACTCATCGTGGCAACGCCTGCCGCAGATCGGCGATGAGCGTCGGTGTCAGCAGGTCACCGGCCCGCTCCGCGAGCACCGCCATCTCGTAGCCGACGAGACCCAGTTCGCCGCTGGAGTCGGCGAGGACGCCGAGGCAGCTGCCGTCCCGGATCGCGGAGACCAGCAGGAAGCCGCGCCCCATCTCGATCATGATGAGCTTGACCCCGTCGAAGCTGTACCGCTTGGACGCGCTGCGCGCGAGCGACGAGAGTCCCGACACGATCGCCGCGAGATGGTCGGCCTCGGTGCGCCCGAGCCCGTCCGAGACGGCGATCAGCAGCCCGTCGGAGGAGACGGCGACCGCGTCCCGCACCCCGTCGGTGGACCTGACGAAGTTCGCGAGCAGCCAGTTGAAGGTGCGCGAGTCGCTGGGGGTGTCGACGGTGGTCACTCGCCGTCCTCCTCGGTGCGCGCCGCCTCGGACGCCTGCACCTGCTCTTTCTCCTTCTGCTTCTCCTTCTCCTTCTCCTTCTCCACGCTGATCCCGCCCCGCATGTGGGCGCTGCGCAGGGTGGCGAGCATCCCGGAGACCTCCTCGGGGCTGCGGTCGGGGGTGCGTTCTGCTGGCGCCGGGCGGCTGGGCCGGTCCGTCTCGCTGACGGCCTCCGAGATCGCGCTGCGCTGGGGCCGCTTCACGAGCCCGTTGCGGGTCCGGGCGGCCGAGGCGCCCTTCTTCTGGGGCTGCGACTGCGGCTGCGGCTGCTCGGGCCTGGCCTCGGCGGCGACGGAGACGAGCCGCGTCTCGTCGGGCTCCTTGCGCGGGGCCGGTACGACGGCCGGTACAGCCGTGGCCGGTTCGGCGGCAGCCGCCTGCTTCGGGGTCGCCGTCGCCTCCGTGAGCAGGTTGACCGGGACCAGCACCCGGGCGACCACGCCGGCGGCGGGCGCCTCCCCCAGCCGTACCTCGATCCCGCACTTGCGGGCGAGCGCGCCGACCACGAAGTGGCCGAGGAACCGGGTGGGTTCGGCCATGAAGCTGGCGGTGCCGGAGAGCCGTACGTTGGCCTCGGCGATCGCCTGGGCGTTCATGCCGAGGCCGTGGTCGACGATGGCGACCAGATAGCCGGCGCTGGTGCGGCGGCCCTCGATCTCCACGTCCGAGTCCGGCGGCGAGAAGCTCAGCGCGTTCTCGATCAGCTCGGCGAGGAGATGGGCGATCTCGGCGACGACCGAGCCGTTCAGGTGAGCCGGCTCGACCCGCCGCAGGGTGACCCGGCGGTACTCCTCGACCTCCGCGAGGGAGGCGCGCAGCACGTCCGTGATGGACAGCGGGGTGGACCAGGGCCGGGGGCTGGACTCCCCGGCGAGGACGAGCAGGCTCTCGGCGTTGCGGCGCATCCGGGTGGCGAGGTGGTCCAGTTCGAAGAGGTTGGCGAGGGTCGCGGGGTCGGCGTCCTCGTGCTCCAGCCTGTTGATGAAGCTGATCTGCCGGCGCACCAGGTTCTGGTTGCGGCGGCCGAGGCTGACCAGCGAGTCGGTGGTGTTGCGGCGCAGCACGGCCTGCTCGGTGGCGAGGTCGTAGGCGGCCTGCTGCACCCGGTCGAAGGCCTCGGCGACCTCCTTGACCTCGGCACCGGCCCGGCCGGAGACGGCGAGCGGGGCCGGCGGTTCGGGGTGCTCGCCCGAGGAGCCGTCCTGGACGGCGGAGACGGCCTTCGGCAGCCGTTCCCCGGCGACCTCGCGGGCCTGCTGGGCGAGTTCGGCGAGCGGCGCGGAGACGGACCGTACACAGTCGAGGGCGAGCGCGCCGAGCGCGGCGACGGTGCCGAGCGCGAGCAGCAGGAAGAGCAGCAGACCGCGCTGGGCGGTGCCCTCCAGGGCGGAGGCCCGGTTCTCGACGTCGGTGCCGAGCGAGACCTGGACGTCGCGCAGCCCGTTGATGGTGGCGGTCATCGCGTCCCACCACTGCATGGGCGGGATGTCGTTCCACTTCAGCTTCCCGCCGCCCTTGACCGCGGTGTCCTCGTACGCCAGTGCGCGCTCGGCGTCCGGGGTGGTCATGGCCGCGTCGAGGCGGCGCTGCTGGGCGTCGGTGGCCGAGCGCGGGAAGGCGTCGAGGGCGGCGAGGCGGCCGGCCCGGATCTCCATGAACCGGCTGTAGTCGTCGTCCTGGAACTGTCCGGCGCGCACCGAGCCGAGCACGATGGCGCGCTCCTCGCCGGTGAACTCCTTGGCGTTGCCGAGGATCTGCAGCGCCTGGTAGGCGTCGCGCAGGGTGGCGTCGTGGACGTCGCCGATGCCCAGGTCGAGCCGGTCGAGGACGGTGATGGTGGTGGTGAAGTAGTCGAAGGTGTCCTTCACCACGCCGGTGTGGTCGTCCGCGTGCTTGCGGATCCCGGCGAGTCCGTCGAGCCGTCCGAGGGACTCGCGCACCGAGCCGGCGGCCGCGTCGGAACGGCCCCGGAGCGCCTGGCCGAGCCGGTCGCGGGCGGTGTCGGTGGCCTTGCGCTGCGCGGGCAGCTTGCCCGCGAACTCCTTGACACCGCCGACGTAACCGGTGGTGAGACCGCGTTCCTTCTGGAGTTCGTGGATCAGGCCCTGAAGCGTGATCTCCAGCCGGGCGTTGTCCGCGGTGGCGGAGGCGTTGCGATAGGCGGAGATCTGTCCGGCGGCCGCGACGCCCAGCAGCGTCAGCAGGACGGCGAGGGCCAGGACCAGAATCCTCAGGAGCCTGGTGCGAATGGTGGCTGCTTGCACGGAAGTGCCTTAATCATGAGGCGAGTTGATGGATGCGCAGAACCGGGGCAGAAATGGTTCTGCGCTCCGGCCAACGAACCTCTCCGGGCAGCGGTCACCCGATCATGTTTTTGTTTTACGTCGCGGAAACAGGATCAAGGCGAATGCCGAGGCGACCGCCCCGGCACCCCGATTCCGTATACGGTGACGGACCCGCACGCCGGTTGACGCCATCGGTCGCCCCGGGCGCGCCTCGACCCCTGAGCCACTGTCAGAGCCGGTCGCCGGAGCCTGTTGTGGCCACGACACCCCGCCCGGGACCGCCCGCGATCGCCCCGGCGAGCCCGGCCCAGCCCCGGCCGACCGCGCCCCGACCACGTCCCCGGCCGCGCAAGTACGCCGCCCACCAGGCCCTTCTCCCCGCCACCGCACCGAACGCCCGCACGACCCGACCACCACGACGACGCCCCGGCGACGTCTCGGAGACACCCCGAACCGCCTCGCCCTGTTCACCCGGACGCACGGTTCATCACCCGCCCGCCGGAAACAATCATATTTCACTCTCAGTCAGCAGACCTGTGAGTCAGGGCCCTTGGCACATCTGGGCTCTCGACGTACGGGCTCTGCACCAGTACCGTCACAAACCCCCCGTGCGGCGTCTATCCACTTGGCGCACCATCCGCATCATGGACGAGCATAGGGATGCGGAAGCAAGAAGGACCGCTGTGAGAGGAGGCGTCCATGGGATCGGTACGCAAGGCGAGTGCCTGGCTTGGCCTCGTCGACGACAACGACGACGAGCGCTACTACGACGACGACTACTCCGAAGGGACCGAGCAGCCCGGGGACGCGTGGGTCACCGACCCCCGGGTCAAGGTGGCCTCGGACACCGCCGAGGAGAAGGGCCGCCGGATCGGCACGGTCACCCCGGACAGCTTCCGGGACGCCCGCGCGATCGGCGAGCTGTTCCGTGAGGGTGTGCCGGTCATCGTGAACCTCACGGCCATGGAGCCGGGCGACGCCAAGCGCGTCGTCGACTTCGCGGCCGGGCTGACCTTCGGTCTGCGCGGCACCATCGAGCGGGTCGCCAACCGGGTCTTCCTGCTGACCCCCGCGAACACCGAGATCGTCAGCGGTGAGCCGGCCAGGCGCCGGGAGGACGGCTTCTTCAACCAGAGCTGAGGCAGGGCCGCTCACCGGCCCTGCCCCGCGCGGGGTTCACCGGAAGGCGTCGAGCCCGGTGAGTGCCTTGCCCAGCACCAGCTGGTGCATCTCGACGGTGCCCTCGTAGGTGAGCACCGATTCGAGGTTGGTCGCGTGCCGCATGACGGGGTACTCCAGCGAGATCCCGTTCGCCCCGAGGATCGTCCGAGCCGTACGGCAGATCTCGATGGCCTCCCGTACGTTGTTGAGCTTGCCGAAGCTGACCTGCTCGGGACGCAGGCGACCGGCATCCATCCGCCGCCCCAGGTGATGGGCGAGCAGGATCCCCTTGTGCAGTTCGACCGCCATGTCGGCGAGTTTGGCCTGGGTGAGCTGGAAGCCGCCGATGGGCCGACCGAACTGCTCCCGCGACTTCGCGTAGTCGACGGCGGCCTCGAAGCAGGTACGCGCGGCACCCATGGCACCCCACACGATCCCGTACCGGGCGTGCGACAGGCAGCTGAGCGGCCCCTTGAGCCCGGTGACCTCCGGCAGTACGGCATCAGCCGGCAGCCGCACGTCGTCCAGCACCAGCTCACTGGTGACGCTCGCCCGCAGCGACCACTTGTGCTTGATCTCCGGCGCCGAGAACCCGGGGGTGTCGGTGGGCACGACGAACCCGCGGATCCCGTTCTCCGTCTGCGCCCACACGACGGCGACGCCCGCCACCGAACCGTTGGTGATCCACATCTTCCGCCCGCTCAGCACCCAGTCGCCGCCGGCGTCGCGCCGGGCGTGGGTCCGCATGGCGGCGGGGTCGGAGCCGTGATCAGGCTCGGTCAGCCCGAAGCAGCCGATCACATCACCGGCGGCCATGCCCGGCAGCCAGCGCTGCTTCTGCTCCTCGCTCCCGAACCGATGGATCGCGTACATGGCGAGCGACCCCTGCACGGACACGAGCGACCGAATGCCGGAGTCGGCGGCCTCCAGCTCCAGACAGGCGAGCCCGTACTGCACGGCTGACGCCCCGGCGCACCCGTACCCGTCGAGCGACATCCCGAGCGCCCCGATCGACCCGAGCTCCTTGGCGAGCTCCCTGATCCCGGGCAGCTCCCCGCTCTCGTACCACTCGGCGACGAACGGCAGCACCCGGTCCGCCGCCCAGCTCCGCACGGTCTCCCGTACGGCGAGATCCTCCGGCTCCAGGAGATCGTCGATACCGAGCGGGTCACCGGCATCGAACGGAGGCAACTTCACGGACGCGGACATCAGAACCCTCCCAAAAACTAGCACCGCTAGTTACAACAGGTTACGCGCAGTCTGCCCTGCCTTCCCACCCACGCACCACCCGTGCGAGTCGGAGGATGGGTGGGCCGACCAGCGGGGGTACGGCGCCGTCGGCGGCAGGCGGATCGCGGGGAGGAATCAAATAACGGACGGCAGACGGCAGACGGCAGACGGCAGACGGCAGGGAATACGTTGAGCCCGCCGTTCGTCCAGTCACCCGCACCGGCCCGCACCCGCCGACGACGAAGCACCCCCGCAGGCCGGCCCACCCCTCCCCCCACCCGCACGGGCGGTGCGTGGGTGGGAGAAGGTTCCGGCCCGCACCCGCCAACGACGGGCCACCCCCACAAGTCGGCCCACCCCTCCCCCCACCCGCACGGGCGGTGCGCGGGTGGGAGAAGGTTCTGGCCCGCACCCGCCGACCGCGAAGCACTCCCACACGTCGGCCCACCCACCCCGCAGGGCTACGCCGAGACGCGGGACCTCTGTGGTTCGCGAGGGGCCGGGACCTCCACCGGGGCCGTCTCCTCGCACTGCATGATGCGCGGCAACCGCAGCGCCATCACCGCCCCCAGCAGCAACAGCCCCGCGCTCACCAGCAACGTCACATGCAGACCGTGCACGTAGGAGTCCCGCGCCGCCCGGCGCAACGCCGACCCGGCCGACCCGCCCAGCCGGCCGGCGACCTGGTACGCCTCGCCCAGCGAATGCCCCGCCGACGCGGATGCCGACGCCGGTACGCCCGGCACGTCGGCCAGCCCCGGCGCGTACGCCGCGTTCATCACGCTGCCGAGGAGCGCGATCCCGATCCCCGCCCCCAGCTGGTACGACGTCTCGCCGATCGCCGCCGCCCCGCCGGCCTGCGCCGCCGGCGCCTCGCTCAGCATCGACTCGTACGCCCCGAAGAGCGTGGTCTCCAGGCCGAAGCCGAGCAGCAGGAAACCGAAGAGCAGCAGGCCCGCGTTGTCCGCCCCGCCCATCGCCGTCAGCGTGAGCACCGCCGCCGCGGTCAGGCAGAAGCCGAAGCACACCATCCGGCGCGGCCCGAAGCGTCGCAGCATCCGCGCCCCGGCCAGCCCCGCCGCCATCGCGGCGAGCGTCAGCGGCAGCAGTCGTAGCCCGGTCTGCAACGGGGACAGGCCCAGCACCAGTTGCAGGTACTGCGCGGCGATGAGTTCGAGGCCCACCAGCGCGAGCATCGCGAGCACGATGCAGCCGACCGCCGTGCTGAACGCCGGCCGCGCGAACATCCTCAGGTCCACCAGCGGGAACGCCCGCCGCCGCTGCCGTCGTACGAAGAGGACCAGGAGCAGCGCGCCCAGCACCAGCGGCGCCACCGTCAGCGCGCTGCCCGCCGGTTCGCCGCCGCCGAGACGCTTCACGGCGAACACCACGCCGAACAGGCCGACCGCCGCCATCAGCGCGCCGACCACGTCCCAGGGGCCGTCGCGGTCACCGCGCGACTCGGGGAGGAAGAGGCGTCCCACCGGGAGGCTGACCAGCATCAGCGGGATGTTGACCAGGAAGACGGAGCCCCACCAGAAGTGTTCGAGGAGGAAGCCGCCGAGGAGGGGGCCGACGGCCGCGCCGACCGCCGCCACCGCGCTCCAGATGCCGATGGCGAGGGCCCGTTCACGGCGGTCGGGGAAGACCTGCCGGAGGATGGAGAGGGTGGCCGGCATGATCATCGCGCCGCCCACGCCGAGCAGCGCCCGGGCCCCGATCAGTGCCGCCGCGCTCGGCGCGAGGGCGGCCGCCGCGGAGGCGATGCCGAACAGGGCGTAGCCGAGGAGCAGGACTCGGCGCCGGCCCACCCGGTCGCCGAGCGTGCCGAACAGGATCAGCAGCGAGGCGCAGACCAGCGGGTAGACGTCGACGATCCAGAGCAGCTCCATCGCGCCGGGCTTGAGGTCCTCGGTGACGGCGGGCACCGCGACGTGCAGCACGGTCGCGTCGAGGGCGACCAGCAGCAGGCTGACGCAGAGGACGACGAGGACGACCCAGCGGTTGGCACCGGCACCGGTCCCGGACACCGCACGGCGGCGCGGACGTACGGCGGCCGTGGTCGTCCCGGACATGTACGTACCTCCCAGATGGTCCCTCGCGTGCGGCGGACGGGCGGGGTGGGGACGCCCCGTCGTACGGCCGGAGAGGAGCGGGGTCTCCGGCCCGCGTATACGAACGCGAGTGACACGTCAGCGTACGCGAGTTCGTTCCGGGGGCACGTGGCGGACCTCTCACACTCTCGGGAGAACTCATGTGGCGTACGCCACGGCCCGGCCCCGGTCCCCGCTCCGCATCACGCCCGCGCGAACCCGACGGTTCCGCGTCCCGTCGATAATCGAGCCCGTGACCGATCTTGAAGCACCCATGGCGGTACCGCGCGCCCCGGCCCTGCGCCGGGCGGCGCCGGCCCTGCTCGGGTACGTGGCCGTACGCGCCCTCGGCCTGGTCGTGCTGGCCGGATGGAGCGCGGCGCGCGGCAAGAGCGCCTACACCTTGTTGACGGCGCGCTGGGACTCGCTGTGGTACACGCGGGTCGCCGAACTGGGCTACGGCTACGAGGTACGGCTGCCGAACGGCGACGTCCACTCCAACCTGGCCTTCTTCCCGCTGCTGCCCTGGTTGGAGCGCCTGCTGCACGCGCTCGCGCCCCTGTCGTACGCCGACGCCGGGTTCGCGGTGAGCCTGCTCGCCTCGCTGGCGGCGGCCTGGGGGATCTTCGCGGTCACGGACGTCGTGTACGGCCCACGGGTGGGGGTCTGCGCGGTGCTGCTGTGGGCCGTACTGCCCGTGGGGATCGTGCAGTCGATGGCGTACAGCGAGTCGCTGTTCACCGCGCTGGCCGCCTGGTCGCTGTACGCCGTGCTGACCGGCCGCTGGGTGACCGCCGGGGCGCTGGCCGCGCTGGCGGGGCTGACCCGGCCGGTGGGGCTCGCCGTGGTGGCGGCGGTGTGGACGGCGGGGGTGGTCTCGTTCGTGCGGGATCGCAGCAGCGGCGCGCGGGACGGTGGTGCAGATCGGCCGGGCGGCGCGTGGGATGACGAACGCGCCCCCGAGGTGTCCAGCGCCGCCCGCGCCCGGCGCATCCCGCAGACAACCGGTGCACCACACGCGTCACGCGCCCCCCACGTCGCCATCACCGGTACCCCGCCCTGGCGTCGCGCGCTCGGCATGCTCCTCGCCCCGGTCGGCGCCGCCGCCTATGTCCTGTGGGTCGGCCACCACACCGGCAGGGGCCCGCTGGGCTACCTGGACGTCCAGGCGGGCTGGCGTAACGGCTTCGACGGCGGCTATGCGTTCGCACGCTTCGTGGCCGACAAGTTCACGTCATTTCCGTCCGCTCTCGCCGGAGCGGGTTTGATCCTCGGTGTCGGCCTCCTGCTGTGGCTCTACGTGATCGGCGTCCGCCGGCGGCAACCACTCCCCCTGCTGGTCTACACGGGTGTCGTCCTCGCGCTCGCGCTGTGCGCGTCGAGCTACTTCGGGTCCAAGCCGCGGCTGCTGCTGCCGGCCTTCCCGCTGCTGCTGCCGCTCGCCCAGGCCCTCGCCCGGCTACGCACCGACAGATCGGCGCTGGTCACGGCGGGTGTGGCGGTGGCCTCGGCGATCTATGGCGCGTTCTGGCTGAACGGCTCCGGACCTCCATGATCATTTCGGCGGCTCCGATGAGCAGCCGGAGAATTCCACCCCATGCTTTGGTTAACGAATTCATAAGTGCCATAAAACGGCGACCCGGCATGATCAAAGGAATTGAAGGACGGACCCGCCGAGGATTACGGAATCCTTAGAATTCGGAGGCCTCCTGAGAGGTTTCCCACATCACATCGTCATCACAAAGCCGCAGTTTCGACCGGGAACAGAGCTCACTCGCTGTAACGTCGATTGGGTGCGTACCGAACGAAACCTCACCCGTCTGGACCGGGTGTTCGCCAGGCTGGACCGTGAGCCGGAACGGCCGGCCCACATTGATGTGCCGAAGATGAGCCGGCACCGGGTCGTGTTGTTCACCGCGACCCTCGCCTTCTACCTGGCGATCGTGTGGGCCGTCGTGATCACGTCGTGGCTGGTCCGGCTCGACTGGCAGGTCATGTTCTTCCGGCCGTACCAGCAGTGGTCGGGAATCCACTGGTTCGTCGACTACTACGTGGTCCTCGGCCAGCGCGGCCCGACCGCCGTGATGGTCGCCGCCTGGCTGGGCTGGCGCTCGTGGCGACAGCACACCCTGCGCCCGATGCTGACGCTCGGCGCCTCCCTGCTGCTGCTCAACATCACGGTCGGTGCCGCCAAGCTCGGCATGGGACGCCTCGGACCGCACTACGCGACCGTCATCGGCTCGAACGAGATGGGCCTGGGCGGCGATATATTCCCCAGCGGACACACCGCCAACGCGGTGGTGACCTGGGGAATTCTGGCATATCTGGCCTCCACCCCGAGAGCCCGCCGCTGGCTCTCCGCCGCCTCGGCGGTCACCTCCCTCGGCGTCGGCATGTCCACCGTCTACCTCGGTACGCACTGGCTGAGCGACGTGTTGCTGGGCTGGGCCGCGGGGCTGCTGATCCTGCTGGCGCTGCCCTGGTGCGAGCCCTTCATCGCCCGCGCCGAGACCTCGCTCTTCGACCTGCGCGACCGCTGGCGCGCCCGCCGCGGCAGCACGGTGCCCGCCCCGGTCCCGGTGCCCGTGGTCCTCAAGCCGCGTCCGGCGCCCGTCGAGCAGACGGCGCCGGAACGCGAGCCGGTCTCCCTGGCCCGCGCCCCCAGGGCCCCGATCCATCTGGCACCCGGCCCGCACACCCCCCGCTCGGAGCGCACCCCGGTCACCCCGGCGGGCAGCCGCCGCCCGCCGCACCCCGAGCGGCAGCCGCGCGGCACCGCCGCCCAGGCGGCCCGCCCGGTGACGGGCGGCTGACGGCCGTACGGACGCGACAGCGGGGTCCTGGTACGCACGACCGCCCCCGCACGGCGAAGGCCCCGGTTCCCCACTGCGGGAACCGGGGCCTTCGCCGTCGTGCGGTCAGCCCTTCCAGGCGCGCGCCACGACGCCGTCGCGTACCTCGAAGTTGAGCCGCCCCGTCCGGTACTCCATGGTGATGATCGCTCCCGGCGGCAGCGAGCGCACCGTCGTCCACCCCCGTTGCCGGGCGAAGCGTTCCGCGTCGCCCGCGTCGAGGCCTACGTACCCTTGCGGGCTGTCCTGGGGCTCCGTCGGCGGAGCGGTGTCCGGTGCCATGCGGCCCACGCTAGGCCGCTTCCGGCGGAGACGGAAGCCGAAGTCGCACGTCTGTCCCCGGTCACACTTCTGTCACAGAACCACGACACGCGTTTCGGTCGAACTCCGTCACACGTACGAGCGGTTCCATGCGCCTTCCTGGCGCATTCGAGCGCAATTCCCCGATGCCGGTACGGTCTTCCGAAAAGCCGCCGGAAAGAACCGGGAGCGGGGATCCGGGGTGCTCCGGCGCCTGCATTCCATTCCGATTCCGCCGGTCCGCGCCGAAGCTGACACCGCATAAGAGATTCACCGCTCCGGCACAGAACCCCCGTACCTCGCGGGTAGGGACGAGGTTGCGGCAGCGTGAACTCGAAGTGTGCCGTCCTCACATGAATCAGCCTCACATCAGCACGCGCGCGCCTCATTCAAAGCATGTACATGCCCCCAAAGCGCACCGGGCCCCGCCCGGTCGGGCCGGGCGGGGCATGGCGGTGCGGGGCGGGGGTTCGCGTCAGAGCGCGAGGCGCTGCCCGGGCACGATCAGGTTCGGGTCGTCGCCGATGACGGCCTTGTTGGCGGCGTAGAGGCGCTGCCAGGTGGTGCCGTGCCGCTCGGCGATCTCGCTCAGGGTGTCGCCCTTGCGGACGGTGTAGTCGCCGCCGGACGAGGTGCGGCCGGTACGGTCCGCCGAGCGCTGCGGGGTCTTCGCCGCAGGGGTCGACTTCCGGGTGGTCGACGTGGTCGACGACTTGGACGACTGCGACGGCTTCGTCGCCGACTCCGTGGTGCTCTTCGTGGTCACCGAGGCGCTCTCGGGCGCCGAACCGGTCGCCCCGGCCCGCGCCGAGCAGACCGGCCACGCGTTCCAGCCCTGGGCGTGCTGGACCTTGGTGGCGACGGCGATCTGCGCTTCCCTGGAGGCCTGGTCGGCCGTCGTCGCGTAGGCGGAGCCGCCGTACGCGCGCCAGGTGGAGGCGGAGAACTGGAGTCCGCCGTAGTAGCCGTTGCCGGTGTTGATGTGCCAGTTGCCGCCGCTCTCGCACTGGGCGATGCGGTCCCACACTCCGTTGTCCGCCGCCGCGGCGTTGCCGGTGGCCGCCAGCAGGCCCAGCGGGGCGAGCAGCGCCGCTCCGGCCAGGGCGGCTGTCGTACGGCCCTTGCGGGAGCCGTTCTTGGCGGCGACGGTCTCACGGGTGGTATCGGCACACTCGGACATGTATTTCCCTCTCCACATACCCGGGGTCCCCCAGGCGGGACGCGGTCCCCGCGTGATGGACGCGGTTCCTCGCGCTCGCCCCGTCCGCCGCGGCCGGTGCTGCGGTGGTGCTCTGCCTGCTGTGGCCGGCGGACGTACCCGAGCGGTGCTCGTTGCACACGGCGGAGGAATCTAGAGATCGGGAACGTCCGAAATCAACCAACTCACTGTCAGGCCAGGCCAGTTCGATGTTACCGTGAGTAGCAGCGATTTTCGGCCACCCACTACATTCCCTGATTTCGGTATTTGTCGACCATGGGTTCGACGGATCTGTGATTCACTTCACCGCGTCAAACTCCTTTGGCTTGCGCAGAGTTGACGGGGAGTGCCGGATTCCGCACGAGGCGTGACCCTGCGCAGCGGATGGTTCGATCCCGATCCCCCCAATGCGTGACCCCCACCACAGATCACCCGTTGTCTTCTTCATGAGCCCGCGACCCCGGGGGCTCACGGACCGGGAGCCACCCGGGCCTACACGCACCGCATCCCGAGGGAGCCACCGTGCCGCGCATGCTCGACGTCAGCGACGAGGTACGCGCCGAGATCGGCGACGAAGAAGCCGACCGGCTGCTCGCCGGAGACAACGCCCCCGGCAGCTACGACTGCACGTCCTGCCGCACCCCGGGCGACTCCGAACAGGAGCGCACCAGCACCGTCCTGTTCATCGGCGACGAGACCGCCGTCCTCGCCTTCGCCCACGCCACGTGCCTGCCCTCGCAGGTCGTCCAGGTCACCGAGGAGCAGCTGCAGGGGGCGGTCCGCTCCATCAACGGCGACAGCGCGCCGGGCGGCGGGCCGCAGAAGTCCGTGCCCGAGCAGGCGGTGCTCGGGGTGACCAGCGGACTCGTGCTGATCGCCGGGGAGTTGCACCCCGCGCTGGTCGTGGAGCCGACGTCGCCGATCGTGCGGCCCGGCACGGACGGGGTGGGCGACGACTTCCTGCCGCTCCTGATCGAGCAGGGCTTCATGCCGGTGCCGGAGCTCACCTCGGTGCCGCCGGTGCTGCACGGGTGGTCGGTGCTGCTGGCGGTGGGTCAGCTGCACGCGGTGCTGCAGCCGGGCCCGACCGGCGGGCAGCCGGTGGCGTGGTGGCAGGCGCATCAGCCGCTGCAGGTGACCGACGGGTGGCGGGCGGCCGCCAACAAGCACCAGCAGGTGCTGATGTTCGCGGCGCCGGTGGGGTCGATCGGGCGGCAGCCGCGGGAGGACCTGTTGCGCGACGCGATCGACAAGGCGGCGGCGAACGGGAAGCTGGTGGCGGCAGCCTTGCCACTTGCGGGGGTTTGAGGGACGCCCAAGGGGTAGGGGGCTGCGGTCCGGTTGGCGGGTGCGGACCGCTTGTGGCTGGTCGCGCAGTTCCCCGCGCCCCTACGGGGCGCAAGCACCCCCAAAAGCAAAACTACGGGCCGCATCTCTTCAAGAATCCGGTCGTTTGGACATACGTGCACGCATACGACCTTCCTCCCCACCGGCCGTCCTTCTCCGCCGTTCCCGCTGCCCGGGCGGCTCAGGAGGCCCCGGGCGGGCTCTCGGCCACGCCGATCTATGACTCGCTCTATGCGGAGTGGGTCAAGAGCTTCCGTACGCTGCCGGGTGATCGCAGCGGTGAGGAGTCGCTGGGGTTCGTCGCCTTCGGGACCGCCCCGTTCAGTACCGGCACGCACGGTCTGGGGTCGTACGGAGGGAACTCGTACAGCGCGTACAGCGCGGGTGCCTACAGCGCCCGGAACGGCGGCGGCCAGCCGCAGCCGCCGCAGTGGCAGCGGGTCGGGACGCTCGGGCGGGCCGAGGAGACCGGGATGACGCCGGTGCCGGCGGCGCTTCCGCCGGCACCGCGCCGGGGGCTGTGACACATGCGTGAGGGGCGGGCACCCCGGACGGGGGCCGCCCCCCACCGAAGCCGCTACATCTTGTTAGCGCCGCCGGGGTCGCGCCCCCAGGC